>JBKQNU010000104.1:0-16976 GCA_052145815.1 Occallatibacter sp.
TTCCGATGAGGTCATCCTCCCGGCCTTGCACGTTGACGGTGGTGCTCACTGCGCCCACAACCAAAGCGATGCGCAGCGGGGCCGGCACACCGGTGATTCCGATGGTGACAAGGATTTCCTTGGTTTCAAAACCGGGATTCATTACGACGAGCCGATAATTGCCGGCCGCGAGTCCAGTAAACAGAAAGGCTCCATTCCTGTCCGAATGTGCCGTTCTTTGTACCGCACCATTCGCGCTCAGAAGATGCACGTCTGCCCCGGCAATCACCGCGCCGGAGGTGTCAACGACAGTTCCCGATAGCTGATGCGAATTCGCCTGCTCGACTGTGGTCAGCAGGTGATCCTGCGGATCGAGCGCGTGTGCCATCAATGTGGGCTGCTGCGCGGATAGCAGTGAAGCGGATGTGAGCATGGCAAGGAATACGGGTCGGCGAAATTGCACGGGCACTGGCTCCTGAAGGGACTAAGCAACCTGTGGCTCTACCATGCGGTCTGGTTGGCCGGGTTCCAGGGCCCGGCCAGCCAAACCGCGACAAATCGGTAGGAATGGACTTGTTGAGGAGTATTGTTGCAGAGGTAGCACGAAAAAGTAAAGAGTATGCGCAGAAGAGTTATGATAACGTATGCTGTTCCGGGAGGGAAGTATGCTCGGAAGAGGATTCACAAGGTTTCGTACAGGGGCATTTGGCCTGCTTGTGTACGCGGTTTTAGCGTTTGGACAACAGACGCAGAAGAAGGTGCTCGTCATTCCGCTTGTCTGCGAGGGAAATGGGTGCCCATTGCTTCAGGGGGCTCCACAAACCGCGGGCGTGCGAAGCGGGTTTGTTCGCCTGATGCAGGGAAGGATTGTAGGCCGTCACACCACAGGGAAGAACGAGGAGACGCTTGTCATTCTTCACGGGCAGGGCGATGCACTGCTGGACGGAAGCAAGAAGGTCTCATTCACGGCTCCCGCCGCGGTATACATTCCCCCTCAAACTCATCACGACGTGTTGAATACAGGGAAAGAGCCGCTTGAATATGTCTATGTGGTGGCGCCTGTGACCACGCAATAGACCACTGCGATCCGATTCGCGCTACGGTCTTGTCTCGCTGGCGGACGGCCTCGAACCATCCTCCAACTCGAAGAGGGTCAGCTGGCAGCCGTCTTCAAAATCAAACCTGAGGGACGATTCATAGCGGAAGCGAAATGGAAACGCTGCATCTACGGGCATCGAGCACGCATCCCCGAACCGCCGATCGATGGTCGCAAGCAGATCAAACGACAACGCCGAGCCGGCTATTTCCTGACTCGTGCGAACACACCAGTACCTTCCTTCGAGCGGCGGGCGGAGGATCCCGCGCAGCAGGGAACTCGGCCCATCAGGAGAAATGAAGATCGCTTGTACCTGGGCGGATTCGGTCTGGAATCTGTGCAGCAGATCGCTGGCTTCGTCCAGGGAAATCGTTACTGTCGTATCCGCAGGGTGATTGGCTGATACGGATCGCTCATCCTGTCCACTTGGAAAGATACTGCCATTTTGCATTGTGCCCTCCTGCCACACACGCATCAGCAATTCCACAGAAAACGTGGTAGCACGATCACGAAAATGGTAGCATGATTATGCGTTCGATGAAGTGTTCCAGTGCCACGGCTTGTTATTTTCGATCCGCCGTTCCAAGAGGTTATCCATGCCACGAATCTTCCGTCCTGCTGGCAGAAGCGTAAAAGGCAGAATCGCCGGGATCTATATGGTTCTGCTGGCCTTCAACGGGGCTGCCTGGCTCTGGGCATTCGCGGCTTTCCATCATTTTCCGCTGCTACTGGGCACGGCATTCCTCGCCTACAGTTTCGGCCTTCGCCACGCCGTCGATGCCGACCACATCGCCGCGATTGACAACGTGACCCGCAAGTTGATGCAGGACGGCAAGCGCCCCGTCACGGTTGGGCTTATGTTCTCGCTAGGGCACTCGACGATTGTGGTCATTGGGTCAGTGGCCATCGCTCTGGCGACTGTCTTCCTCCAAACCCGTGTTGAAGCCATCAAGAGCATCGGCAGCATCGTCGGCACACTGGTCTCTACGCTTTTCCTCTTCGGTATTGCATTCGCCAATCTTCTGGTCTTGCGGTCGGTCTATGCTGCATTCACCCGTGTGCGCAAGGGCCAGCCATACGTCGAGGAAGACCTCGACCTGCTGCTTGCCGGCGGTGGTCTCCTCGCCCGCATCTTCCGTCCCATCTTCGCCATGATCCGTTCCAGTTGGCAGATGTACCCACTCGGCGTTCTCTTTGGTTTGGGATTCGATACGGCGACAGAGATCGGACTGCTTGGCATCTCCGCTTCGCAGGCATCGAAGGGCCTGCCCATCTGGTCGATCATGGTTTTCCCGGCGCTATTCGCCGCCGGCATGTCGTTGATCGACACCACGGACAACATCCTCATGCTCGGAGCCTACGGTTGGGCTTTCGTCAAGCCCGTCCGCAAACTCTACTACAACCTCACCATCACTTCCGTATCGGTCGCCGTGGCCTTCGCCGTGGGCGGAATCGAGGCGCTGGGATTGCTGGCCGACAGGTTCGGCCCGAGCGGTTTCTTCTGGCAGATCGTGCGCCGGCTCAACGAGAACTTTGGCTTGCTCGGCTACTGCATCGTGGCCCTCTTTGCTGCCAGTTGGATATTCTCGCTTGCAGTCTATAAGTGGAAGCGCTTCGACGATCTTGCAATGGAGGGGCAGATCGAGGCCGCCGCTCTTTCGGTGGAGAGTTAAGTTGTAGACGGCATCAGGGAAGCTGCGCATCCGCGTCGCGGTTCGAAGCCTGCTAAAATCGTCAATCCTCAAGGCGGTGCTTAAAAAGCGCAGCTATACCGCAGGTTCAGAGGAGAGCGAAGTCGTCTCGATTCCCGCTTCGGCAACCCGCCCTGTTGCTCTCCACAAAGCGCGACAATTTGTCGCACCCTGGCAGCCGCTTCATTTTGACATCATCTTCAATAGGGTGTCGGAGTCGTTATCGCGTCGGCTCGCTCCTAGCAAGTGAGAGGTTCGTTCTGTATTGCGGAGCGGTTGCAGTGTTCGTCGTGCGCAACTTTCTGGCGGAACGAAATTCGGCGCTTTCAATCGATTTCTTGTGTAAGTAAATGAAGAGGAAAACGAATGCGAACTAGATTCTGGACGGCTATCGTGGCGATTGCGTGCCTGTCTGCGCTCGCACATGTCATTGATGCGCAGCAATCGGCTGCGACTATGTCAACTTCTACCGGCAGTGTTGCCGGCGTGGTCAAAGATCCGTCTGGCGCGGTAATTGCAGGCGCGCAGGTGGAATTGCGTTCCACCACCACAAATTTTCATCAAACCCATGTCTCCGATCATTTCGGTCATTATTCCTTTGTCTCCGTTCCCTCTGGTGACTATCAGATCACCGTTACCGCTCCGGGCTTTGCCACACAGGTTCTTCGCTCACTCACTGTTTCCGCAGGCGTGGAATTTCCTGCAAACCTCTCGCTCAAGGTTGCCGAAGCAACGGCCAGCATTCTGGTCGAAGGACAGGACGCCAGTTCCATTGCCGCCTCGGCTTTCAAGCCGCAGCCATCCAACTCCTCCCAAAGTCATAACACTGCCGATGAGCTGGCTGATGTGCCGGGTGTCAGCTTGCATGGCAATGGCGAACTGGCCACCATTCCGTTCCTGCATGGGCTGGGCGACGAGCGCGCCAAGATCCTAGTGGATGGCATGACAATCTCCAGCGCCTGCCCCAATCATATGAACCCCACGCTCAGCTATGTTGCCCCTGCCCAGGCCGCGCAGGTGACGGTGCTGGCTGGCATTACGCCTGTCAGTCTTGGTGGAGACAGCCTTGGCGGCACGATCTCGGTCGAATCTCCTGTGCCCGTTTTCGCCGAGCCGGGAAGCAAGCTGCGTGAGCAAGGAACTTTTACCGGCTACTATCGGTCGAATGGCGCTAACTGGGGTGGATCGCTCAACGAAGGGATCGCCAGCGAGCACTTTAGCCTCGGTTATGTCGGCACCTTCACCACGACCGATGACTACTCCGACGGTGCGGACCACAAAGTCACATCCACGTATGCGCAGAGCACGGACCATGCGCTCACTCTGGCGGCGCAGGGTGGTCACAACTTCTTTGAGGCAACAGGGAGCTTCCATCGCGTTCCATTTGAGGGCTTTGTGAACGCCTTCATGGACCTGACTCACAACAATGCCACTTCGCTCAATGTGCGCTATCGCCACACGTTGGCCACAGGCACGGTGGATGTCCGCTTTTTTTGGCAGAACACCTTTCATGAAATGAACTTTCTGTCGGACAAAGTAGCAGTAGACGGCGCGGGTTCTTCCATGCCGATGAACACGCATGGCCGCGACCTCGGCTATCTGGTCCGCTATGAGTCCGCGCTCTCTGCACGCCACACCTTCCGCGCCGGTAATGAGCTGCAACGCTTCCGTCTGGATGACTGGTGGCCTCCCGTTGTCGGAATGGCGCCCATGATGGGTCCCAACACTTTTATCAATATCAATAATGGCCGCCGCACGAGGCTGGGGACCTACGCCGAAGTATTCAGTCGCTGGACCCCGCGCTGGTCCACTCTGTTCGGTGTCCGTAACGATACAGTGTGGTCTGATGCGGGCAATGTCCAGGGTTACTCCAGCATGTATGCCGCCGATGCCGCTGCCTTCAACGCCGAAAGTCACGCTCGCACCGACGTCAACTTCGACTTGACTGCGCTGGTCCGCTTCGACGCCAGTCAGCACGCCACTTTTGAGTTCGGCTACGCGCGCAAGAATCGTTCACCGAATCTCTACGAGCGATACACATGGTCGACCAACATGATGGCGGCCAGCATGATTGGCTGGTTCGGCGACGGCAACATGTATTACGGCAACGTAGCTCTGAAGCCGGAGACCGGCAACCTCGTCAGCGGCACGATGCTGCTGCATGGGCAGGTGCCAAAGCCGTGGGAGGTAAAACTGACGCCTCACCTGAATTCCATCCAGGACTACATCGATGTGGACGCTGCCTCAATCGGCATGATGGGAATGGGATTGCCCCTGCTGCGTTTTGCCAACCACGACGCCCGCATCTACGGCGGCGATCTTTCAGGCTTCACCACTTTGTGGAGCAACGATACCGCCGGCGTTGGCAAACTGAGCGCCGGCGGAGGATGGCTGCATGGCACGCGCACCGACAGCAACACCCCGCTTTACGAGATGATGCCGCTGAACCTCCGCGTAGCTTTCGATGAGGAGGTCAAGGGGTTTAGCGCGGGACTCGGCTCAGAAATCGTGGACCACAAGTCACGTCTCGATCCCAACCGCATGGAACTTCCGACCCCAGGATATGCACTCTTCAATCTTCACGCAGCCTATAGGAGCAAATATGTGCAGGGCGGTTTGCGCGCGGATAACCTCTTCAATCGTCTCTACGAACAGCCGCTGGGCGGCAATAACATTGACATCTATAGCGCCACTGGCAACATGACTCCGGTTACCGGCCGCGGCCGCTCCTTGTCAGTGAACCTAACCGCGACCTTTTGAGCGATCTTCGATGACCTCCAGTCAGGCTGATGCGAAGCCAATGAATATACTGGCGCTTAGTCGCCAGTTGTGAGCTTCGCAGTTCCATCCTGCCGTTTGATTCGTTGGCGCTATTCTTGGACTGGCGGGAAGCGCTGCTCGATCCGCTCTTCTACATCGCGATCGCGCTTGAGGATCCATTCACTTGTGGTGGCCTCTCCCTTGTCCTGCTTTGTTCGACAAAACAGAACTATGATTCACAATAGGCAATATGTCGGTTGGGAGGAGATCTGATTCAGTGGTTCACCGAATCTTACTTTGTTTAATTCTCGCAAATGTCGTATTGACGGGGTGCCACTCCAGCCGGAATGTTAATACGCCATCGTCGGGCAACGCGACATACAAGGTGTACAAGCTGCGCGGCAAGGTGGTCTCCACCGACACCGCGAAGGGGGAAGTGACGCTCAATCATGAGGCCATTCCCGGCTTCATGGAGGCGATGACCATGCCCTACAAGTTGAAAGACCCGAGCATTCTTGGCGAGCTGCATCCGGGCGACATCATTACCGCCGATGTGCTGGTGTCGCCGGACCCCGATGCCGACTATCTGTTGGATCATATCGTTATCGTTGCACAGGCAAAGCCGGATAATCGACCGCCGGTTTCCTATCATGTCCCGGCGCCTGGTGATGTCGTACCTGACTTCAAATTGCGAAACCAGGATGGTCGATCGATCCATTTCGGGCAGTTCAGGGGCAAGGCACTGTTAGTTACGTTTATCTACACTCGCTGCCCAATGCCGAACTTCTGCCCGAGGGTAACGCACAACTTTGCTGAAATAGACAAGCAATTGGCTGGCACCCCGAAAGTCTTTGAGAGAGCTCATCTCATTTGTGTGAGTTTCGATCCGGAACACGACACGCCTGAGCGGCTGCGAGCCTACGGGGTTGGTTATATCGGCCGCGATACGAAGAACGCATTCTCAAACTGGGATTTCGCAGTTCCGAATAAATCCGTGCTTGAAGAAATGGCCAAGTTTTTCGACTTGGGGATGACCAACGACCCTGACGGAACCATCACGCACACTCTCTCAACCACGTTGATTAGTCCTGACGGCAAGGTGGCGCGCTTCTACCCCGGCAGTGACTGGACGCCGGAACAGCTTGTCGACGATGTGAAGCTGTATGCGGGAGGCACGGAGAAGCGCAAGAGCAATAGCGGCGCTTAAGGACGAGAGCGCGCATAGAGAAGCCTACTGGGTCGTTAAATACCCACCGAATTCCCGACAGAATCGATTGCCCGAGAGCCGGTAAGGCCGATCCCGAGTGAGGTCCCTGCGATTGTCGATGCAAAATGGGGTCAAGTCTGGCCAGGTCTATCCATCTCACGCGATTTGGTCGGGTGCCAATTCAACGCAATCCAGTCTTCAAGTAGGCGACCAAATTCGACATTTGCTCCTCCGAAAAGCGACCACTAAAGGCAGGCATCATCCCTTTTCCGGTCAGAATTACACGCCGAAGTTCTGCATCTGTGGCGACGGCACCACTTGGAAGCGTTTTTCGCTCAAAGAGGCCGTGCAGATTGGGTGGAACCTTTTTCAGCGCGAGGTCGTTGTCCTCATGACAATGGGCACATCGTACGGAATAGAGGTGCTTTCCTGCGAGTTCCGCCGGACTGAGTGCAGGCGCTGAATGGCAGCCAGCCAGACCGATGCCCCAGAAGAACACCATCCCAGTACAAACGACGCACCATCCGGCTATTTTCCAAGCCATTCCAACCAAGATCCGTCTACGCTTTCTGAGCAAACTGCCCGCTCACGTAATCCCAATTGATCACTTGGAAGAATGCCTTCACGTAGTCAACGCGACGATTTTGGTATCTGAGGTAATAGGCGTGTTCCCACATATCGACAGCCAACATGGGCTTGTGCCCTGAGGTCAGCGGGCTGTCCTGGTTGGGCGTGGTCTCGATGGTCAAAGCGCCGTCCGGCAGTTTGACCAGCCAGGCCCAACCACTGCCAAATACGCTCATGGCAGCAGCCGTCAACTTGTCCTGAAAGCTGGAGAGCGAGCCAAATTCCGCATCGATGGCCTTGGCCAGCTCTCCTGACGGCGCAACGCCGCCCTTGCCCAGAGTAGGCCACCAGAAGGAATGATTTGCGTGACCTCCTCCGTTGTTGCGTACCGCCGTACGGGCGGCATCCGGTACGTTGGAAAGGTTCGTGATGAGTTCCTCAAGAGTCTTTCCAGCAAGCTCGGGGTGTGCGGCCACGGCTGCATTCAGGTTATTCACATACGTCTGGTGATGCTTGTCGTGGTGCAAGTGCATGGTAGCCGCGTCAAAGCTGGGCTCGAGCGCGTCATAACCGTAGGGCAAGGCCGGTAGCGTAAACGGTCCGGTTGGGGCAGCTGGCGGGTTTGCGGGCGGGGTCTGGCCTTCGGATAATCCCTCGGGACGCAGTGTTTCGGTCAGAAGCAGCGCACTTGCCGCGCCACCAAGATGCTTGATTGCGGTTCGCCGGTCCATCATGATGCGGAAAAACCTCCATTGATCTTTCTCCCGTTAAGTTTCGTTGCATGAAGCAGGAGAGGCAGAGCAGTCACCATCCTTCTCCTATCTCTGCTCGAATCTTCTCCTGAATCGCCAGCCTCTCAATTTCGGGTTTGTCCACCAGGAGTTGCGGGATGGAAACGTCTCTGGCGCTGACAGACCGTCTAATTAAGAAAAGCAGAAGCCCGGTCGATGCCACGAAGACCATCACAGGAGTAACCGTCAACAGTCCTCCAGACATCCCGTCAGGTACCACGAGAATCGTCTCCCCGTATTTTGTCCTGTAGTAAGTAATGATGTCCTGCTCGCTCTTGCCGGAGGCCACAAAGGCAGTCACTTCGTTGCGCATATCAACGGCAACCTGGCTGTCGTGGTCGCGGATGGTCTGCGTGTAGCAACAAGGAGCCATCAGGCGGCCTTCGATCTTTCTGATCCGTGCCAACTGATCGGGCGTGAGTGAAGGAAGAGTGGGCTGCGCGCGTGCCGAACCGGCGGCAAACCCGAGCAGTAGCATGACCAACATCGCGGACCTCATTGCAAGCACAAGTCTTCTTGCCTTCCGCTTGCGCCACCAGATGGCAATGCCGGTGTAGGAAAGTGTCGCAAGCAAAACTCCAAAGAGACAGATCATGATGCGGAAAGGCAGCCAGTCGCGCAGGTCGCCATAGTGGATTCCCCAGAGGAGCGTCGAGATCGTGTTTCCGATGTGCTGTCCGCGCGGCAAGTCAATCTCGCGCACTGCCCCTGAGTTGCCGTCAATCAGCACAGTTGTGTCCCAGCCATGACCACGCAGATCCATGCTCGACCGAACACCATAGGTGTATGCGCCGTACTCGGGTATGTAGGCCATGCCGTATGGGCGTTCGATGCTGTAATGATGTTCTTCAGCGCTCTCTGCCATCGCCCGCTCACCGATCATCTGGGTATCGTGCCAGGTGAGCTTCGGGTTTTCGATCGGCTTTGGAACCATCATGCGCGCCATGCCCTCATCATCGGAAACGTAATCAAAGGTCGCTTTCATCACCGGCTCATACACCTGACGAAGCCCAAGCATCACGCTCGACCAACCAAAGATAAACAGCAACGGCCAGAGCCAGAGTCCGGTTGCGCGGTGCAGGTCGAAGTTGATCCGCGTTGCGCTCGCACGCCACTTAACCCGCCATGCCTGCTGCCAGCGTTTCCAGAATGGTCCAGTCCCGCGCGGCAGAGTCACGCAGAATGCAACAAGGCAGTCAATCGTCCAGATGAGCGCAACCGCGCCGACAAAGCTCCATCCCCATTGAGTACGGGTCGTAAGCGAGGTGTGGAGGTCGTAGATGAATCCCATTAGGTCAAAGCAGCCGCGGTTTGGATCGCTCGCCGGGCCACAGGTCAGCTTTTCTCCCGTGTAGGGATTGAGAGTGATGTGCATATCCATTTCTTGCGGATATGCTTTGCCGGTGGCTGGATCGGTGCGCATGGCCATGTGAAAAACGACCTGATCGTGCTCCACGGCAAAAAAGCCGGCCCGCAAATGCGGATTCAGATGTTCAGCTTTCTCGGCGAGCGCAGCAAGCGGCAGCGGTTTCTGACCCGGCGCCGCTGAGACGTGCATACCCGGATTCACAAGGCCGTCGATCGGTCCGCGAAAGGCTAGCATCGAGCCTGTCAGGCCAACGATGATAAGAAACACCGCGATCAACAACCCGGTCCAGCGATGAAGAACAACCATCCAGTTCTGAGTATGCTGCATAAGCGTCATTGCTTCTCCATGTCTATTCCACCGCCGCAAGGGGAAAAGCACGACCGGACCTGCGGTTCAGGATACGAATCTTGCGCTTCTTCCACCAGATCACGACTCCGGTGATTGAAAGAACCGTGAGGAGGCCGCCGAAGAGTACGTCAAAGAGCCGGTATGCACGCCAGTCCCGCAGGTCCCCGTAGTGGATTCCCCATAAAACTGTGCCAATCGTGCTTCCCAGGTTGTTGCCGCTTGGCAAAAAGACGTTGCGAAGAGTACCGTTCGTCGCATCGACATAGATCCCGGTGTCCCATCCATGACCGCGGATGTCCATGCTGGTTCGCACACAGTAGGTGTAGACACCGAAGGAGTCGATGTACGCCATGCCGTAGGGTCGGATCACCGAGAAGTGATGTAGCCGGGCCTGTTCAGCCATTAGCTTCTCACCCGCCAGTTGCGCGGAACGCCAGTCCAGCGGCGGAGCGAGGAGCGGCTTTGGCAGAGAGAATCTTGCAATGAAGTCGTCAAATGGTGGTGTCCCAAAGACCTTCTGCATTGCCGGTTGATACACCTGTGGCATGGTAAACATCACGCTCGACCAGCCGTAGAGCGCAAGCAGTGGCCAAAGCCAGAGTCCGCCTGCACGATGCAGATCGAAGTTGACGCGCGAAAAACTTGCGCGCCACTTGATTCCCCATGCCTGCTGCCACCGCGCCCAGAAAGGACCACCTCCGCGAGGCAACGTGAGCCAGATCGCAACCAGAGAGTCAATTGTCCACACCAGAGCCACATACCCCATGAACTGCCATCCGTCTCCGGAACGTGTCGCCAATGTCGTGTGTACGCCGTAGACGATATTCATGATGTTGGGACGCCAGTTGCTCCAATCGTCCATTTTGTAGTGGCCCAACTCACGGCCCGTATAGGGGTCGAGCACGAGTTGGTCAAAATCCAGAGCGACAGGCTTGCCGGTCAACGGATCATGAGCCGGTGTAACGTGAAACAGGACCTGACGCTCCTCTATGGTGAACATCCAGATTCGAATCTTCGGCTCTTGCGCCTCTGCCCGCTCGGCGAGCGTCGCCAAATCGAGCGGCTGGCTGCCATTGGCGTCAACGTAAAGACCGGGATTGAAGAGCCGGTTGATGTGTTCGCGGACAGCAAGCAGCGAGCCGGTGATCCCGACGATGACCAGGAACGCGGCGAGTACCAGCCCCGTCCAGCGATGAACCAGATTGACCAGATCTCTCAGGGAGAATCTCTTTGCCACAAGCTGCACTTTTTGGCCTTTCTATGATGGACTGCTCAGAACTTGAATTCCAACTCCGGCATGATCTGGAATGGCGTGTTGGGAAGCGCTCCCTCGTAGCCGATGCTTGAGAAGTTGTACCTGTCGATCAGATTCCGGATGTTGACTTGAACCGAAAGGCGCTTCTGTCCCCAGTTATGGTGGTAAGCGGCCATTAAATTGACAAGTGATGCGGCCGGCACACGGTCATCCTCAAATCCAGTCGTACATTGTGTCGGATCAACGACCGCCTGCTGGCAGGCTGTTGAATTGCTTGAGTAAACCGGCAGGGAGACGTACTGAAAGTAGTGCTCGCCCGAATGGCTGTTGAAGCCGCCGCCCACGGTCAAACCGCGCATCACCCCATCGTGAGGCTCCCAGGTTGCCCATGCGCTCCCGGCCACATGCGCGATTCCATCAAAAGGAAGCCCCTGCTGGCTCGGTGAATTCGTATCGTACGTGACGATGTCCTGGAGATTGGAGAAGCTTGCGATGACTCGCAGATCGCGCTTCACTTGACCCGATACATCAAACTCCGCCCCCTCGGTGCGTGTCGTTCCAATAGCGATCGTGAGGTTTGGGTTTTGGGGATCTGGTGCAGGAACGTTGTGCTTGATGATTCGGTAGACGGCGGAAGACGCCGTCAGCTTCTTGTCGAACCACTCGGTCTTGACGCCAAACTCTACTTGATCGGCAGACTGCGGGGGCAGGAACTTTTGTCCTGGCGCGTTCGAACCCTGGGCCGAGTCGCCATAGTTCGACGAATAATTGCCGTAAAGGCTGATATTGCTGATCGGCTGCCACAATAGCCCGCCGCGCGGATTGGTTGGCCGGTCGTGTACATTTTGCGTGAAGTCATTTGTTGGATCGGGATAGAAATAGTCCTCGAATGCATCGGCCCAATTCATGCGCACACCGCCCATTGCAAAAACATGGTGCGGCAGCTCTACGAAATCCTGAAAGTACGCCCCCTCGGCAAGGTAGCCGAGAGTGTTCCATCCGTAGCCATAGAGAAAGCAGTTAGAACTGTAGTCGATGGGCTGGTTGTATACCGGCGCGTAGATGTTGATCGCAGACGGGCAGGCGCCGTTGTAGTCGTAAGCACCGTAATCCTTGCTGAAGTCGAAGCCGAGCAGCATCTTGTTTGTGATGCCGGCGAACTTGAAATGCACCGGCACATCGGAGATAACCTGGTCGGTGCGGTGATGGAAATAGGTCTCCGTAAAACCGAACCGGTTGAGCGATCCATCTGGGGTTCCGGGAACGCCCGCGTCTCCAAAGTAGGTCTCTGAAATGGGCGGATTCGGATCGACTGTTGTGTAGAAGAACTTGTAGGAGACTCGGAAATCCGTGTCCTCACCCAAATGAATTTTCAGCTCAGGACGGATGTCGTACTGCCAACCGGTTCCGTTATTGGAGCCGATGTCAATGAAGTTGCTGCTTACGGGAACATTTGCCGGGCCGGTAACAGCGACGATCCGCGTCCCCAGCGTTCCTGTTTGCGGTGACAGAAATGGAATTCCAGGATCGAGCAGCTCGCCGCCTCTTTGATAAGAAACCCTCAAGACAAGCTCGGTGCGCTTGGAGAGATTCAAAGCCACTGAAGGGTAGAAGGCGAGTTCCTTCATGAAGCCAAACTTGCGAAAGGATTCGGCGTCCGTCCTTTCAAAGACCAGGCGGCTAAGCAGCCAATCTCCAATTAACGGCAGATTGCCGTCGGCAGTCGTCCGAAAGTAGTTGTGCGGGCCGAATTGCTGAGCGAGGGACGCGAAACGTTGAGTCCCTGGTTTCTTGGTCACCACATTCACCAGTCCGCCCGGCTCTCCCTGTCCGTAAAGAACCGACGCAGGCCCTTTAAGCACCTCCACTGATTCCACATTCGCCATGTCCTGCGGAAAGCCTGAGTCCGAATACTGGTCCATTCGCGCGCCATCCTGGTAGATCAATGCTGCCGCATCGTAGCCACGAACAGAAAAGCTGTCACTCGTGCCAAAGCTGTCGTTGGTGGGGGTCACGCCGCTCACGTTGACCAAGGCATCGACCAGATTTACCGTCTGCTGGTCGTCCATTACCTGGCGGCTCACCACCTGAATCCCAAGCGGCGTCTCCATGAGAGGGAGATCCATTTTGGTTCCGGTTGTTGCATCCGCAACTACATAACCGCTCTGAGCCGACACATTGACAGTCTGCTGCACCAGTCCCACCTTTAGAGAAAGCTCGACCTGCACCAGCCCAATCGGGACCAAAACAGACTTCTCTTCATGAGCGAAACCTGCTGCATCAACAATGAGCCTGTAACGGCCTGCTTCAAGCGAACTGAACGCGAACTGGCCATTTGAGCTGGAAGTTGTACGCCCCACAGTTGTTCCAATGCTATTGAGCAGCACAATTGGCACATTCGGAAGTACGGCGCCTGTTGGATCGTGCACAGTTCCAGTGATGCTTCCAGAAGGTTGTTGGGCGTATAGCGTCGCTGCAATCAGCGTGAGCGAAAGAAGAGATGCAAAAAAGCGGATCACGGACTCGACCTCTCAAGGGGAAAACTGTCTGGAATTGCGACTTTGCCTTCTCATGAGAAATGATTTGGTGCACGATCTGCGTGCGGCATATTGTCGCATCGGGCAGCTCGCGCGTTGAATAGAATGGTTCAGACAGAGCTTCCATGAATTGGCGCGCTGCCCATTCCAATGCGAGAGCTTCGGATGCGTGTTTCGCTAACAGAACGAACTGCGGTGTCGGAATCCGACATTCGACTGGGCAGCGATATCGCCCCGGCGCTCGCGGCACCGTGGCTCGTTCTGCTGCGTTATGGATTGATCGTCGGCCTGATTGTGCTGATTCTCTTTGTCGCTTTTGCAGCGCATGTGCCGCTGCCTCTTCCTTGGCTTGCGGTCCCCATCGCCGCCATGCTCCTATCAAACCTGCTGTTGCCGCATCTAATTACCGGCTTTGGCGGCCGACGCGCCTTGGGCCTGACTCTCATCCTCGATGTGCTGGCTCTCACCGCGTTGTTGGCGTTGACCGGCGGACCGGCAAACCCACTCACCCTGCTCTATCTCGTTCAAATCACGCTCTCGGCTGTCGTGCTCAGCCGAGCCTGGACCTGGTCGCTGGGCATCCTCTCGATTCTCGGATTCGGTTTTCTCTTCCCATTTCATATTCCATTGCTCGCGCTGGAAGGCCATCATCCCGCCCTGGGCTTTTCGGTGCATCTATACGGGATGTGGATTGCATTTGTTGCGGCAGCGTTGATGATCACGTTTTTCGTTGGCGAGGTGTCAGAGGCACTGCGCCTTCACGAACGCCAGTCGCTCGAACTCCAGATCAAACTGGCCCGGCACGAAAGGCTAGCTGCAGTGGGAACGCTTGCGGCGGGCGCTGCACACGAGATGGGGACGCCTTTGGCAACGGTCGCCATCGTCGCCAAGGATCTCGAACGCTATGCGCAGCAAGTTATTCACGATCCGAGCATGGCTGCGGATGCGGCGACCATCCGGGCCGAAGTCGATCGATGCGCCTCGATTCTTCGCGCCATGAGTACACAAGGGCCGGAATTCGCCGGCGAATTGCCCACAAGGATCAAAGTTGGGGCGCTCTTGGATGACTTAGTTTTGTCTCTGCCATCGGCCGGTCGCGGTGCTGTGAACGCTTCGGCGGCCGAAGATCTGGAGGCGTATTTGCCCGCAGAAACGACGCGCCAGGTTCTAAGTGCTCTGGTAAAGAATGCGCTGGACGCCAGTGCGCCGGGCAGTCCAGTCGAGATTTCGGCAAACATTCGTGACAATCGGTTGTTACTAACAGTTCGGGACTTCGGTCAGGGAATGACCGCCGAGACTCTTGCTCATTTGGGTGAGCCATTCTTCACAACGAAGGAGCCGGGCCGCGGCATGGGATTGGGAACATTTCTTGCCCGTGTCTTCGCGGAGAATCTGCATGGTTCGCTTGAATTCGAATCGGCTGCCGGTGAGGGAACTACCGCAATTCTGGAGTTGCCAATTGACGCCGCCCGATGAGATTGAAAGGAAGACTGTGCTGATCGTCGACGACGATGAGCGCCTTCGCACGACTCTGGTCCGCGCATTTCAACGGCGAGGCTGGAATGCTCTCGCCGCCTGCAGCCGAGAAGAAGCCATCCGCATTGCTAAGGACTCCAGTCCCGATTTGGCGACCGTCGATCTGCGGATGCCCGGCGAGAGCGGGCTCACCGTTCTGCGGGAACTGCGGGCCCTCGACAGCACCATGTTCATTCTTGTTCTAACGGGATATGGCAGTATCCCTACAGCGATGGATTCAGTCCGGTTGGGCGCCGATCACTATATGAGCAAACCCGCCGATGTCGATCAAATCATCGCTGCATTCGAGTCGGATGGCGACTCTAGTCCCACAAGGGACGCCGACATCCCAGTACCGACCCTCGCGCGTGTCGAATGGGAACACATCCAGCGCGTCCTCGATGACTTCGACGGCAACATCTCTCAAGCCGCCAAAAAGCTTGGCTTGCATCGCAGATCCCTGCAGCGCAAATTGGCAAAATACCCGCCAAGAACCTGACTGTACCTATAAGACCGTCAACCCGGCAAGAACCCTCGATGCGCACGAATCTCTAGTCGCAGTTCTTCCCTCAATGCCTTGCTCTTCTTGAGGCGTTTGAAGAATTCGTCGAGGACACTGACGACGATGGCGTTTACGCTCATGCCTTCGGCCTCAGCCCATTCCTTCAGCTTAGTGCGGGCTTCTGCACCAATATGGATGAGCTGAGGGTTGGTGAGATCCATGCCGGCCTTGCGGGTCTGTTGAATATCGACCTCTTCCTTGTCTACATGGCTCAAAGCAAAAAGGACGATCCTGGCCAGATCGCCCTTAATTCGAGACTCTTCGGTGATGGCTTCGCGGAGATCAAGGGGAAGGCGCAGCGTCATGCCCGGCCGATCATCCGTCCAACGCTGCCCCTCACGGTTCACCTTGCGAGTTGATTTCTTTTTGACTGTCTTGTTGACTGCCACCTGGTCCCCTTTTCACTGCCTTAGTTACTCTTGCTTCCGAGCTGGAGCTGACGCTCCGCCCGGTTCCGCCTATCGACATCGCGGTCAAGGGCCCATAGGGGCCGCTAAACAGGATGTCTTTCTCAACCCGCACAAAGAACCTGTATCCAGGCCTCACGACGACCGTGGGCTGAATGTTCAGGTTCCGGCGCGTCACTTCCGTGCCCAGTTGACCGACTTGCTGGCCAACCGCTTGCCCCACCGTCTGGCCGACACTCTGCGACTGCAGGACCGAGGAGTTCGTTCCCTGGCTGACCTCAATACCGGCCGCAAAGACCGAAGTCAACAGAGCGCCGGAGAGAATACGGCCCCAGTGATTGTTGACCTGGTCCCGGAATCCCGCTGCGCCAGCATTGTCGTCCCCTTCAAAGCCGCCGAGAGCCAGGCTTGAGCCATCCGGGAAGATAACCCTTTGCCAGACTGCCTGCAAGGCACTCTGCCCATAGCCAACGTGGGAGTTGTAAACACCAATCAGTGTACTCCCGGACGGTATTAGAATGTACCTCCCAGTAGCGGAATCAAACACATTTTCACGAACCAGCGCCCGGATCATTCCCGGCAGGTCGGAGTTAAGTTGTTGTTCCAAAATAGCCGGGATGAGCCAGCCGGCCTTGACTTCATATTGGCCCTCGGCAGGCTTGCGCGTCGCATTCAGGTATTCCGTCTGCTGTTTCGAGTGTTGCAGGCCGAAGGCTGTCTTTTGCTCCTGATCGTTCTGGCGCTCGTAGTCTGACCGCTGCTCGAACGCTCCGGGAGTACCGGCCTGCGCGAGAGCGGGCTGGGTCGTGCTTGAGTTCCCGTTGGCAGTCCCGGCCCCCATCATGGATCGAGCATTCAAGAGCGCCGATTGGATCGCGGACAGCGGATCGGC
>JBKQNU010000105.1:0-5413 GCA_052145815.1 Occallatibacter sp.
GTCTTTGAGGAATAAGGACTTACGGGTAAAGTATTTATAAATCAAAGACTTAGAGCATTTCTGTCCATTCTGGCACGTTCCAGCCCAGCCAATGAGGGACAGGTAAGAGAGAGCAATTCTTGATTAACTCAAACTCCTATTTTAGCAGGCGATGTCAAGAAGGCTTTCGGGTTTCAGGAGCAGCTGAGACAATGGAACACCGACTGACGAAGGCGCCAAACTGGCTGCTTCTCATCTTCGAGGCTAACCACTGGTGGAGAACAGGCGCGAGGATTGCCTCACTCGTTGTTTCAATCATTAATTCCCCGCCGAACGTGGATCGTGAAATTTACGGAGATTTCCTCCTCGAAATCTATCGGGGCATCCCCGCATCTTGCCGGCTGGAACTGCCATCGGCGGACGGCAGTGAGCACCGACGCGTCGAAGTACTGGCCACCAGTTTGAACGATGACTGGATTTTGAACCTTTCCATCACTCGCGATCAGGACATAGGCGGTGACAGTCGCCTGTTGACGCTCGGTGCGAGCGATGGAAGGGTACTCCGGAACAACTTTGCTCTTGAGTGTTGGTAAGGTCGGGTTCAAGCACCCGCCGCGCTTGATTGCGCCGGTTGGCGGTGTTAGGAGCGAGGGGTCGAACTTTGCGCCCAACGATAAGACGTCGATCGTTCCGTCGAATACGACCTGTCCCTCCCGCTTGGCACTCATCCTGTACGGAGCAAATTTCTTTCTTGCCGGCCGGTAGTCCGAATACTCGTAGGTGATCTGGGAATCCTTCAATTCAACTTTGCGCAAGTTGTCGTCCGGATCAAAACACAGGGCCATCGCCATCTTGTCGCGCAGCAGGTCAATACAACGGAGCTGAACATGGTGATCCGACGTCGTCGAATAGCGAGTAATCTCGTCTTCGGCGCGATTCAGGTAGGTAAAGGTGGTGAATGCCCCTTCCACCCACCCCGCCTGCATGGGCTGGAAATCGGTACTTCGCCTGATCCACAGTGTCGCGCCGCGATTGACTTCGAGATCGGTGTAGTCCAGAAATCTCGTCTCTTTGCGAGAGTCCCCTTCCGACGTTACTAGCCAAGAAAAGGCACCTGTTGTCGGCTTCGAGCTGGGCATGAGTAGCGTGAATTTTACGAGCAGATCGAAGGGCGCACTCTTGTCGGCGTGAAACAAAGACCGCTCAGCGGCAGCCTGCAGGAGCGGCCGCGCCCTTTCCTCGGCTTTCTGGTTGGCGAAAGCGGCTGCACAGAAACACAAAGCAAGGTACACGAAAGCGATCGTTCGAAGCGCTGTCATGTGGAGACTTTACAGCAGAGAAGAAATTCTGCGTATCAAAATTCACAGTGATGCCGAGCAAACTGAGACACGGTGGACGATGCCAGGGGATCATAATTCCCATTACACAAGCTAAGGGCCGTTGTTTCGCTCGAAGAACAGCCCCGCGATGCCGGTGTCCACTGCCAAGACTCTCAAAGCGACTGGCTCAACTTACGGCGCGGCTGAAGCCGCACCCTTTGAAAACAAAGTCAAAATCGGAGTTTTTGTGCGCCCTTTCAAAGCTCCCAAACTTCTGACGCAAACTAACGGACACGACACTAAATCCCGCCTTCGAAAATCTTTTTTGATAGATAGCGTTCGGCCGAGTCGGGAATCAGCGTGACGACTCGCTTCCCTGCTCCGAGTCGCTTTGCAATTTGCACGGCCGCGTAAACGTTCGCGCCGGCGCTTGAGCCTCCTAGCACGCCTTCACGGACGGCTAACTCTTTGACCATGCCGAAGGCGTGAAGGTCGGTCACCATCATGATTTCGTCGCAAACGGACCGGTCGAAGTTCTTCGGAATGAAGCTCGATCCGATGCCTTCCACCTTGTGCGGGCCGGCTTTGCCTCCGCCGTATACCGACCCTTCCGTTTCCACGACCACGGTGTGCACGTTCGGGAGGCGTTCTTTTAGAAATCGGGCAATCCCGGTAAAAGTTCCCGCGGTACCGCTGCCCACGGTGACGGCATCGATCCGCCCTTCCATTTGTTCAAAGATTTCTCGTGCCGTGGTTTCGTAGTGGTAGTCGGGGTTGGCGGGATTCTCGAACTGCGCGGCCATGAAGGCGGATGGGTCGGCGGCCGCCAGATTATTCGCGCGCTCGATCGCGCCTGCCATGCCCTCGGCCTCCGGGGTGCGGGTCACCTCGGCGCCGAGGGCCCGCATGATGATTGCTTTTTCTTCCGAAAATTTTTCCGGGACAAAGAGCCGAACTTTATAGCCGCGGCTCACGCCGATCAGGGCGAGGCCGATGCCGGTATTTCCGGCGGTGGCTTCAATGACCGTGCCGCCCGGTTTGAGTTTGCCTTCGCGCTCGGCGCGTTCAATCAAGCCAATGGCGGCGCGGTCTTTCACGCTGCCGCCGGGGTTCAGGTATTCGAGTTTGGCGAAAATATCGGCCGATCCCGCAGGGGCCAGCTTCTTCATTTGCAACATCGGCGTTTCGCCAACCAGTTTGGAAATATCGTCGCTGACGCGCAGGCGGGAGTTCGAGGTCGATGTAGGCACTCTACAGAGTAAGGAAGGGAACGGGGGAGCGTCAATGCGGGGGATTTGTAATTTGTGATTTGTAATTTGTGATTTGTGATTTTGCAAATCTCTGGCAGCCTGGAACGTCTGCCTCAGTCGCTCCAAACGAAAATCGATTCCAAATTACTAATCACACATTACAAATCACAAATTACAAATTCTCTACTGCGCCCCGGAACCGGGCTCGGCTCCGGCGTAATACCCGCTCTTCGTTCGGACGGTGAGTTTACCGTAGTTGCGCGAACGGGCATCCACTTTCACTTGACGATAGCCGCCCTGGTCTTTCGGCGTCGTCGGCTTATATCCAATGGTGTACTGGCTGCGAATATCGTGGGCCACTTCACGGCTGATGGCGTCAACTTCGTCCAGCGTCTTGGGAAAGAAAGCGAGGCCGCCCGTTCTCTCCGACATGATTTGCAGGGCGCGTTTGGCGTGCTTCGCGTGCTCTTCCTTCTCCAGAATGCCAATGGCGTAAATGGTGGGTCCGCCGTCGCCCTGCAAACGCCGCACCGCCTGCTCGAGGGTTTCGGCGCTTTCGTTGTCGTCTCCGTCCGTAACCACAAAAATGACTTTCTTCTCGAGTTTCGCCTCCTTTTTCAGGTGGTCGGCGGAGGCTACGACCGCATCAAAGAGCGCGGTACCACCGCGAGCCTCGATTTTTTCCAGGCCCTCTTGCAGCTTTTTGATGTTGGAAGTGAAATCCTGGTCGAGGTAGTACTCGTCGTTGAAGTTGACGATGAATACCTCGTCGTTTGGGTTGGAGGACCGCACCAGATTCAGCGCCGCAGCGTTCACCTTTTGCCGCTTCTCGCGCATGGAACCGGAGTTGTCGACCACAATGCCCATGGCCACGGGAATGTCTTCGTGGCGGAATGAGGTGATGGTTTGGGGATGCCCATCCTCATAGACATTGAAGTCTTCCTTGTCGAGGCTGGTGACGATGTGTTGCTTGTCGTCGACGACGGTGGCGTGGAGCACGACTTCTTCGACTTCCTTGCGGAACACGAAGGTGCCGCTGTCGGTGGAATCCGGACCCTGAGCAGCGCCGGCCGCAGGCGGTGGCAACGCCGGTGAATTCGCAGGCGACTGGGAACTCGCAACCGGAGCGGAAGGCGCCTGGTTCGGAGTCCCCCGTTGCGCGTGAGAGCCAGCCAGGAACAGGGTTGTCAGGAGGAAGAAAATCAGTACAGCAACGTTATTCCGTCGGCGCATAGTAACCCGTCTTGGCGTAGACCTTCAGCGGCGGCAATCCTTTTGGCGGTAACAACTTAACTTTTATTTTACGCCATTTGCCATCGCGCACTGGGTTCTTTGGACGGTATCCGATGACATATTGGTTGCGCAACTCAATGCCAATTTTCGTGGAAACGTCCGCCAGGTCGTTCGGGTTATCAATGGTAAAAGCCCGGCCACCGGTCAGTTCGGTGACATCGCTCAGCAGGGTCGGCCCGAGCCGCTCTTCTTCGGTCGGGAAATAATGATCGTAGATGCCGATGGCATAGATGAGAACGTCGGCCTCTTTGACCATGGAACGGATCTCGCCTTCGGTGTAGCGGCTGTGGTTGTCGCCGCCGTCGGAGATGATCAGCAAGGCCCTTTTCGGATACTTGGCCTGGCGCATTTTGGTGACGCCGAGGTATATGGCATCGAGCAGCGCCGTGCGGCCCCTGGGAACGGTGTAGATGAGCTTGCCCTGAATGTCATCCACCGAGCTGGTAAAATCGGAAATCTCCTCGGGCTTGTCGGCGAAGGTGATCATGAAGAACTCGTCCTGCGGGTTGGCGGTTTTGAAAAACTCGACCACCGCCTCGCGGGCGCGCTCGATTTTGCTGCTCATGCTGCCGCTCATGTCAAAGATCACGCCGATCGAAACCGGAGCGTCTTCGCTGGAGAAGGTCTTGATCTCCTGCCGGTCCTTGCCTTCGAAAAGATTGAAGTTGTCGCGGTCGAGGCCGGTGACGAGCCGGTTCAAGGGATCGGTGATGGTAACCGGCACGAGCACCAACTCCACGTCTTTTTTGTAAGGCTTGGTGTGGGTGTTGAAGGCTGGGTCAAGTTCGGGCGCTTTCGGAGCCGGCGGCTGCACGCGGGGCTGGATGTGCACGTCCTCAGTCAAATTCTGGGCAAGCAGGTGGGCGCCACACCCAGCAACAACAAAGACCAGAAGAACCGCTAGGGAGAGGCGAGCCGAGAACCGTTTGGCGTACCACATAGGCCCTACTCAATCAGCGCGATTTCGCGCCTCGGAGGGAGACGACCCGCATCCCACAAGACAGGTCATCAAAATCTCTTTCTCAGCCGGATACTAGCACAATCCTGAAAAACTGTTGTCACTTTTTTGTCACCGGCCGCTAATTTCTGAACGACGTTGCGCATCTTTTTTCCGTTTTTGGGGCAGTGGGCTGGTTCCGCGCGGCCGAGCCGCGAGCTTCGGGCCGCGAGCGGCCTGCAAACGGTTTGCCAGCGGCTCGCGGCTGACTCATTGGGGGCCGGGAGCGGATCGTCCCTGCTACAATTCTGCGTTCCCCTTATGGCAATTATCTCCCCGTTCCGAGCCTGGCGCTACGATCCTGAGCGCGTCCCGGTCCAGCGGGTTGTGACCCAGCCCTACGACAAAATCACCCCCGCCCTGCAGGAACGCTACTATCAGGCTAGTCCTTATAATCTGGTGCGGATTATTCTCGGGAAACGCCTGCCGGGAGACGGGAACGTCGAAAACGTCTACACCCGATCGGCGGCATCCTTCCAGAACTGGCGCCAGACGGGCATTTTGCGGCGAGATCCCGAGCCTTCGATCTACCGCTATTCCCAGACGTTCCTAATGCCGGCAGGCGCACCGGGACA
>JBKQNU010000106.1:0-8341 GCA_052145815.1 Occallatibacter sp.
ATGCCGCTTAACCTGCCGTCGCACGCGCACGGCGAGGGTTACTCGGATATGAACACCGTCATTCCGGAGTTTGTGAAGCGTGTGGATTTCGAGAAAGGTCCCTATTACGCGAATGTTGGCGACTTTGGCTCGGCTGCATCGACGCGCATGGAATTTTTCAAGACGCTGCCCCAGAACTTCGCCAAGGTGGAAGGCGGCTCGTACACCTATGGGCGGGCCGTCTTCGGCGCATCGCAAAAGCTCGGTTCGGGCAATTTGCTGTACGGCGCAGAAGAGACTTACTATGACGGCCCTTGGACACATCCGGATGCTTATAACAAAATCAACGGCTTGCTGACCTACAGCCAGGGCGACGACACCAATGGCGTCAGCATCACAGCCCACGCCTATCACGGGAAATGGAATTCGAGCGATCAAATCCCCGTTACCGCCCAAGTCAACCCAACACCATCAACTCCATACGGAGTCGGTTACTTCGGCACAATAAACCCGACTGACGGCGGCCACTCGCAGCGCTATAGCTTGCAAGGTGAGTGGCATCGCCAGGGCGCCGATTCCGAGTCGAGAATCGCGGCATACGTCTTTTATTACGATCTCGATCTATTTTCCGATTTCACTTACTACCTGGTGGACCACAACAGAGGCGATCAGTTCGAACAGCAGGATAGGCGCTGGGTAGGTGGGTTTGACGCACACCACACGGTCTTCAGCACATGGTTTGGCCGCAAGATGTCAAATACCTTCGGCCTTCAACTCCGCAACGATTGGATCAACAACGGCCTTTACGGGACGGAAAATCGCAGGCGCACGATCAAAACTGACTACTCCGCCACGGGCATCTCTTTCAACGACGCCATCTGCAACACCTATACATCCACCGTTAGTATCAGCGTGGATGGTGGTGTCCCGAGCACTTTTCCCAGCGTCTGTCCCACGTTGCCTGCGACAAGAGAGCGGGATCGCTTTACGGACACGTTAGGCAGTGCCTATGTGGAAGATAAGATCCAGTGGGCGAACAAATTCCGCTCGGTCGTGGCACTGCGCGGCGACGACGAAAAGTTTGTCGTCACCAGCCTGGCTTACCCGACCGATATTGTCACTTTGCCCGACGGCACTACCACGTCGGTGAACTCGGCCAATTCCGGATCGGCCAGCAAGTTCCTGCCGAGCCCCAAAGCCAGTTTGATCTTCGGCCCGTGGGCCAATACCGAGTTCTATTTGCAGGGCGGATTCAGTTTTCACTCGAACGACGGGCGCGGCACAACACAAACGATAGAACCGATTTCTGCGGACAATCCAACCCCCAATACCCCTGGTCCTAAAATCACCCCCCTGGTCCAAACCAAAGGCGGGGAAATTGGCGTGCGCACGGTTACCGTCCCTCATCTGCAGAGCACCCTTGCGCTCTGGTATCTCCGCAGTAATTCCGAACTGTTGCAGGATGGCGACACCGGAGGCACGTCTGCTTCAGAACAGTCGAGCAACCGCTATGGCCTCGAATGGGCGAACTACTACACGCCAACGGAACATCTGGCTGTAGATTTCGATATTTCCGACTCCAGGGCGCAGTTCACTCAGGTTGATCCGGGCGATGCGACACAGACCGTCACGAATAATGCCGTCACAATCAATGGCGTCTCCGTTGGCTCCTTCTTTGCGCAACAGAGCGGCCCGGGGGGCAAGCTGGTGCCCGAAGCGGTCAGAGTTGTGATTTCCTCGGGCGTCACTCTGCATGATTACAAGGGCTTTTCGTCGAGTTTGCGCCTGCGCTACTTTGGCCCGCGCGATTTGACCTCTGACGGACTCTTTCAATCGAGTCAAACGGTATTGCTCAATGGGGAGGTCGGTTATCAATTTTTCAAGAAATGGCACGTCACGGCAGAATTCTTGAATATGCTTGACCGCAAAGATGCCGACATTGACTACGCCTATGCCTACCAAATCGCTCCAACCGCCGCGCCGGGATTTGGACGAGTTAACCACCCCACAGAACCGTTTCTGTTCCGCTTTGCGCTGGGAAGAAGATTTTGACAAATGCCGCGGTTGCAATCGCTAGGCAGCGTTTGGACCGAGGGCCGCGCGTACCCACCAGTCCACGCAAAACCTTGCTCTATGTCGACGTGAGCTTGACCGACCTCCAGCGGGAGTCTCACCTGGCTCGTTACAAATCCAAGCATCTGGCTCCTCAGCCAAAACCTCATCCACACACATACGCAAGAGCCAGGATGGCCTTGGTCGGCCCGTGCGACGTGCCCAATGTCGTGGTGGTGATAACTCAGTGGCAGGTTCGCAGTGGCTGGGCAACGTTACCGAGTTCAGCCAATACCGCTTGCTGTTCGAATGGGCGGCCCGCTGCGTGGATGCCGGGAATCTACTGGAACTCCCGCGTGAATTCAAAAGCCATCGAATCGAACCTTGGCGTTGAATCTGATTAAGATAGGGGCTATGACGAGGAATCAACTTACTGATGCGGCCGGTTCGGGCAGTCCAAACCGGGGTTTCGCCCTTCCAGTGGACCAGATTGGCGTCTGGACATCAACTGCGTGCGTGATCGATTGCCTGTTGACTCCGGTTGTACTTTCCATCTCCGCAGTCTCGGCGCATTTTCTCCCCTCGGAAGAGAGAACTCATCGGACCCTTGCAGTGGCGATTGCCGCGCTTGGACCTGTTCGCGCAATTAGGTGTGTAGCCGATTTGGGAAGTTGTCGGAACAGCTCTCCGCTTGCCGCGGCCTTGTTGAGACGGCCCAGAGGAGTCTTTCTGCGCAAAACGCCGAACTTGAGTGCATCGAGAAAAGCTCTTCACCAGAAGCGCGTCAAAGGGCAAGGAAGTGATCACACAAGACGGCGCGAAACGGGGTTCTTCGCTGAAGGTAAGGTTCGATTCCCGATCCACAATCCGATCCACAAAAAGCGCGGTCTTCAACGACTTCGGTGGTCTTAGGCGTTCCCCACGGGTTTGTAAGTCGTTGAAAAACCTCAAAGCTGAGGACTGCAAAGGCGGCAGTCGATTCATAGCCTCACCCAATCGAGCTTGCTGTTCTCCAAAAATGGTTCGCTATCCCAACGATAAGCCACCAGCTTGCCGCCTTTCGCCACGCTGTAGTCGACGCAGGCCACCTTGTCCGAAAGCAGCGCCGGTGTGCCGGTCAGCCAGTAGTGGCCGACGAAGATAGGCTTAGCTCCATCGTGCCCAATCAGAACATGCGGCGGAATCTGGGTTTGAGGAAATCCAACCCGCTCTTCCGGAGGTAGCATCGCAGCTCGCCGATAGTCCATGGCCTCGTTATCCCACCAGCGAACGCGAACACGATCACGCTCTTGCCCATCCTTGTCATAAAACTTGTGTGGCGCGGGAAGTGGAACTTCGATTCCCTTGAGCACCGCCTCAGCAGCCTTGAAAACCGTCAGTTCGGGCATGTCCTTCTCAGCCTCATGCTCAGGCTCCCTACTTGCCTCAACCATGGTCTCGATCTTTAATCTGTTGTCGACCGTCAGGTATGGGCGTAAATAGGCGAGTGCGGCTGGGTGCCAGCACGCATGCACCAGACGAAGTTCTGGCAGGTCAAGAAAAAGCGGTAGTGTGAGGAACCAGGACACGAGTTCCTCATGAAGCGGAGTTCCTTCCACGGCAGTCAGGAACGCCTGGTGCTGGTGTCGATTTCTGTTCCCATATCTGGCGGAGTGATGCTTACGCAGGTACTCACCAGGACATTCAGTGTCCGGAAGGAACCAGGCAATGGCGTTGAATTCGTGGTTGCCCATGATCGCCTGGGCAGATCCGGCATCAACCATGCGTCGAACTACATCGACCGATTCACGTTGCTGCGGTCCACGGTCGATGAAATCGCCGACGAATAGAGCCTGCCGTTCTGGGTGGCGCCATGCGCCGCCATTTTGTCTGTATCCAAGATGGCCAAGCAGCGCTTCAAGCGCATCGGCGTGCCCATGGATGTCTCCGATAACGTCGTAGTTCATGAAAACTCCGGATGGCTACTGAATGTAATGTGGGGCTGCGGCATCCTTGACTGGCCCTTCGTCAGAGAACTCATCGCGCAGCAGAAGGGCGAGTCTTTCCGCCGTCACGGAGAACTCCCTAATTCCCACTTCGAGGTACTCCGCGACAAAAGGATCTGCCAGAATATCGAACGAAGCGAAGACTGTTCCGCCGTGAAAAACACAACGAGGCCCGTGCAATTCAAGATTGAGCGCGTTCATTTTGCGAAGCAGGGTGGGTGTTTCGAACTCATCAGTGACGAGCGGCGAGCACAAGCGCACCTTATTCTCGATCGGCGTCGCGTACACAGGACGCTCTCGATAGAAGACCAATACATCGCCGTCCTTATCAAATTCCAGATCGGCAATTCCTGTCACCTGGCGAAACACCTCCAGAACCTTTTCCATCAGGCGGCCGCCTTGCGCAATGGACCGCTTGAGTCCAAGTTCCTCGAATCGAAGCGTGCTGCCATCGGCTTCTAAGGCTTCATAGGCCAGCGCCGCTGGGTTTGGGATCTCTAAGCCAAGCGCCAAAGCTTCAATCGCCATGTGGGCGACGGCGCCAGCGGCAACGGAGGTCGGAAGGTCAACGAAGTAATTGGGAGACCCGTGCGGATCTCTTTCCGGCGTCGCTTCGTTTAACTTCCCAGTCGGGGCATTCCACCCGTTCGCGCGCAACCATGAGATCTGCCGACGGTTCAGCCGATTTTTGCCCTTCAGGAAGTGGTTGCTGGTTACTTCAACCCGCATTCCCTCCTCGCCCTGACAGGCGAATTGAATATATCGATTGCAGCTTTTGGCGGAGATGATTAGGTATTGTTTCTGTTCGAGATGCGAGAGCACAATGGCGAGTTTCTTCGAAAAGGGTGCCCAGGCTCGGGATACGATTTCAACAGAATCGCGGGGACGGGAGACAGCGCGGTTGTCGGTCGTTTTGCTCATAGCGGACCTCCATAGTTGGCCCCTGAGACATCATCATTATGATGATGTAATAGTACTTCATCATAATGATGATGTCAAATGATTTTTCCGGCTATACTTTCCTTGGAAGGGAGCAATGAGCAGATGCAGGATGCCCTTAGCCAACGAAGCCAGAAACAGCGGGATCGGTTGGCTTACATCGAGTTCCGCCTCTGGTTTCTAGGTGACGCCTGCCGTCGGGATTTGATGGAGCGGTTCGGGATTGCGCCAGCCATGGCAACGCGGGATTTTACGGCCTACCGGGAACTTGCGCCCGAGAACATCGATTTCGATGGTCGCCGGAAGGTGTACGTGCCGAGTGAACGTTTTGCGCCAGTCTTCGAGCATGAGCCGGAGCGGGTGCTCTCGGCGATTTCCAGGGGATTCGGGGACGGGGATGATCGCCAGGGCGGCAGCTACCTGCCTTGCGAACTCCCTTTGCGGCTGAACCGCCCCACATTGCAGGAGCTTGCGGTGGTAACCAGGGCCATTCATCAGCGTCAGGTGCTGCGTGTGAAATACCACTCGTTGAAGCGGGGAGCGGCCGACCGTGAGGTTGTCCCGCACGCGCTGGTCGACAGCGGCCTGCGCTGGCATGCGCGGGTTTTCGACCGGCAGAGCGGGGAATTCAGGGACTTGGTGCTCTCGCGGATTGAGGCCGCCGTGCCGGTGCTAGATGTGGAGATTCATCCCCATGAAGTTGCCCAGGCAGACAAGGAGTGGAACAGGCAGGTGGATCTAGCATTGATGGTTCACCCCGGAGTCACTCGCCCGGAGATCGTGCAGCGGGATTTTGGAATGCGGCGCGGGGAACTGCATGTGACTGTTCGCGCCGCGATAGCCGGATACGTTCTGCAGTTATGGAACGTGGATTGCAGTCCAGATCGGAGCCTTGATCCGACCATTCACCGGCTGTGTTTGAAGAATCTGAATACGATCAAGGGAATCAGGAGCTTAGAAATTGCGCCCGGATTCGCAGATGTGCGCCTTGGAGGCTCTCCCATCCATAGTTGAAAGTCAACGGGACAGCCCCCGGCATTTTGCCGCACGACATCGAACAACTGAAGCCAAGTCCTCTTCCTGCTGACGTTTCGGCATTGTGATCACCATTGTTTCGCGATTATCTATCGCGCAATAATGAGGCGAATCCCGCAGGGAGTCACGGGCAACGCGGTGAGGCGCTCATAACCGCTTGGCGGGAACCGAACGCTTCCCGCTCCGTCTGCAGCCAGGAACTCGGGCTCCCTATGTTGAATTTCGTCCGGCGCAATGAAAATAGCCTGACCGCTTCTATGAATTGCGGCTCGCGCGGTGCGAAAGTGTGACCCGAGCCTACATCAAGATTACGAATGCTCTATTTCAAACTGGATATCAGGTTCCGCGAACCGAATTTCAACGCCATACTTCTTGAGCATCTTATGGATTCGGATTACAAGACTGGTGTCTCGCGCGATTCTGTCGCTTGATGTGCAGAGCAGAACTTCGAACGGCTTCGGTTTGATAATGGCGCTGCGCATCAGGTCTTTAAGAGCTGAGTTTACGGTGAGGCCGGAATGCCCAGAATCGGCGAAGATACAATCTCTCCTAACAGTCCACCCTCTCCCTCTGGCGAAGCGCTTGCACGTGGCAACCTGATGACTGATGGAGTTGTTTTCACTGGGTTTTTTCACGGTCGCAGTGCGGGCATAGATCGCACAACGTAGCGGCTGACTGTAGGGTTTGTCTGCGGGCTTCTTCTTCATGGGGCTCCTGCATGAATTGTTCCAAGCAAGT
The DNA here is from genome assembly GCA_052145815.1 of Occallatibacter sp. GTDB lineage: Bacteria > Acidobacteriota > Terriglobia > Terriglobales > Acidobacteriaceae > Telmatobacter. The sequence goes on from JBKQNU010000106.1 coordinate 6,729, forward strand.
GTGGCGGACTCTCTCAGACCACGAATGCAGAGCAGAACTCTAGCCTCGCTCTATGCAAGAACCGCACCTGCGGCATTCCTCAAGAGTTGAGGCGGCTGGCATCCGAAGAGAGATTTCCGGGTGCTTTCAAACGCAGTTCGCCATCGCAGGAATTTCTCCTTTGCTCGAACCGAACGATCAAGGTCAAAGTTTGAATGCGCGGAAAGTAGTTGCGATATGGCTTCTGCCTGACACTCAAGTTCCGAGAGTGCCGATCGGCATTGCCAGCAAATCATTAAATGGGCGCGAATTTCACGCATCTGCCCATGGGACAACTCGCCGTCCAGGTAAGCAAGGAGTATTTCATCTTTAGGATGCTCGCGTAGCCGGTTGATTCGCATTTCTATTTTCCCTTTCGACTTTCGTCTTTTCCAACATTGCTACCTGAAGCTTTCGTAAGGCACGCGCCAAGAGCGCGTTGACAGAGTTCATGCTTATGCCCAGTTGATCGGCGATCTCCCGGTATTTCAGCGCGTCAAGGCGGAGGAGCAGAACTTCTTCTTCACGAGGAGAAAGCACAGAGAGCAGATCGCGGATCTCCCCAAGCTTCAATGTTTCTGTCACGACTTCTCCCGGTATATCCGTTTCATCGAGTTGCTCTTGGAGATTTCGGTCCTTTATCTGCTTGTACATATTCCGACGCAATACGCAAATGGTCCATGCCTTCGGGTGTTGAATTTCCTTGCCGGCTCGCAAAGCCTGATAAAGCTGCATAAGGGCATCCTGGGCGAGGTCCTCAGCGAGTTCATAGTTGGCCGTCGTCCTGAGTCCATAGCGGACCAGGAGCATATACCAGCGGTCAAAGAGCGCTGTCACTAAATCGGCTGCATCAGATTCGTTCACGGCCCTCGCCAGGCGACAAGAAATCGCTGTCAAGGAGTGTCTGAATTTGCCTTTTTTAGCGACAACAAGTGAAAAAATATTGTTCGTTCAGACCCGGCTAGGTACTGAAGAGGGCAATCGCCGAGGAGTCCTCATCCTCGCAGTTCGTAACAACTCCGCGTTGATGACGTTCTTGTGCAAAACCAGCCACTGCCGCCTTATCGATGGCCGCTTTCAGAGACTGCGACCCGTCTCCCATTGTCCGGCAATAGTTTCTGAAGGGCCTGAAGAATATCCGCGTGATTCCGGGCCATATAACGCTCGATCTTGGGATTCGTCAGCAATCGATCAAGATAACCGCAAGCCACGGTCAAAGTGAGGACATCTGTTCCGTATGACTCTTCCACTGATTTCAGATCTCTGAGAAGAAACTCGTTTTGCTCCTCCAGCATTGACCGGGCGGCAATCGATGTCGCCTGTAGCTTTTTGTCAGCAGCGGCTTGCTCTTCTAGCATTTCCGGTTTGGTGACGGCCAGAAGCGCCTTTGCAAAGGGAACTGTAAATGTTCCACCAGCCACCATGTGCTCGGCGGCCTCGATCTGGCGAATGGGCTTCATTCTGCGCAAGATCCAGAAAACCTTGGGGCTGAGCTGCTTGTCCGCCAATATTTGAACCGCTTCGGAACAGATCCCATTTAACAAGTCGCGCTTTGCACGAATGGAGTCCAGGCTGACATCCAATGCAGCCGCGAT
>JBKQNU010000107.1:0-2606 GCA_052145815.1 Occallatibacter sp.
ATGCCTTGACTGCCGCATCGAGTTCCTGCCGCTTCGCCTCCAGAATCAGCTCCCGGAGCAGCAAATCGAGCGCCTCGGAATCCGACCCGGTGCACCGCTTCCGTCGCGTTTCCGTGAGAAACTCCACCGACTCGGGCGCCAACGTGAAGCTGCGTTTGATCTTGTGCCCTGCCGCCTGAGTTGCCATACCGTTCATCTTACCTCAAATCCGATGATTTATCGCCTTAATTATTTGACTTTCATCCTGCCATCGATCTTGCCTTCTGTCGCCTCGATCCAACTTATTGATCCGAAACCCCAATATCGGCATAGGGGGAGCGGCTAGCCGCTCTCCCCTGCCACACCACCGGACATGCGGGTCCGCATCCGGCGGTTCAAGAAGTTGAGGTCAACAGAGACGGGGTATGCCCAGCCTGTCTGCCCAGGCAAGGTTCAGCACCGAGTTCAAAAGCATCCCGCTGTTGCGCCACCAGCGACAAGAGTTACCCGCCACCTGTGCCGCCACCTCGGAGGATGCTTTCCGGGCCAGCAGTTCCGAGTAGATGGTCTCAGCGCGTTTCCAGTGCTTGAGTTGGATCGCGCGCATCCGATGCCGCATCCACTTGTCCAGTTCCTGCCAGACTCGCGGAGTTTGCGCCAGCCGGAAGTAGGCCTTCCATCCCAACACATAGACTCGCAGCTTTCTTACCACCTCTTCGAGACTGCGTCCGCCCGAACGACGAGTGAGTCGCCGGACACGCTGCTTGAACGTTGCTATAGGCTTGTCTGCCACTCGGCGATTGATCGTGCCGCCGGGAGCCACCCAGAAGCTGTAACCCAGGAACTTGCGATGGAAAACGCTGGCCACCGCGCTCTTGGTCTGGTTAACCTTGAGACGCAGTTGCCCATAGAGTTTCAGCAGCAGAACCATCACCCGCTTGCCCGCCCTACGGCTGCGAACATAAACATTCGCGTCGTCGGCGTAGCGCACGAAGCAGTGGCCCCTTCGTTCCAGTTCCTTGTCTACCTCGTCGAGCAGCACGTTGGCCAGCAACGGTGACAGCGGTCCGCCTTGCGGCGTCCCCATCGCACGCTCTTGAACCACACCGTCCATCATGATGCCGCTATTCAGATAGGCGCGAATCAGCCGGATTATCCCGGCGTCTTCGATCCGTTTCTGAACGCGGTCGATGAGGATGTCATGATTGACTCGATCGAAGAACTTCTCCAGGTCCACATCCACCACCACCCGCCGACCCGATTGCACATAAGCTTGCGCCGCTAAAACGGCCCCATGTGCGCTCCGAGCCGGCCGGAAGCCGTAGTTGTGAAGGCTGAACGTTGGATCAAGGATGGGCTGCAACACCTGAAGCAGCGCCTGCTGGATCAGCCGATCCGTTACCGTCGGGATACCAAGCTCGCGCTCGCCTCCATCCGGCTTCGGGATCGTTACCCGACGCACCGGCTGTGGCCGGTACGTGCCTTGCAACAGTTGGTCCCGGATTGCCGGCCATTCGCTGCGCAACCGGTCAGCAGTCTGGTCGATGTCCAGCCCGTCGATACCCGCTGCGCCCTTGTTGGCCCGCACCCGTTTCCATGCCTGTTGCATGTTCTCTCTTGCCAGTGCCGCTCCGAGCAGCCCTGGCCCCGTGCTCTTCGCTTCATGTCGCGGGCGCGTGGCTTCGTCACTGACTGGATCGGACAGAGCTTCACCCTGTCCTGCTCCAGACCGCTCCGCCGAGGCGGACATCTGACGCATTGCCCTGCGCATCGTCATGCCGTTGAACACTCCTTCTCGTTCGGCCCTTCGGTCACCACGGCGACCTACTGCGACCTTTGCTGACTTCTCGCTCCGGCTCGACACCGTCGCCCTTTCGGGCATAACGCGAGATCTCCCCAGGTAAGAACGCACTCCTTCGCTGCACGACCGCCGGATCTACGCCGCCTCCCCTTGGTCACTAGAGCTTCGCGGTCACGTGCCCGCTCGCCCTGGTCGGCAGCGCCTTCTATCCGGTTCTTGTTCATCGGCCCGCAGTTTCGCTCCACGCTTCCTCCCCACACTCGGTCACCCTCATGCAGTTGCGCTTCGCTTCGCTCGCTGTGACCTGCTTACGGCGGGACTTACACCCGCTAGAGTGCGCCCATGCTGGGCGCACACGCGAAAAGGCCCGGCTCGCGCCAGGCCTTCGTCCTACTCCCTATTCCCTGTCTTATTCCGTCCACCGCCGCATGATCAGGCTTGCATTGATCCCGCCGAACCCGAACGAGTTCGACAGCGCCACGTCGAACGAGTGCGCAATCGCCTTGTTCGGCACGTAGTCCAGCCGGCACTCGGGATCGACGTTCTCCAGATTCATGGTCGGCGGAATCTGCTGGTTCTCGAGCGCCAGCACCGTGATGCCGGCCTCCAGTCCGCCCGCGCCGCCCAGCAGGTGGCCGGTCATCGACTTCGTGCCGCTGATCTTCAGCCGATGGCTCAACGCGTGCTCGCCAAAAACCACCTCGATCGCGCGCGACTCGTTGCCATCGCCCGCCGGCGTTGCCGTGGCGTGTGCGTTCACGTACCCCACGTCCTCCGGCTGGATGCCGGCGTCCTTCAGCGCGGCCCTCATGCTGCGCTGCGCGCC
>JBKQNU010000108.1:0-118040 GCA_052145815.1 Occallatibacter sp.
TGCCGAGAGGCTTTCGTGCGTTCGGCCCAAAGGTACGATCACAGATCGAATGCCCATTCCCTTACCAGATCACAGCGGCGCTTCCTAGAGGCTTACAGCGATGATCGGGGCGTTTTAGGCGGTCATCTTCACGCAATTCGCGTGTGCGGAAGATGACCGGACGCAGCTTGCGCAACAACTCTCCGCTCATTTCCCCGAATCGGCTGTCATGGAGCGCGAGGGGTTTCTTGAGGAACGCTGGAATCGCAAGAAGCCATCCGTCGTGATCGACTTCGGCCTGTCGCGCGAATGTATGGTGCCGCTCCGCACTGTCCGCGGATTCGAGGTCGATCCCTTGATTGGGATTATGGGGGCGCTCGCAGGCATCCGCGACGGGGAACTGGGATTGCTGCAAGTGCTCTACCAGTCCACCCGCTCGCCGTGGGCCGAGAGCATGGTCCGCGCGGTATCGAACGCGGAAGGGAAGTCGTTCTTCCCGGATGCACCGGAGCTCGTTGCGCAGACGCGGGAGAAGGTCGCGTCTTCGCTCTATGCCGTGGTCCTTCGCATCGCCGTGCAAGCCGGCACCAAGGCACGGGCTTGGGAGATCGCGCGAGCCTTGGGCGGCGCGCTCACGCAGTTCGCCAACCCTACAAGCAATGAACTCATTGCACTTGCAAATGACGGCTATGACGATGAGGACCACGCGGCGGACGTGTGCGCCCGCACGACACACCGCTCCGGGATGCTCCTGAACGCCGACGAACTCGTGTCTTTGGCACATCTGCCATCGGCGTCCGTCCGCGTTCCGCAACTCAAGCGCGAAGATGCCCGGACGAAATCCGCTCCGCAGATCGTCCAGGGCCATCCGTTCATCCTCGGCGAGAATTCCCATGGAGGAAAAACGACGCCGGTTAGCCTTAGCGCAGAAGCGCGGTCGCAGCACTGTTACGTGATCGGGGCATCGGGCACGGGCAAATCGACGTTGCTTCTCAATCTCATCATGCAGGATATCGAGCGCGGGGAGGGTATCGCGGTACTCGATCCCCACGGCGATTTGATCGATGAAATTCTTGGCCGCATCCCAGAAAAACGATGGAACGACGTGGTGCTCCTCGATCCATCGGACGAAGCGTATCCGGTGGGGTTCAACGTCCTCAAGGCGCACTCAGAGATCGAAAAAAATCTTTTGGGTTCCGATCTTGTCGCGGTCTTCCGCAGGCTTTCGACGAGTTGGGGGGACCAGATGACCTCGGTCCTGGGGAACGCCGTGCTTGCCTTCCTTGAGAGCAGTGAGGGCGGGAGCCTGATCGACCTCCGACGCTTTTTGGTAGACCAGAGCTTCCGGGCGAAGTTCCTTAAGACGGTTCAGGACACCGAGATCGTCTATTACTGGGAGAAGACCTTCCCCATGCTCGTCGCGAAGCCGCAGGGGCCGATCCTCACGCGCCTCGATACGTTTCTCCGCCCAAAGCTCATCCGCTACATCGTGGCCCAGAAGGAGAATGGCTTCGACCTTGGCGCGATCATGAATGAGGGAAAGATTTTTCTTGCAAAACTCTCTCAGGGTGCAATCGGGGAAGAAAACGCCTACCTGTTGGGCACACTCCTCGTTTCCAAGTTCCAGCAGCTTGCCATGAGCCGTCAGCAAACCGCCGCCGCCTCGCGCCGCAACTTTTATCTGTACATCGATGAGTTCCACAATTTCGTGACGCCCTCGATGGCCGCGATACTCTCTGGTGCCCGCAAGTATCGCCTGGGCCTCATCCTCGCCCATCAAGAACTCCAGCAGCTCGCAAGCCGTGACGCGGATGTGGCGAGTGCCGTGATCGCGAACCCCTACACGCGCGTCTGCTTCCGCCTCGGCGATTTCGATGCCAAGCGGCTGGCCGACGGCTTCTCATTCTTCGAGGCAAAGGATCTCCAGAACCTCCAAGTGGGCGAAGCCATCTGCCGCGTGGAGCGGACAGAGTTCGATTTCAATCTGAGGACGCTGCCGCTGCCACTCATAGACCGAACGGAGGCGGAGGAACGCCGTGAACGGATCATCGCGCGCTCGCGGGAGCAGTTCGCAACGCCTCGCGAAATCGTTGAGGCAGCACTCGCCCCCGTCGAAGCACCGCCTCCCGTCGTTGCGTCGCAAATGCCGGTGCCACGACTACAAGCGACAGTCGCGGGACCACCTCCGCCCACCGTTACGCCGACAATCGCGGAAACGAAGCAAGTGCCGGTACCGCCAGCCCCACGAACAAAACTGCCGCCCGCTCCGCAATCCGAAGGCCGGGGCGGACCGCAGCATAAATATCTCCAGGAACTCGTGCGGCGCTGGGCACAGAGTAAGGGCTACAAGACGACGATTGAAAAGCCGATTCTCGACGGTATGGGTTCCGTCGATGTGGCGCTCGAAAAGGACGGATGCTCCATCGCCTGCGAAATAACGGTGACGACGACCATTGACCATGAAGTCGGCAACATCCAGAAATGCCTCGCGGCCGGATTTCTCTATGTGGTGCTTATTTCGTCAGACCGCAAAGCCATCACAAAGGCGAGAGAAGCGCTGAGTGCAACGCTCGGCGTTGACGAACTCAAAAAAGTGCGCGTCCTCACGCCGGAAGACTTCTTCGAATTTGTGGAAACCCTTGAGGCCCACGCTGCGGGGCGCGTTGAGATGGTTCGTGGATACAAAGTGAATGTGCAGTATCAGGCGGTTGCTGAGGGTGAGCAGAAGGCAAGAAAGCAGGCGATTTCCGGGGTCATTCTGAATGCGCTGAAGAAGCTGAAAGGAGGCCGCAAGTAATTCATTTTATTATATTTATTTCACTTGCAATCGTACGCGAACCGCTATACCATCCCTACTCTGAATATGGAGGTTTCGATGCGTAGCGCAGCAAAACACGAAGAGAATCGAGCGAAGCCGGTGGGGATATGGATCAGGGTCTCCACCGAGGATCAAGCGAGAGGCGAAAGCCCGGAACATCATGAGAAGCGCGCCCGCGATTACGCGGAACTGAAGAGTTGGCGCGTCCGCGAGGTGTATCACCTTGAAGCAGTGAGCGGCAAATCGGTGATGGGCCAACCGGAAACACAGCGGATGCTCGCGGATATCGCGTCAGGCCACATAACGGGTCTCGTATTCTCCAAGCTCGCCCGTCTTGCCCGGAACACGCGGGAGCTACTCGAATTCGCGGACATATTCCTCGCGCAGGGAGCAGACCTGATCTCGCTCCACGAATCCATCGACACGACGACTCCCGCCGGAAGACTCTTCTACACGATGATCGCGGCGATGGCGCAGTGGGAACGTGAAGAAATTGCAGAACGGGTCGCAGCCTCCGTACCCGTTCGCGCAAAGCTTGGAAAGCCGTTAGGGGGACAGGCCCCCTTCGGCTACCAGTGGAAGGACCGCCACCTCATCCCGCATCCCGAGGAAGCGCCGGTTCGGAAATTGATCTATGAACTCTTTGTGCAACATCAACGGAAGAAGACCGTGGCGCGACTTTTGAATGATGCCGGCCATCGTACCCGAACGGGCGCTCGGTTCTCCGATACGACGGTGGAACGTCTGCTCCGCGACCCCACCGCGAAGGGCGAACGGCGGGCAAACTATACGAAGAGTCGCGGCGATGGCAAGAGCTGGACCATTAAGCCCGAGTCCGACTGGGTGTTGACCTCGGTTGAACCCATCGTCACAGAGGAACTGTGGGACCAGTGCAATCTCAGCCTCCGGGATAGGGCCAACGGAAAGAAACCCGCGCGGAAGCCGGTGCATCTTTTTGCCGGTCTCGCCTATTGCGCCTGCGGCCAGAAGATGTATGTGCCTTCGAACTCACCGAAATACATCTGCTTTAGTTGCCGGAACAAAATACCCGTATCGGACCTCGAAGGCGTGTTCCGCGAGCAACTCAAATCATTCTTCTTTTCGTCGTCGGATATCACCGCTTACCTTGAGCAAGCCGACCAGACCATCAAGGAAAAGCAAGAATTGCTTGGAGCCTTGGAGACGGAAGCGCAGAAGATCAAACGCGAGATGGACAAACTCTACAACCTCTATCTGGCCGACGAGATCAGCCGGGAGGGATTCGGAGCCAGGAATAACCCCCTCGAAGAACGCCAGAAACAGATTGCCGATCAGATGCCCCACCTTCAGGGACAGATCGATTTCCTTAAAGTTCAATACCTCTCAAGCGACGAGATTCTCACCGAAGCCAGGGATATCTACTCCCGTTGGCTCGAACTTGAGCAGGGAGAGAAGCGGAAAATCATTGAAAACATTCTAGAAAAAATTGTGATTGGCAAAGAGGATGTCGCGATAAATCTCTGCTATTTACCATCTTCCGCTGAAATCATGACAGAAAGGCAACGCAACGTCAGGGGTTCATTGCAGCGGCCAGCATAAAGCGCGCCGGGAAACTGAGCGACATCGAGGCACGCGCAATCGTGACGGTGTGATCCTCGAGTGGCTGGCGCATGACCTCCAGGACGTTGCGCGGAAACTCAGGCAATTCGTCCAGAAACAGCAGGCCGTTATGCGCCAGGGAGACTTCGCCGGGCCGCGGGATGATGCCTCCGCCGATGAGACCCGCATCGGAGATGGTGTGATGCGGCGAGCGAAACGGCCGCTGCGTGACCAGTCCGGCAGCCGCATCGAGAATCCCGGCGACGGAGTGAATCTTGGTGGTTTCCAACGCTTCTTCAAACGTGAGCGGGGCCAGGATCGACGGCAGGCGTTTGGCCAGCATAGTCTTGCCCGAGCCGGGCGGCCCGATCATGAGGATGTTGTGGCTTCCCGCCGCAGCCACTTCCAGCGCGCGCTTGGCCGTCTGCTGCCCGCGCACATCTTTGAAGTCCACGGCGAAGTGTTGCAACTCGCCGAGGAGCGCCTCGGTCGATACACGATAGGGTTCGCGCTGAATCGAACCCACGACCGAAGTATTCAACAATTCAAGCACATCGAGCAGCGACGACACCGGATAAACGTTTACGCCTTCCACCACAGCGGCTTCGGCTGCGTTAGCGGCGGGCAGAATCAGATTTGGAATGCCTTTCTCGCGCGCAAGAACGGCGATGGGCAACATTCCCGGCACTCCACGCAAGCCCCCATCTAACCCAAGCTCGCCCACCATGAGAAAGCGGCTCACATCGTCGATGCGCAACGCGCCATACGCGCCAAGAATGCCGACTGCAATGGGCAGGTCAAACCCCGCGCCTTCCTTTTTCATGTCGGCGGGCGCGAGATTGATGGTGATGAATGTGGGCGGAATGGTGTACCCGGAGTACTTTATCGCTGCCCGGACACGGTCGCGGCTCTCGCGCACCGCAGCGTCCGGTAGACCAACGGTGTGGAAGACGTCTTTTTCCATCACCGCGCCGCTATAGTCCACCTCCACGTCGATGAGGTTGGCATCGATGCCGTAGACAGCCGCGCTGAGGGCTTTGAAGAGCATGGGGAAAGGTTTCAGCGAGTGTAACAGAAGAGAGGGAACAGGGATCAGGGATCAGGGAACAGGGAGACAGAGATCAGAGATCAGCGATCAGGGATCCGCGGGCCTACGCATTCTGTAAGCCGGCATTCGACTTTCCGTGATGCCCGGTTGATGGTCAGCTCGCATCTCAAGATCGATGGACGCACGACGTCGCGCTTTTCTGATCCTGGTTCCCTAATCCCTAATCCCTAATCCCTGACCCCTGATCCCTGTTTTCACGCTACAATCACATCCGTGACTACGAGCCTGTTCGACCTCTACAAAATCGGCGTCGGCCCGTCCAGTTCGCACACCATGGGCCCCATGCGCGCAGCCTGCCGGTTTGCGCGCGAGCTTGAAAGTCGCGGCTTGCTCGATAGCGTGGCGCGCGTCCAAGCAGAGCTCTTCGGCTCGCTCGCTCTTACCGGTATCGGCCATGCGACGGATCGCGCCGTCCTGCTCGGCCTCTCCGGCCATGAGCCGGCCAGCATCGATCCGGCGGCCATTGCGTCCACGGTCGCAGGCATCCGCACCTCGCACCAGCTCGCTTTAGCCGGTACGCATGCGATCGCTTTCAATGAGGCTAGCGATCTGATCTTCAATCGCGCCCAGATGTTCCCCCCCGGGGCTCAGACTCAACATCCGAACGGTCTTCGCCTCACCGCGTTTAATGCGGCCGGCACCATCGTCGATCGGCGCACATTCTTCTCCATCGGCGGCGGGTTCATTACTGAGGATGGCGTCGACGCGTCCACCGGGAAGCCGCAGGCGCCCATCCCGTTTCCGTTTCACAGCGCCGCGGAACTGCTGGCCACGGCCCACGCAAATGAGCTTTCCATTAGCCAGCTCATGCTTGAGAACGAGTGCGCGCTGGTGCGGTTTGCCACTCCCGATTCGGACCTCGCCCCGGTGGAAGTGGTGCGCGAAGGCATCGAGCGCATCTGGGCCGCAATGCAGGACTGCATTCAGCGTGGCATGGCAACGGAAGGCATTCTTCCCGGCGGGTTGGAGGTGCGGCGGCGCGCGCATCGCCTTGCCGCGCGGCTTCATGAGAAAGAATCCACCGGCCTGCGCGGAGATCCGCTGGCGCCGCTCGACTGGGTCACGGTCTACGCCATGGCCGTGAATGAAGAGAACGCCGCCGGCGGACGCGTGGTGACCGCGCCTACCAATGGCGCAGCCGGTGTTGTGCCCGCCGTGGCGCAGTACTACTCGCGTTTTATTTCCGAGGCGGACCACGAAGGCACCCTCCGCTACTTCCTCACCTCCGCGGCCATCGGCATCCTTTATAAGGAGAATGCTTCCATCAGCGGCGCGGAGGTAGGCTGCCAGGGTGAAGTGGGCGTGGCCTGCTCCATGGCTGCTGGTGGCCTGACCGCGGCGCTCGGCGGCACCAATGGGCAGGTGGAGCACGCGGCGGAGATCGCGATGGAACACAACCTGGGCATGACATGCGACCCCATCGGCGGCCTGGTGCAGATCCCCTGCATCGAACGCAACGCCATGGGCGCGGCCAAGGCAGTGCAGGCGTCGCGCATCGCGCTCAACGAGTCAGAGGCGCACAAGGTATCGCTCGACCAGGTGATTCGCACCATGTATCTAACCGGCCTGGATATGCAATCGCGCTACAAGGAGACCAGCCTGGCCGGGCTTGCCTTGAACATCATCGAATGCTGAGCGCGATGAGGAAATGCGCAGTATCGCGTCGCGCATTTTCATGTGATCGCGAAGCGCGAAGACCCGAAAGTCGCGACGCAAGTCGGATCGAACTCACGTTTGTGAATCGACACTCGATGCAACGAGAAAAAATTGTTGACCATTTTTCCACTCTTTGTTCGTTTTTTTCTTGACACTTGCGAAGCATGAATCTATACATTCATTCAACTGCAATTTAACAATTGCAGCCATCGATGCAAACCATCGAAAAGGGAGAATAGGCAAAATGGCAACCAAGAAGGCAGCCAAGAAGGCACCAGCGAAGAAGGCAGCCGCCAAGAAGGCACCCGCGAAGAAGGCCGCAAAGAAGAAGTAAATGCGGTAAACCATCAACAAGGCAACACTCAGAGGGGGACGCTTAAAAGCGTCCCCCTCAGTGTTTGTGGCGAAGGAATAGACTTGTTGGGAAGGGAACCAGGAGAAAGGAACCGATTCCCGGATTGCCATGACACGACGCCGCTGGATTGCCGAACATTGGGACGAGGCCACTGCCACCATCGTTGGCGCGCACGCCGAGCACATGGCTCGCGTGCTGCGCGCGCAGCCAGGCATGGAGGCCGATGTGGTTGCGGGGGGCCACGTGTTTCACGCTGAAGTGGCCGCTGTGAGCGCCGCCGAGGTCCGCTTCAATCTCATCGCCGAGGTGCAGGCCGATCCAGCGCTGCCGGTCACGCTGGTTCTCTCCGTATATAAATTCGATCGCATGGAGTGGGTTCTCGAGAAGGCTACCGAACTCGGTGTTGCGGCGGTGGCCCCGGTGATTGCCCGGCGAACGGAAAAACATCTGGCACAATCCGCGGACAAGCGCGCTGAGCGTTGGCGCCGCATCGTGCATGAGGCGGCGCAGCAGTCGCGGAGATCCGATGTGCCGCTGATCCTGGACTCGGAGCCGCTGGCCTCGAGGGTTCGCGCTGCCTCCGCGTCGACGCGCATCGTTCTCGCCGAGCAGGAGCGCACCACGACGCTGCGCAATGCGATTGAAGAAGCCGCGGACGCCGCCGGGGAGGATATGCCTGCGCTGGAGATTGCCATCGGCCCCGAAGGCGGATGGGCTCCCGAGGAAGAAGCGCTGTTCGATGCCAATGGCTGGCGCGCCGTTTCGCTGGGCCCGCGCATTCTTCGCGCAGAGACGGCGGCCATCGCCGCATTAGCGGTGGTCGCGTCCTGTTTGGAATAAATTCGCTCGGCGCCGCCGCGAATGTGCCGCATCTGGGTTGTGGATGGTTGCGGCCGGTTCCTCGAATCAGGAATGCGCGAAGTGCAGCAGCAGTCCCGCCAGCGCCGCGCCGGCAAAATCGCCGATGATGGGAATGGGCGCATACCTCCAGTTCGAGCCGCCTTTGCCGGGAATGGGCAACAGCGCATGGACGAGGCGCGGACCAAGATCGCGCGCGGGATTGATGGCGTAGCCGGTGGTTCCGCCGAGCGAGAGGCCGATGCCCCACACCAGGCTTGCTACCAGCCAGGGCGCAAACCCCGGCGCGGGCCCGGTGGCCGAGACTGCATGCGAGCCGATGGAGTCGGCCACAACGACCAGGACAGCCGTGGCGATGGCTTCGCTGATGAGGTTGAACATGGGACTGCGCACCGCCGCGTTGGTACAGAAGATGCCGAGCTTGGCCGCAGGGTCGGGCGTGAGCGCCCAGTGCGGCCCGTAGTGCAGCGCCATCAGCGCCGCACCGCCCATGGCGCCCAGCATCTGCGCCGACCAGAAATAAAGCAGCTGCGAATAGTTTCCGCTGTTGACCGCCGCGGCCAGCGTGATGGCCGGATTGAGATTCGCCCCCGGGCTTCCGAATGCCTGCGCGACCAGCACACCGCACAGCACGGCGAGCGCCCATCCCGAGGCGATCACCATCCAGCCCGCATCGGCGGCGTAGGACTTGCGCAGCGTCACGCCCGCATTCACGCCGTTGCCCAACAGCACCAGAACCAGCGTGCCCAGAAATTCGCCAAACCAGACAGAATGCATCGTGACGTCCTTGCCGTTGCACCGGCGCGGCGCTGGATGCGCGGGCAGAGTGCAATCGAAAACATGATTTGCTGAACCCAAGCATTTTGCACTGTCCAGCACCGTTTCGCCAAGAGCCGGTGGCGTCCTGGCTCGATGTGTTCAGGTTCAATGCGTCCTTGCTGCCGGCCGGCTTTCCGATCGTCCGGGCAGCAGCGTGTATGGGGCACTGACCATCCGGCTTGATAGAGTGCAAGCGGGAGTCTCAAATGGAACACAAAACCGATCGTCCAACCTGGAAGACTCTGCTGGCTTTCGCCATCATTTACTTTGTCTGGGGTTCCACGTTCCTTGCTATTCGGGTTGGCGTCCAGCAGGTTCCGCCGCTTCTCCTCGCTGCGATGCGGTTCCTTGTTGCCGGAATTGTTCTCTATGGTTGGATGGTTGCGCGCGGAGAGCCCTCGCCAACTCGCCGGCAATGGCTCTCAGCGTGTTTGCTGGCTCTGCTCATCTTCGTCTTCGATTACGGCCTGCTGTTCTGGGCCGAGATACGCGTACCTTCAGGCATAGCAGCGGTGATGATGGCCACAATTCCTGCTTTCATCGCCCTGTCTGAAGTCATATTCCTGCGTACGCAACGGCTTACTCTGCGTCTGGCATGCGCGCTGCTGCTGGGGATTGCGGGAGTAGCTGTGCTCGTAAGCCATTCACTCAACCTGGGAGGAGCACCCATCGACACCATCGGCGCCGTGGCGCTGATTTTTGCATCGCTCACCTGGTCGGTGGCCGCTGTGCTCAACCGCAAACTCACTCTTCCGCAATCCAAAGTGATGAGCGCCGGTGCGCAGATGCTTGCGGGAGGCGTGATGCTGACTCTAGCGGCAGCAGGGTTCGGAGAATTCCACAACTTTCATCCCTCCACAATCTCGCGCAGTGCGTGGCTGGCATTGCTCTACCTGATTGTGGCTGGGTCGATTGTCGGTTTCACTGCCTACGTGTGGCTGATTCACCATGAGTCGCCAACCAAGGTTGGCACATATGCTTACGTCAACCCGGTGGTAGCAGTGCTGGTTGGATATTTCCTGGGAGGCGAGGCATTGGGGATTCGGACTGTCCTTGGCACAGCCTGCGTTCTGAGCAGCGTCGTGGTCATTACCACCGCGCGAACGACGAAAACAGCCAGAGCGAGGACGACGGCAGAGACGAAGTAACTCCAGTGCTTCCCGAATCGCCCAAAACTAGGGCTTCATTCCTGAGCCCCCATCCGAGCCAATCGCCGTCCGCTCATACTTCGGCCAATTTGTGATCAGCTCTCGCACAACCACATGCCCCACCGTGTACGCAGCTTCCAGGGAGGGCAGGTAACCGCTGTACTTGCCGATGCGCTGCGTGGCCAGGCTCTCGGCTGCCGTCATGCCGCGAGGCTGGCGGTCGAAGTTGCTTACCGTTCGCAGCACCAACACCCGCCGTCCATCAACGCGATTCGCGTTGGCGAGATATTCGAGCGACTGCAGCGTCCCCGTATCCTCCATCGCCGTGGTGACGAATTCGCCCTGATCACGAGTGAAGTAACGCATCCACTCGGCAGCCCAGGCGTCGAAAAGCTTGCCGTGCCAGTAGCGCGAAGAGGAGACCTCGTCGCCCATGGTTACAAACGGCGGCTTGTCTGCCGCCGCGCCGTCGAAGTTGCTGCGAATCTCTTTCAAATGCTCTGAGTCTGCGAGCGGCGTAGCGCGGGTGAGGTTATAGGCCCACTCAGCGAGGCCTTTGTTGAGCGCGTAGACCTGGCCGGGCAGCGGGGCGGCGGGGTCTTCGAAGGGCCTGGCCTTGCGCAATGGCAGGTAGCCTGTCGTCCAGTCTGGCGGAATCTCCCGCGCATCGATCTCGTAGCCCAGATCGCCATCGACCACCCAGCGCGCCCATACGGCTGAACCGAGCGACGCCTTGTCCGGGCTGGCTCCTGCAATTCCAGCGACGAGCCAGTATGCGTGCGTTAGATCGAAACGCGGATCGAGGCCCAGGGCCATGATGGTGGCGGCGGCGTGCGCAGTTCCCTGGCCGGTTAGCACGGCCATCTCGCCGTCAGCGTTCATGCGCACCGCGTGATAGCCGGCCGCGAGCGGGTAGATGCGGTCGAGGTGATCGCGCTCTACCCAATACTGCAATTCGCCGGGCTGGTCGCCGGTGTCGGCGCCCACTTCAAACATCGCCACGACGACGACCTTGACTTGAATGGGGTGCGGCTTTGCGGCTGCAATCGATGCGAGGGCGATGGGGAGAAGCAGCGCGAGAGAGCTGCGTGTGCGAGAGTTCATAACTTGCGATGGTAGCTGAGGCGCGTCGCGCGGCAAAGCATTTCTCTGCCGGCACGCGATACCATGGGAGAAATCAGGAGGCCAGGTATGAGAATTTCAGCAACAGCTCTTGGCTTGGCGGCGATGGTTGCCGTGACAGCTGTTTCCGTTTCAGCGCAGCAGGCTGCACCAGGACAGGCAGCATCGGGACAGGCACATCACTGGACCATCGTGGTGCACGGCGGCGCGGGTGTGATTGAGCGAGCGGCGCTGGGGCCCAAGGGCGATGCGGACTATCGTGCCGGCCTGACCGCGGCTACGGAGGCGGGCGCAAAGGTGCTCGACCAGGGCGGCTCGGCGCTGGACGCCGTTGAAGCCGTGCTGAAGATTCTTGAAGACGATCCGCTGTTCAACGCGGGGCGCGGGGCGGTGTTTACGTCGGAGGGGAAGAACGAACTCGATGCGTCGATCATGGACGGATCGAACCTGAAGGCAGGCGCGGTGGCTGGCGTCACGCGCACGCGGCATCCCATCTCGTTGGCGCGCGCGGTGATGGAGAAGTCTCCGTATGTGATGATGGCCGGTCCGGGCACGGATGCGTTTGCGGCACGGGTTGGACTCGAACAGGTTGATCCCAGCTTCTTTTTTACCGAGGCGCGCTGGCAGTCGCTGGTGAAGCAATTGACGAAGCAGGGCCTGCCCATTCCGCCGCGCCCCGCGGGTGCGCCGCCTCTGGGCGCGATTGCGCCGGTCGCCTTCTATGACGAGCCGGGCGACTCGCGCAGCCACGGGACCACGGGCGTAGTGGCGCTTGACCGCCAGGGCAACATCGCCGCGGGCACTTCGACCGGCGGATTGCAGGGCAAGATGCCGGGGCGCGTGGGCGACTCACCGATTATTGGCGCGGGAACGTATGCTTCGAATCAGTCGTGCGCGGTTTCAGCCACGGGCACCGGCGAGTACTTCATTCGCCTCGGCGTGGCGCGCGAGATCTGCAACCTGGTGGCGTTCAAGGGAATGCCGATCCAGCAGGCCGCCGACCAGGTGATTCACCACGAGCTTGAAGATTTGCATGGAGACGGCGGCGTGATCGCTCTTTCTCCGGATGGAACAACGGCATTCAGCTTCAATACGCCGGGGATGTTCCGCGCGCGCGTGAGCGAAGGCGGAAAACTGGAGGTGCACATCTATAAAGACGAGCAGTAAAATCCAATCAGGTATCCAGAGGGCATGGAATGAGTACTTCGCCTAGCGCAAACCGCGTCCGTTTCGACGAGGACAGCTTTTGGGTCGAATTGAATGACGGGCGAACCATCGGCGTGCCGCTCGCCTGATTTCCTCGTTTGCTCCACAGCACGCCCGAACAACGTGAGCAGGTGCGGATAAGCAGCCGAGGGTTGCATTGGGAGGCCTTGGACGAGGACGTTTCCATTGCAGTCCTGCTAGCGGGACTGAGTGACCAGAGCGCTTCGAATAAGACGTCTGCGGCCTGAATGCGCGCATTCGGGCCAAGCGGGTCGATAAAAGCGCATATGCTAAAAGGCCATCCTCATCGGGATGGCCTTCCGTGTCAACTAAGAGTGTGGAGTTACGGCTGCAGAGGTACACCCTGTGTGCCGTCGTTGCGCGCCTGCGCCTTTTGCGTGAGCACCTTGTGTGCGTTGTCTTCCAGAGCCTGCGCTTCCGGCAGATAGGTGATTGCCTTCTGGATCATCGGGTCCCAGTCGGCGCGCACGCGGAGGCCGTCGGATTCGCCGAATTGAATGGTGTCAACGCTGCTCTTGATGCTTTCCTTCAGCCAGTCGCTTACTCCATCCAGGTCGGCCTGGGTGAAGGGAATATTCTGGCTGTTCAAATACTGCTTGAACTCGGTAAGCACGGCGTCGTCCACCTGGAAGTTTTTATCCACGGTGCGATTGGCCAGGTACACCGGCGCGAAGTGGAAGAAGACCTCCTTGCCCAGCAACGTGTCCTGGAAGTGGTTGGCCTTGGGCGGCTCAATCTTCTCGTCCGGGGTAATGCCGCCGCCGCCGTAGACCGTGCGACCTGAGTCAGTGAATTTGACTTCCTGGTTGGAGTTATTCGCGGGCAGCGCTCCGGCGTGGTTGTAGTAGTAGTCGTAGAGCGAAACGCCCGCGTAGTTGCGCTGGATGAGTCTTCCCGATGGCGTGTAGTAGTGATAAGTGGTCAGCGCCAGGCCGGTGTTCTCGCTCAGGTTGTATACGGTCTGCACCAAACCTTTGCCGAATGTTGTTTGGCCGACGATCAGGGCGCGGTCATGGTCCTGCAAAGCGCCGCTGACAATCTCCGCCGCTGAGGCCGTCCCGCGGCTCACCAGGACAACAATCGGGAAGGTCTTGCCATCGTTGCCGCGCTGGGCGGTGTAGTTCTGGTCAGGATAGGCGCGTCCGCGCTGAGAGACGATAGTTTGACCCTTGGCGAGCAGGTGGTCGCACACTTCCACTGCCTGGCTGAGCAGGCCGCCGGGGTTGTCGCGCAGGTCAAGCACCAGGCCGTGCAGGTTGCCGAAGCCGTCAATGGCTTCAATCACTTCTTGCGCCGTTGTCTCCTGGAACTGCTTCAGGTGGACATAGCCCACGCCGGGACGAATCTCATATTTAAGGTCCACGGAGGGGTTGGGAATCTCGTCGCGCACCAAGGGGAAGACAAGCGGTTTAGACTGTCCCTCGCGGGTCATGCTCACGGTGACGGGCGTGCCCTTGGGCCCTTTCAGGGTTTTGGCCACTGCGTCGGAGGTCATGCCGTCGGTGGTCTTGCCGTCGATGGCGTAGATCACGTCTCCGGGATGAATGCCCGCTTTGAATGCCGGGCCGCCTTCCATGGGAAACACGACATAGACCTTGCCGCCGCCGTAGGCCTGCTGGATGGTCATGCCCACGCCGTAATAGCGGCCGTGCTGATCCTCGCGCATCTTTGCGTAGGCCTTGGGATCGTAGAAGTTGGAGTGCGGATCGAGCACGCGCAGCATGCCGGGTATGGCCCCGTCGTAGATGGCGGTGTCGGCCTTGTCACCCTGGACGGGCTCAGCGTAATTCTGCTCCACAATCGCGTAGACATTGGTGAACGACTTGAGGCTATCGCGCAGCTGGCTTTCGTCCTGAGACGACTGTGCACCAACTCGGCGCTGCATCACGCTGCCCACGACGGCGCAGACGGCGAAAAACAGAACTACGGTGAAGAGGGCGCGGCGGGCGCGTGGAGTCATAGGCTGGGTGAACCTCCGGACGGCAGATGCGGCAGGCGGGCTGAAAACAGGCCTGGAACGGCAGTCTTAAGGCTAAAGTATACCACTCTCTTAATTGGACGCCTGACGTGCCTGTCTGGTAGCGGCGGGCGCGGGCAAACGTCAATTTGGGGGCCTGGGCTGCGACCGGTTGCGTTTTCAATTACTTGCGTTCTTTGGCTGTTGGGCAGGTTGCGGAATGAGGGTTGTTCCGAAGCCAGGAACCCGAGGGCGTTCCTCAAGGGCAAAAGCCCACGTGGATTCTGCGGTTGTTGATGTATCGGCTGAAGCCCGTACCCTTTACGTGAACCATCACTATTTGTCCCAATCGTCGCGCGCTTGCTGCCCAGGCATTTACAATGACGTCTATGCCTCAGGGATAAACCTGTTTGCTCCCTGCCGTGTCCTGACCTATGACCCCAAGAATTCTCTGCATTTCCGGTATCCTTCGCCTCCCGGCGGCTTTCGTGTTCTCTACGGCGCTGCTCGCAACTTCCGCCTTGGCGCAGCAGACGCGCCCCGCAGTGCCGCAGAGCCCATATGGCGGCGTTACGGTCGAGGACATTCTCGCCCACGTGAACGACCGGATCATCACGCAGTCGGACTACGACCGCGCCATGAAGGAGGCCGACGAAGAGGCCAAGCAGCATGGCGCCACCATGCAGCAAATCTCCGAGGGTCACAAGGACCTGCTGCGGAGCCTGATCGACCAGCAGCTTTGGCTCTCCAAAGGTAAGGAACTGGGCATCGACGGCAACACCGAGCTGATCAAGCGGCTCGATGAGATCCGCAAGCAGTACAACCTTGAAACTATTCAAGACCTGGAGAAGGCTGCCAAGGAGCAGGGCGTCTCGTTTGAGGACTTCAAGGCCAACATCCGCAATCAAATCATCACCCAGCAAGTGATGCGCGAGGAAGTGGGCCGCCGGGTGCAGATCACCCCCGGCGAGGTTGAGCGCTACTTCCAGCAGCACAAGCAGGATTACGTGAAGCCGGAAAGCGTTCAGTTGAGCGAGATTCTGGTTTCCACGGGCCCCGACCCCGATGACGCAGCGAAGGTGGCAGCGGGCAAGGCGAAAGCGGACGACATCGAAGCCAAGCTCCACTCAGGCGGCGACTTCGCGCAATTGGCCAAGTCTTTCAGTGACGGCACAACGGCTGCAGACGGGGGGAACTTCGGCGCGTTTCATCGCGGAGACGGTGGGCTTGCCAAGGTATTTGAAGACGCCGTATTCAGCCTGAAGACCGGCCAGTACACCGATCCCATCCGCACCAGGCAGGGCTTCATCATCTTCAAGGTCGACCAGCACAACCCGGGCGGCGTTCCCGCGTATAAAGATGTTGAAGAGGATGTGGAACAGAATTACTACTACAGCCGCATGGAACCTGCCATGCGCGACTACCTGACACAGATGCGCGAGGAAGCGTACATCGACATCAAGCCGGGGTATGTGGACACCGGCGCCAGCCCCAAAGAGATCAAGCCCGTTTACAGCGCGTACACTCCGCCTGCGGCCAAGAAGAAGCAGAAAGTGGAGCGGACACGTTTCCGCGAGACCACGCATACCTTCCGGCAAAAATCGCCGCAGGCTGTAGCTTCCGCCAATACCACAACCGCTACGAAGAAGAACGCCAGCTTAACGACGCAGAAGCCCGGAAAGAAAGAAAAGATCCGTTTTGGCCAGGCGCCCACCAAGACGCTGCCCACGGCGCCGTCCACGGCCATTGAGGATGCAGGCGCTGTTGCGCCGGCAGCGGCCGCTGCGCCGGAGCCTGCCAATCCGCTGGAAGCCAACAACAAGCCAACTGTGAAGACCCGCTTCAGCGCGCGCGCCAAAACGGAGAAGAAGCCCAAGGCGACGGGTTCGCAGACCAGCAGCGACGCCCCACCACCGCCGGATGCGGCTGAGGTTGCCGATCGCCAAGCGCAAGCCGCGCCCCTGGGTTTGGGCGGCGACACTGCCACCACCAAGAAAAAGAAAACGAAGACCACGACCGGCGAAAAGACGCGCCTGGCCGACGAGAAGAAGAAGGAGCAGACGACGGCGCCTGATTCGAGCGGAGCTCCATCGGCTCCCGCGAGCCAGACTGCGCCGCCCTCTCCGGCACCTGCGCCTCAGCAATAACCAACTTGCGCTTCTGCTCTATTGATCCGATCTGCAAACCGCCGGCCTGGGAGATTGCCTTCCAGGCCGCGCATGTTTTTTGGGAATTTTCCCTTAAACTCCCGTGCCACAATGCACAACCGGCGGCGGAGGACAGGGCCGCACTGGAGAAACAGAAACGATGAAAGGGATTCTTTCTGTCGTGTTTACCCTTGCTCTTCTTGTGGGGATGGCGGGTTGCAGCGTAGCCGCGCCCGATGCGGGCCACGAAGCGGTATGGGTGGAAAAACCTATTCTCTTTGGCCATGGTGGCGTTGACCAGAACCCTGTCCAACCAGGGAGAGAGTTCGGAGCTTTGACCAGCACCGCCATCGATGTGAACATGCTCCCGCAGCGCGTCGATATGGAATTTGATGACATGATGACCAGCAGCGGTGTTCCGGTCAACTTCCACGTTGTAGCAACGTTTACCATCGTCGATCCAGTGAAGCTCGTGAGCAAATACGGAGCCGATACCGACGAAAAGGGAAACTGGGGATTCTGGCAGCGCACGGTGGACCAGCCGTTACGGACTGCGGTTCGGGATGCTGTGAAGAAAAGGGATATGCAGGAGATGGCAATCTCACAAACTGCGGCAGATTCGGTTGGAAGAGAAGTATCGGCAGCCGCGATTCAGATTGTCCAGCAAACCGGGGTGCCTATTCTCTTTTCAGCAATCAACGTCGGACGCGTAAACCCTCCGGACGCCATCAAAAACCAAAGAATTGAAACAGCCGCTCAGGAGCAACGGGCTATCACCGAACAGCAGACGAAACTCGCCGAAGACCAGCGCAAGGCGGCTGAGCAGAGCAGAGCCGCAGCCGACAACGCATACCGCGAAGCCATGCAGCTTTCCCCGGACCAGTTCCTGCAACTGGAAAGGATCAAGATGCAGAGAGAGGTGTGCGCTCATGGGACCACTTGCACGTTCTTTATCGGCGGCGGAGCCTCGCCGGTGATCGACGTCGGAAGAAAGTGAGGGGTTGGGAGGCAATGGGATCATTCCCTGTTTTTTGGCAACAGCCGCCGGGTGCGTTAAGCTTCTCCGCAGGATGAAAGACATTTATATTGCCGATCTGGCCAATTTCGACGAAGGTAAACTCTTCGACGGCTTCTTTCTTGTGTTGGCCAAGCAGCACCGCACCACCAAGATCAACAAACCTTACCTGAATTTGATTCTGGGCGACAAGACCGGCCAACTCGAGGGCCGCGTGTGGGAACTGGGCGACCCGCGCATCGCCAAGGACTTCGACCGCGGCGACATCGTCAAGGCCCGCGGCAGCGCCTCGCGCTTTGACGACCGGTTGCAGATGAAGATCGACCAGCTTCGCCTGGCGCAGGCCAACGAAGTCGACAAGATGGACATGCTGCCCAGCACCAGCTGTGACGTGGCCGACCTGTGGCGCCAGCTTCTGGGCTTTGTCGAGACCTTCACCAACCCGCATCTCAAGCTGCTGCTCACCACGTTGCTCGACGATCCGGCTCTCGCCCTCGCCTACCGCGAAGCCCCCGCCGCCAAGCAACTGCATCACGCCTGGCTTGGCGGCTTGCTGGAGCACGTGATCAGCCTTTGCAAGCTGGCGGACCGTGTGACGCCGCATTATCCGCTCATCGACCGCGACCTGCTGCTGACTGGCGTCATTCTCCACGACATCGGCAAGATACGCGAGCTGAGCTGGGAGATCGGCTTCGAGTACACCATCGAAGGCATGCTGTTGGGACACATCCAGATTGGCGCAGCTCTGGCCGAGCGCACCATGGACAGCCTGCCGGAATTTCCGCCCAAGCTCAAAACGCTGGTCCTGCACCTGATCCTCTCGCATCACGGCAAGCTCGAATTTGGTTCTCCCAAGCTGCCCATGATTCCCGAAGCCCTGGTGCTGAGCTTTATTGACGATCTCGACGCCAAGATGCAGGCTGTGTCGTCGGAGTTCGAAAAGTCCGCGCGCGAAGGCAAAGGGCCAAACGAGCTGACCAACAAAGTCTGGGCGCTGGACAACCGGCAGTTGCTGAACACCAAGCGCTGGCTGGGGGAAGAAAAAAACTAGAAGACAGAAGTGCGCGAGAGTGCGGAAGGCGTTCGGCCACGCGGTTATAGGATCGAGACCTTTGGCACCAATCATTGGGTGAATTCATGGGGTGAATTCATGGACCGTGTAAAATTCACAGCTTTTGTTAATAGAACACTCGAAGAGGTCATCGAGTTAGCCGAAGAAAAGGCAGGAAGAAAGCTGTCGAGAAGGATGGCTTTTCAATGGTTAGCCAAAAATAAGCCGCGATTAACAGATGGAATCGCGGAGCATATTGTTGAGCGTGTCTTCATCGACGAGGAGCATATCTATCCTTGTGTTGATATTGGTGTCGGAGACCTGCTGGAAGACGGGACCATTCTCATCGTGGGAAGCGTTGCTGGCTATGCCCCGCGACCTTTCGGGAAGAATTGGACCGAGCGAGAAGGACCGTTCGTGCATATCTTGGGGGCACCATTCCTTTCGCGGTTGTCAGGGGAGCATGTAGACTGGTCGCCGGAGAGCGCCATTTTCGGATTCAGCATACCGGACATGAAAAAGCTCGGATGAGTCGAAATTACTGGCTGTCCCCGGTATCACTCTTGAGGCAGGGGTGAAGTGAACCCGCATCACCGGGTCCCTGCGACACCAGAAATCCTGCGCCGATAGTCTTCAGGAGTTTGAATGACGAATGCCGTTTGCCCGGCCAGCGCCAGCAAATCCTCGTCGCCTGTGACCAGCAGATCGGCTTTGCCGCTGTGGGCCAGATCAAGGAACGGCTGGTCTTTCAGGTCGCGGCACTCGATGGGGCATTTGTCCGCCGGATCGAGGCTCTCGCAGTAGGGCAAGTAGAGCGCGAGAGCCTCCAGGCGAAACTGCTCCGAGAGCCGGAACTTGGAATAACCGACCACACGCGTTAGTTCCCGCGCTGTTGCCGGCGAAACCAGCGGTACCGCACCGCCCTCCCGCCAGTGAGCCCGCAGCCAAGCCAAGCGGCTCGTGCGAAACAGGATTGCGGACACAACCACGTTCGTGTCAAATACCGCTCGCCGCATCGGCTGCTTGGTCATTCGGTTTCGCGCGCCCAGGCGACAGCGTCGCTCACATCCTGCTCCGTGATCCCCAGCCTTTCGAGGTGCTCCCAGACCTCCTCGATCCGGCTGCGTCGAAATGGCCGTAACGTGATCGAGCCTCCATCCGTGCTTACCTCGAAATATTCAACGCCGGGAAAGCGCGTCGCTACCGCCTTCGGTAGAGTGAGTTGGTTTTTTGTAGTCAATTTCGCCAGCATGGTTTTCTCCAAGGAAAGAAGTAAACAAGGAAATCTTACCACAGTTTCGTTATGACACCAAGAGAGTCCTCAAATCGAGCCACTTTCATATCCGAAACACTTGACATATTCCCATATAAGTATGTATTGTTCCTTCCATGCCGAGAGCAGCCACCACCACCGACGCCTTCAATGCCGTAGCCGAACCTCGCAGGCGGCAGATTCTGAGCTATCTCGCGCAGAACGAGCGCCCGGTTGGTGATATTGTGGCCAACCTCAGCCTTGACCAGCCTTCGGTCTCCAAGCATCTTCGCGTGCTGCGCAGCGTGGGCCTGGTGCGGGTGCGCTGCGATGGCCGCCACAAATACTACCGGACCAACGCCGAGGCCATCCGCCCCTTGCACGAATGGGCCGGCAAGTTCGAGCGCTATTGGCAGCAGCAGTTGCTCGGCGTCAAAAAGCTTGCAGAAGAAAAGATGAACGAACTGAACTCCAACCTTGTCCCCAAGGAGAAACCATGACCACAACGGCAATGAGCCTGGAAAATCTGATCCTGAACATCACCCAGGAAATTCACGTCAACGCATCGCTTGAAGTGACCTTTGAAGCGTTGCTTGAACAGATCGGCCCGCGCAACGAGAGGGGCGACGGCGTCCCCATGCCCATGGTGATTGAGCCGTGGCCCGGCGGTCGATGGTACCGCGACCTGGGCGGCAACAACGGCCATCTCTGGGCCTATGTGCAAGCCATCAAGCGGCCCACTCTGCTTGAGTTCAGCGGCCCGCTCTTCGCGTCCTATCCTTTCGTTTCCAATGTGCAATATCGGCTCACGGAGGCAGATGGAGGAACGAAGATCGCCTTTCGCCACAGCGCGCTCGGATTCATCCAGGACGATCACCGCGGCGGCGTGAACCAGGGCTGGGCATCGATGCTGGAGCGGATCCGCAAGGCAGCTGAGACTCACTAACTACGCGGCGTCAAGCTGGATGAATTCCATCGCGAACGAGGAGGTCTCCATGTGTCCCTTTTGTCTGGCGACTGCGGCATGGATCGCCGCGGCTGTCGTCTCCACCGGCGGCATGACCGCGCTGGTTGTCAAGAAGGTGGCAACCGGCAGGGCCGCGAGCAACAATTCCCCAACCACCCAATCGAAGGAGGATCACCATGGCTAGCAGCATGACTGCCGTAGAGCACCCGAAAGTGGTTTCGCAGGCCGAATGGCTTGCGGCCCGCAAGGATTTTCTGCAAAAGGAAAAGGAATTTACGCATTTGCGCGACGAGTTGAGCCGGCAGCGCCGCGAACTGCCCTGGGAAAAAGTCGAGAAGGAGTATGTCTTCGACGGCCCCAAGGGAAAGGAGACGCTTGCCGACCTTTTCGACAGGCGCAGCCAGCTCATCATCTATCACTTCATGTTGGGGCCAGGTTGGACCGCGGGATGCCCGAGTTGCTCGTATCTGGCCGATCACTTCGACGGTCCGGCCATCCACCTGGCCAATCGCGACACCACCCTTGCGGTAATCTCGCGCGCGCCGATGGCTGAGATTGAAGCTTTCAAGAAGCGCATGGGCTGGCGGTTCCACTGGGTGTCGTCGTTCGGCAGCGATTTCAATTACGACTACCACGTGTCGTTCACGCCGGAAGAGCGGGCCAGCGGCAAGGTGACCTATAACTACGAACTCACCCAATTTCCCAGCGAAGAAGGTCCCGGTCTCAGCGTGTTCTTCAAGGATGCAAACGGAGATATCTTCCACACCTATTCAAGTTATGCGCGCGGGCTGGATATGTTTGTGGGCGCGTATCACTTCCTCGACCATACGCCCAAGGGCCGCGACGAAGAGGGACTTGCCCACACCATGGCCTGGGTTCGCCACCATGACAGGTATGACAAGGGCTACTTCGTCGATCCGAAACAGACCTATGTCGAGATCGCAAAGGCTGTCGGTTCCTGCTGTTCAGGGGAACATCACGACTGAGCAAAAATGCATGGGTGCCCCAGAGCCAGCCCTGAGCAAGGTCGAAGGGTCTCGCTTTTGAGAATCTGTATAAAAACTCGCAGTTTTGAAAGGGCACGGCTTCAGCCGTGCCGAGAAGGCTGAGAATGGGCGCGGCTTTAGCCGCCGAGGAAGTGCAGAAGGTTAGAAGTGCATTCCCTCGGGGGATGAAGCCCAATTCCCGACCTGCCATCGAGCGACTCGGCTAAAGCCGTGCCCTTTCAAAGCAGATGCATCCGTGACATAAGCGAGTTTTTAGACAGGCTCTGAGACCTGGGATCTGTTCGAAATCCTAGCAGAGCATCCACTGCCATTGCTCTTCTGTCAGCGGGACGACTGACAGTCGTCCAATAATGATCAGCGGTGACTTGGCGAAGAGCGGCGCGGCTTTGATATCGGCGAGCGTCTTCGGTTTCTTAAGGCGCTTGCCCACCTTGACCTTGATGATAGGCGCCTTGGGATCGCTCGGATCAACGCTGACCACGGTTCCGGTTCCCACGGCGGTGCGCTCGTCTCCGGTGTGGTAGAAGATCCACTTTGTTCCCGCCTTCATCTCGCGCAGATATTTCACGGCAGTCGGGTTGGTTACGCCATCCCAGACCGTTTCTTTGTCGCGCAGAAAATCGTCGAACGAATAGACATCGGGCTCGGTCTTGAACAGGAAGTAGGCCATGGTCAGGGATCAGGGATCAGGGATCAGGGATCAGGGATCAGCTTGATTGTTCGTCGCCCAACAGCCCTTGTCAAGGTCAGGCTCGGATCGAGGCTGGCGATTTTCTCAATCCGACTTCCGACTGAACCCTGTTGCCTGATCCCTGATCCCTGCTTTCCCATTACAATCGAATCAACATGATCCGTTTCTCAACTGCCGGCGAATCCCATGGGGAAGCTCTCACCGCGCTGATCTCGGGATTGCCCGCCGGAGTTCCCGTTGATCTCGATTTCATCAACCGCGAACTGTGGCGGCGCCAGCAAGGCTACGGCCGCGGCGGCCGCATGAAGATTGAAACCGACAAGGCGCACATTCTCTCCGGAGTTCGCCACGGCAAGACCATCGGCTCGCCCGTCGCGATCGAGATCGTCAATCGCGACTGGAAGAACTGGGAAGAGAAGCTCCCTGTTGAGGCCGGCGACCCGGCTAAGCACCAGGCGGTTGCATCGCCGCGTCCGGGCCACGCAGACCTGGCCGGAGCACTCAAGTACAACTTTCCTGACGCACGCTACGTACTGGAGCGCGCTTCGGCACGCGAGTCTACAGCGCGAGTTGCTGCGGGAGCCTTGGCGAAGCTCTTTCTGCGGACGCTGGGAATTGAGGTGCTGAGCCACGTGATCCGCGTGGGCAGGGTTGAGCTTGATCGCGCGGCGGCATGGGAGGAGATCGTCGCCGTCACAGCGAAAGACGAAATCCTGCTGAGTTGCGTCGATCCCGCCACGGAAGCGCGCATGAAAGAAGAGGTCGAGGAGGTCTCCCGCACCGGTGACACGGTGGGCGGAATCTTTGAGGTCGTCGTTCATGGCGCGCCCGCAGGCCTGGGCACCTATGCCAACTGGGATGAACGCCTGGATGGGCTGCTGGCCTGGTCGGTGATGAGCCTGCAAGCCGTGAAAGCTGTCGAGATTGGTCGCGGCGTTACGGCCGCTGAATCCTTTGGCTCCAAGGTGCACGATCCCATTCACTACGCGGCCGAAGAGACGGGTAAGCCCACCCGCTTTACGCGCCCGCAGAACAATGCCGGCGGCATCGAGGGCGGCGTTTCGAACGGCGAGGACATTGTGGTGCGCGGCTATCTGAAGCCCATTTCAACGCTGCGCCGGCCGCTGGAGTCGGTTCGTTTTGACACCCGCGAAGCTACCAGCGCAAGTTATGAGCGCAGCGACATTTGTGTTGTTCCTGCGGCCGGCGTGGCCGCTGAGGCCATGGTCGCGCTTACCGTAGCGGGTCTTGCGCAGCAGAAGTTCGGCGGCGACTCAGTGCTGGAAATGCAACGGAATTTTCGCGGCTACATCGAACAGATAGGGAGCTATTAAGAGTCGAACAGACACGAAGCTCTTAAAATAAGATTAGAGCGTATATACACCCGACAGGATTTAAGCAGAAACGGAGTTGTTTGAAAGCCGCAATGATTCTCAAGATCGTTAAATATCCCGAGCCGGTGCTGTCACAACCCGGCGAACCGGTCACCGAATTTAATGCCGAGTTGCGCAAGTTTGTCGACGACTTGTTTGAGACCACCTACGCGTCACAGGGCATCGGCCTGGCCGCCCCGCAGGTGGGAGTGTCCAAACGCATCACGGTGATCGACCTGAGCATGGGCAAAGATCCTAAGGACAAGCTGGTCCTCATCAATCCCGAAATCATCTCCAGCGAGGGCAGGCTCTATGAGGAAGAGGGCTGCCTCAGCTTCCCGGACATTCGCGAGAAGGTGGTGCGCGCCGCCAGGGTCCGCATCCGCGCCCAGGACGTGCATGGCAAATGGTTCGAGATGGACGGCGAAGAACTGCTCTCCCGTTGCATGCAGCATGAGATAGACCACCTTGACGGCATGTTGTTCATCTTCCGCATGAGCGCCCTGAAGCGTGACCTGAATTTGCGCAAGATTCGCAAGATGCAGCGCGAAGGCAAGTGGTAGCCGCGCGAGGTGTGAAATGAAGCCGGGTGCCCCAGGTCTCGATTTTGAGACCTGGGAAACCACAACCCTTCACCGGTGTTCCTCGGACGTCCAATGAAAATCGTCTTCTGCGGCACACCCAACTTTGCCGTTCCCACCCTGAAGGCGCTGCTCGCCGCCGGTCACGAAATCGCGCTGGTAGTTTCGCAGCCAGACCGTCCCGTGGGCCGCGCCCAGCAGTTCACCTCTCCGCCCGTAAAGCAGACCGCGCTGGCCGCAGGCATCGCGGTCACGCAACCGGAAAAAATCCGGTCGAACGCGGAGTTTCGCAACCAGCTTGAGGCCATTGCTCCTGACGCCATCATCGTCGTCGCCTATGGCCGGATCATTCCGCCGTGGATGCTGGCGTTGCCGCGCCTGGGCTGCATGAATCTGCATGGATCTCTGCTGCCCAAGTACCGCGGCGCGGCGCCGATTCAATGGGCCGTAGCGATGGGCGATCGAGTTACGGGCAACACCACCATGCTGCTCGAAGAAGGCCTTGACACTGGGCCCATCCTCCTTCAGCAGTCTCTCGAAATCGGCCCGGAGCAGACAGCTGTTGACCTGTTCGATCTGCTCGCCGGAGCCGGAGCCTCGCTTGTTGTTGAAACGCTTGCCGGCCTCAATGCCGGAACCATTCACCCCCGGCCGCAAAATCATGTGGGAGCCACTTACGCCCCGCTTCTCGATCGCGAAGACGGCCGCATGGACTTCGCCGTGCGCGATGCGCATGAGCTTTACAATCGCTGGCGCGGATTTCAACCCTGGCCTGGAGCATTCACCACCCTCGACGGTAAGAAGCTCATCGTGCATCGCCTCGCCGTAGCCGTAAGGCACACAGCATTCGGCCCAGCCCAACCTGGCCCAGCTCAACCTGGCCAGATCCACATCCAAGCCCAGCGCCTCTTCGTTGCTTGCGCCGGAAACACTTGGCTCGAATTCCTCGAACTGCAACTCGAAGGGAAAAAGCGTCTCTCCGCAGCAGAATTCCTCCGCGGCAACCAGCTCTCAGCCGGCATCCGCCTCGGATTTCCCACTCCATGACGGCTCCGCCGCAGACCGGCCCGCGCAAGGCCGCGCCAAAGAATCGCATGGCCAGTCTTTCACCTGCGCGCAAGGCCGCCTTCCACATCCTGCTGGCAGTCGAACGTGGCCAATCCCATTCGGACGATCTGCTCCGCGGCAAAGCCGTCAACGCGCTTTCCGCAGCTGACCGTAACCTCGCCACAGCACTGGTCCTCGGCGTTCTCCGCTGGCAAATCCGCCTCGACCACCAGGTTCATGCCTTTCTCAAACATCCCAACACGAGGCTCGATCTCGAGGTTCTCATCGCGCTCCGGCTGGGTGCATTTCAGATTTTGCATCTGGACCGCATTCCCGCTCGTGCTGCCATCGACGAGAGCGTGGAACTGGCGAAACAGGCGGGTCATCGTTTCGCCTCCGGCATGGTCAACGCGGTGCTCCGCAAGCTGGCCGTGGCGTCGCGCTCTGAATATTCGGAAGAGAATGCGACGGAACTAGCCCTCGCCGAAGCCCACCCCGCCTGGATGGTGGAGCGCTGGGCCAACTTCTATGGTATCGACGCGGCCCGTGCAATCTGCCGCCACGGCCAATCTCAGCCCGAACCCATCATCCGCCTCAGCACCCTTGACCAGGAAGCCGAACTCGCTCAGGCGGGCGTTGTCCTAAAGCCCGGCCATCTGCTCAGCGCTTCTCGCACCGTCGTCTCGGGCGACGTAACTGGCACTTCGGCCTTTCAAGAGGGCCGCATTCGCTTACAAGACGAAGGATCGCAACTCGTTGCTGAAATCGCGGCTGCAAATCTCACGCAAAACGGTGGAACAATCCTCGATGCCTGTGCTGCTCCCGGCGGTAAGACCCTCATCCTCGCCGAACGTTGCCCGGAGGCGCGCATTCTTGCTTGTGATTTCAGCCCGGCACGCCTCGAACAGTTACGCGACCGGCTTGCCGGTAATGCCGGCCAAATCGAGTTCCGGCTGTCTGACGCTGCGCAACTTTCTGAAGACGCCGCCTTCGACTTGATCCTCGCCGACGTCCCTTGCAGCGGCACCGGCACACTTGGCCGCAACCCTGAAATCCGGCATCGACTACGTCTTGAGGATCTTTCGCGCCAGGCCGAGCGCCAGCGCGCGATCCTCACCTCCGCGCTCCAGGCCGTCCGCCCCGGTGGCCGCGTCGTCTACTCCACGTGCTCGCTTGAGCCAGAAGAAAACGAGCAAGTCGTCGCCGCTGTACTTGCCGAAACTCCTATGGCCCGTACCGTCTCGCTTCGAGCTTCCATTGAGTCCCTCCTGCGCCGGTCCATTCTTTCGCCGGACGCAGCCCGGCTTCAAGCCTCACTTACACCCCAGGGAGCGCTGCGCCTGCTCCCCGGCGATTTCCACAGCGACGGCTTCTTCATTGCGCTACTTGAGCGCGAGAATTGTGCTTGACAGATATTATCAGCTATATTACCGTTTAGTTATGGAACTCAGTGGTTATGGAAATACATCTCCCGTACGTCTTGACGCAACATTCGCGGCACTGGCCGATCCAACGCGGCGCGCAATCCTCGCACGGCTCGCATCCGGTGAGGCTTCGGTCGCTGAGTTGGCCGAGCCATTTGCCATGTCCCAGCCCGCGATTTCGAAACACCTCAAAGTGCTCGAAAGTGCAGGGCTCATCACCCGCGAGCGCGAAGCACAGCGCCGGCCAAGCCGGCTCGACGCCAGGCCGCTGGCGGAAGCATGCCAATGGCTGGCCGGGTATCGGCAGTTCTGGGAGGCGTCCTTCCAGCATTTGGATGCTTTGCTCGACGAACTAAAAACAAAGAAGAAGAAAGGGAAAAAGCGCAAACACAAAAAGCACTAAAGGAGTTTCGAAGATGATTTATCCCGACAGCTTCAAAATGTCCACGCCCAGCGATCGCGAGATCCAGGTCACGCGAGTTTTCGATGCACCGCGTGCCCTTGTTTTCGAAGCCTTCACCAAGCCGGAGTTAGTCAAGCGCTGGCTTCTCGGACCGCCCGGCTGGTCCATGCCCGTTTGCGAGATCGACCTGAAAGTCGGCGGCGCTTACCGTTATCTCTGGCACAACGACAGCGATGGAAGAGAGATGGAACTCGATGGCGTGTTTCGCGAGATCGTGTCGCCGAAGCTGCTGGTCGCCACAGAGAATCCGTCCTGGCATTCCAGCGAAGCCCTGGACACAACGACCTTCGTCAAAGAGAGCGGCGCGACCCGAATGACGATCACTGTTCTTTACCAGTCAATTGAAGTCCGCGACGCCGCTCTCAGATCCGGAATGGATCGCGGTATGGCGATGAGCTACGACCGCCTTGAAGAGCTGATGTCGTCCATCCACGCCGCGTGAAATGTGATGCCCCAAACTGCGCCTGGCCAACAACAATCTTTCTCACTGTGCCACCGTCAGCTTGACCGGCACGTTCTGAAACACGCGGGAGCCGGCCGCAGGTGCCTGCGCTATAACCGATCCCGGCTTCACCGGCGGTTTTGGGGGCGCATCGCCGCTTCCGGCAGGCGCCACTGGAACGGCGACGTAGGTCGGATCCGGAGACTGAATGCCTACTCTGTTCAACAGCGCCTGCGCGGTCACTATCGGCAAACCAACCAGATCGGGCATGACAAAGCCATCAGCCGCCTCGTCGCTCGGCGCAGCCACCAGCAGGTTCACGGTGGGCCGGGAGATTCCCTGCGCATGGGCGGGCGGATCCTGCGCCAGCACGGTGCCCTGCGGAGATTTGCTCCACGGCAATTGAACGGTCGCACCCACTTCAAGACCCACGCGCCGCAACGTCAGCGCCGCCACGCGCTCGTCTTTGCCCACGGTGTCGGGCACGTCCACCTTTTGCGGACCCAGGCTCTCGGCCACGCGCACGCGCCACTCGCGGCGCACCACCGTTCCTGCCGCCGGCGACTGCGTGAGGATGTGTCCGGCCGCGACGTCAGCAGAGTAGTAGCGGTTATCCACGGCCAGGTTCAGCCCCAGGCCTGCCGTCTCGCTGCGCGCATCGGCGACCGTCATCCCCGCGAGCGCAGGAACCTGCACCTCTGCGCCATGAATTGCGAAGTGCATGGTGGCGATGGCTGAGAAAAGGGCAACGGCCACCAGCAGCATCACCAGCGAGGCGATTTGAAAGAAGTTAATGACGCGCGTCTTCATGGTTCGGGCTCGCCATCCACAAACACGATCTCGTATTCGATTGCAGCCGATTTCTCCAGCATTTTCGATACCGAGCAATAAGTGTTCTTTGACAACGACACCGCGTCTTCAACTGCCTTGCGGCTCAACTTCCCGCTCACTGCATAAGTCAGTTTGATCTTTGTGAATACCCGTGGTGCTGTCTCCGACTGCTCTGCCGTGGCCGACACGTGCAGTCCGGTGAGCGCTTGGCGCTTCTTCTTGAGAATTGAAACCACGTCGACGCTAGTGCATCCGCACAGCGCCATCAGCACTGCTTCCATGGGGCTGGGTCCGTGCGTGTGTGCGGAGTCCGCGTCGAACAGAATCGTGTTGCCGTTCTCGGCGATGCCTTCAAAGACGTTGTCGTGCTTCCATTCGCTATGAGCAATCATTTGTGTGCCGCCCTTTTTGGCTTTCCACGGTAAATCATCCGTTACCGGTTCGGCCGGTATATAACCCCGCAATGCCAAATGTGTAGGGTTGCCAGGTGCAATCCGTGTATCCGGTTGCGCGCATCAGTTGCAGCATTTCTGCTGGGGGAGGAAACTTCGCGACCGATGCGGGCAGGTAGTTGTATGGGCCAACCGATCCCGCGGCTCCGGGACCGCTGATCATGCGCCCAATCGCAGGCAGAATGCGGCGGAAATAAACCGAATACGCCTTGCCGAACCATCCGCCCGGCTCGGCAAAGTCCAGAATTCCCAATTGTCCACCAGGCTTTAGCACCCGCGCAAACTCTTTGAGGCCGGCCTCGTAATTTGCAAGATTCCGGAAGCCGAACGCAGTGACGATCAAATCCAGCGACGCAGGTCTCAGCGGCAAATGGAGCGCGTCCGCTTCGATTGCGATAGCGGCCGGTTCGCCGGGCTTTCGCGCTCGAAATCTTCGCGTGCCGCGGGTTAGCATCTCGTGCGCAAAATCGGCTGCGAGAATCGGCCGCGAACCGTTCGGGCGGCCTTTGAGCAAGGCCCGCGTCATGTGTCCTGTGCCGCAGCAGATATCCAGCACCGCCGCATCGGGATCGGCCAAGATCGTTCGGAACTTGCGTGCGGTCTGCCACCACCAAAGCCGGTCCACGCTGGCTGAGAGCACGTGATTCAGCAGGTCGTAGCGCGGCGCAATCGAGTCGAACATCTGCTGCACGGCGCGTGCTGCCTGCGCTTCGTCTGCGACTCCTGCCGGCTTGGCTCCCGTCACGCTCATCGAACCCTCAAATCTTCGCTTCTGAACGCGGTTGGCGCGCCAATCCTTCTTCCGCGCGCGCCAGCATATACCCGACCGCCGTTTCCAATTCCGCCGATGTCACGTCCTCGACAACACCCGCGTCGCCAATGCCGATCGGCAGCACGAATCTTCTGACACCACCGACGTTTTTCTTGTCGTTGCCCGTTGCGGCTACTACTTTTTTTGTCTTAAGCTTCAGCGGGGGTGGTGGGCCATACAAGTAAATCAGGTTCTCCAGCCGCTCGAACTGATTGCCGGTAATCGTCCCACGCTTGCGCGCGAGAAACAGCGCGGCAATCATGCCCCATGCGACGGCCTCGCCATGCAGCATGGCCTTGTAGCCGGTGACCTGCTCCAGCGCGTGGCCCACGGTGTGGCCAAGGTTCAAAATCATGCGTAGGCCGTTTTCGCGCTCATCCTTGTTCACTACCACGGCCTTCATTCGGATGGATGCAGCAATCACCTTTTCGAGGGCTTTCGGGTTGCGGTCGAGAACTTCATCGGCGTGTTCTTCCATGAAGCGCACCAGCGAGCGGTCGCGGATGATGCCCGCCTTCACGCTCTCCATCAGCCCGGCGCGCAACTCCCGGTCGGGGAGCGTGCTCAGCACGCCGATATCGGCAAACACCGCCAGCGGCTGGTGAAAGCTCCCTACCAGGTTCTTGCCTTCCGGCAGGTTGACGCCTGTCTTGCCGCCTACGCTCGAGTCCACCTGCGCCAGAAATGTCGTCGGCACCTGGATGTAGGAGATGCCGCGCATGTAGATTGCCGCCAGAAAACCGCCGACATCGCCTACGATTCCGCCGCCAAAGGCGATCAGCAGCGAGCCGCGATCGCCGCCCGCGCGAGCCATCTGGCGCAGCATCTTCTCTACGCTGGCAAGCGTCTTGTGATTTTCGCCGGGCTCCAAGAACAGGACGACGGGCGGTTCGGCAAATGATGCCAGGAAAGCTTCGCTCCACAGCGCCCAGATGGGGCCGGAGGTGAGCACAAAAACCCGTCGCGGCAATCGGCCCGCGATGCGTTCGATGCGCGGCACGAGGGTGGAAAGGAGCCCACTGCCCGTGACTACGTCGTATTTCGCTGAAGGCGTCTCTACTCTGATGATTTGCACGCTACTTCCAATCCTAATGCTTCTGAACCATTGGCCGGCAGAATCTGAGCGTCCCGGGTTTGGCTTCTCCGAGCGGGAAACGCAGGGATCGCCCGCTCCATTGGTCCGGGCCGACGTCTACCGACTGTCCAATACTTTCCGATTGAAATCGGCGCAAGAAGACATACCCGGCATTGGATACCTGAGGTATATTGGCTCGTAGCCTTGGACGAGGAAGGCCAATCAGCGGCTTGAACGGGTGCCCCACGCGCGAGAGACAATGGCAAGCGAAAGGTTCAAATTGACTTGGTGGCCGGTGCTGGTGCATTCTCTGCGCACGGCCGTTGCCGCGGTAGTTTCGCTGCTGGTTGCGCGATTGTTTCGGCTGCCTGGAACCTGGTGGGCGCCGATCACCACCCTGGTCATTACGCAGTCGTCGCTTGGCGCGGCGCTGTAGGTATCCAGCGAGCGATTCATCGGGACGGCGCTTGGCGCTGTGGTTGGCGGGCTCGCGGCGAGATACTTGCCGCCGAACGTGGCGATGTTGGGCGTATGCATTTTTATCCTGGGGCTGGTTTGCGCCCTGGCGCGATCCGGCTATAGCGCCTATCGCTTCGGCGGTATCACCGCGACGATTGTGCTTCTGCTGCCGAGGTCGGGCTCCGCCTGGCTGGCCGCATTTGATCGCTTTGCCGAGGTTTCCATAGGGATTGCGGTTGCGTTGATTCTGGCGTGGATTTGGCCGGAACGGGAACCACTCCCAAGCAATGCAGACAAGCCCAAGGCAAGTCCACACACCATTTCCCCGAGGAGGAGGTTACGATGGCAAAAAGAGTAGCGGACCTGATCGTGGATGTTCTGGCTGAGGCAGGCGTTCGGCGGATTTATGGCGTCTCAGGCGACTCGCTCAACGGCATTACCGACTCGATTCGAGCGACCGGCCAACTGGAATGGGTGCATCTGCGGCACGAGGAAACGGCTGCGTTCGCCGCGGGCGCCGAGGCTCATCTTACCGGAAAATTGGCGGTCTGCGCGGGAAGCTGCGGTCCGGGAAATCTGCACCTGATCAATGGCCTCTACGACTGCCACCGCAGCAGGGTTCCGGTTCTCGCCATCGCGGCGCAGATCCCCAGCAATGAAATCGGCAGCGGATACTTTCAGGAGACTCACCCGGAACATCTGTTCGCGCAATGCAGCCACTTCTGCGAGCTGGTCTCGCAACCGGAGCAAATGCCGCGGGTGCTGGAGATTGCGATGCAAACGGCCATTTCGCGGCGTGGCGTGGCCGTTGTCACCATTCCAGGCGACATCGCGCTGCGCGATGCGGTGGAAGCCGGCGTGCGCCTTCACTTCCACGAGTCGCAATCCACAGTATGCCCGTCGGACGAGGAGATCGCAGCTCTTGCCGGCATTCTGAACAAGTCGAAGAAGACGACGATTCTGGCCGGCGCCGCCTGCGCTGGAGCTCACGATGTGCTGATCGAAGTTGCGGGCAAATTGAAGGCGCCCATCGTTCATGCCCTGCGCGGCAAGGAGTTTGTTGAATACGACAATCCATTCGATGTGGGCATGACCGGGCTTCTCGGTTTTTCATCCGGCTACAAGGCAATGATGGACTGCGATACGCTGCTGATGCTGGGGACCGATTTTCCGTACCAGCAGTTTTATCCCCGTGACGCGACTATTCTCCAGATCGACATTCGCGGAGAGCAGATTGGCCGCCGCACCAAGGTTGACCTGGGCCTGGTGGGCGACGTGAAAAGCACCCTGGCCGCGCTCATTCCTCAACTCACAGGCAAGGCTGACGATGCGCACCTGGCCGCAGCGCTCAAAGACTACGGCCAGGCGCGCGAAGGCCTGGACGACCTGGCAACGGGGAAATCGGGAGAGAAGCCGATCCATCCGCAATACGTGGCCAAGGTCGTGGATGAACTTGCCGCCGAAGATGCGGTTTTTACCTGCGACGTGGGTACGCCGACCATCTGGGCCGCGCGCTATCTGCATATGAATGGTAAGCGCCGGCTGCTCGGCTCGTTCACCCACGGGTCCATGGCCAATGCGCTGCCGCAGGCCATTGGAGCGCAGGTCAGTCACGCTGGCCGCCAGGTTGTCGCGTTCTGCGGAGACGGGGGCCTCGCCATGCTTATGGGCGATCTGCTCTCGCTTCGCCAGTTGGGCTTGCCGGTGAAGTTGATCGTTTTCAACAACAGCTCCCTGGCCTTTGTTGAGCTGGAAATGAAAGCAGCGGGAATTCTGGATTTTGGAACCGATTTGCATAATCCGCATTTCGCGAGGATGGCAGAGGCCGCGGGCATTCTTGGACTCAGGGCGGAGACGGCCGACCAGGTGAGACCCATGATCGAACAGGCCCTGAACCACGACGGGCCGGCGCTGGT
Source organism: Occallatibacter sp. (assembly GCA_052145815.1). Taxonomy (GTDB): domain Bacteria; phylum Acidobacteriota; class Terriglobia; order Terriglobales; family Acidobacteriaceae; genus Telmatobacter. The sequence continues at coordinate 33,630 of JBKQNU010000108.1, forward strand.
TGAAGCCATCGTCAGCCGGCAGGAACTCTCCATGCCGCCCACGATCACCATCGATCAGATCAAGGGCTTCAGCCTTTTCATGATCAAGGCGGTTCTGGATGGGCGGGGAAACGAGATCATCGATCTGGCCAAGGTCAATCTGCGGCGCTGAACCATTGCGTCGCCGCCAGGACGGAGTTAGCGAGCCAGGGCCTGAAATTATGTCCCTGCGATCTCATTCCTCCGATGCGGGTTGGGCAATCGCACCGTTCTTCAACGCCCACTCGACGAACCCTTCCGGAGCGTTCCTGACGCCGGCAACATTGGCGCCTTTGACGCTTTTCACCTGCTGCCACGTTACGTCCCGTAAATCCGCGCCTCGCAGATCCGCGTCGTCCAGGCTGGCTCGGGAAAGATCGGCGCCCACCAGGCTGGTGCTTTCCAGATCAGTGTTTCGCAAATCGGTTTCCGCGCACTTTGCGTGATCCAACGCCGCGCCGCGCAGGTTAGCGGAGTTGAGATTGGCCAAAGTGAAGTCCACGCCTGCCAGGTTGCTGTTGCGCAGGTCGGCGGAACTGAAATCGGAGCGCAGCAGGTTGGCGTTCTTCAGATTCAGCCCCTGCAAAAACGCCGAGGAAACATCCACGCCCACCAGCGGAACCCTGTCCGCATTCAGTTCCTCGAGCGCCTCGATTCTTCCTCCGCTGCCGCCCTTGCCCTGCGCTGTGTTGATCACCTGCCAAGCCTGGTAGTGCCGCTGCTTCACCCGGTCACCGGTCTCGGCAAAGTAGAAGATCACCGCAACCAGTACTGAGAACGACCCGAGGTATTCGAGCACTTCGAGCAGGGTCCAGTTGCTCAGCGCGTAGGCCAGCCATTCCACACCCCATTCCAGAGCGGTGAACGGGATTAGCCAGCCGCGGGTCGCGCTCTGCTTCCTCACACTCCAGGGTGCGGGCCGCGTTCTTTGTCGATGTATGATCATGTCGTGTCTTCCTTCTTGGCGCCGGTGGACTATGGAGCTTTCGGCAGCGGTTCGTCCACCAATGAGAGTGCCTTGAAGGCTTGAGGGTAACAAACGCGATGATTTTTAGGTTAGGCAGCGGGCAATTAAGGAACTTTAAACGCCTTGACAGCAATCGCATTGGGCGAGCGGCCGGTGGGCAGAATGGTGAACAGCGACCGTGTCGCTGTGCGCACCACAGCCACGTCGGCAGAGCGATTGTCCACAACGAAAAACAAGAGTCCGTTGCTGGAAAACGCTAACGCCAGAGGGCCATCGCCAACGTGGATGGAAGTCGGCAGGCGCTTGCCTTCGTCGATCGAGTAAATGGTCACATATTGGGAGTGGAAGTTGGCCTCGTAGAGGAGGGTATTGTCGCTCGATACCAGCCCGCGCACCGGATCGTCGCCAATGATGTACGCGCCGCCAACATCGTTCTTACTGGTATCGATTTCGCTGATCGAATTGCTGAGAGAATTGGAGACGAACACCTCGCCGCCGTCGGGCTTGCGAGCCAGTTGCACAGGCCCGCGGCCTACGTCGAGCAGCGATTCAAGGCGATCCGGCTGCGCAGGATTGACCTTCGCGTTGGCCAGCGCGATGGCCAACACCTGGTGCCCAGCCGAGCAGGCCACGAACGCCTTCGAGGAATCGGGCAGGATGGCAACGTCAGCGGCGCCGGGGCAACCGTCGAAGATGGAGCGCACCCTGCGCGCGGCGGCGTCAAAAATGCTGACCGAATTGCCGCGGTGGTTTGCGACCACCAGCGTTTTGCCGTCAGGAGTGATGCGGGCTGCAACTGGTTCTTCGCCGGCTCCAATCTGTGCAATCTCCAGCCGCGCTTTCAGGTCGATAACAGAAATCGTGTTCGACCCTGAGTTGGCCACATAGGCCAGCGTCCCCTCGGCGTTCAGATCGATTGAGACCGGTTTGCGATGCAAGGAAATCGTGGCGGCGACGGTGTTCTTTTCCGCGTCGATGACGGAGATGGATCCCTGCCCGCTCTCTGCTCCGGAGTTCACCACGTACACTTCGCTGCGCGTGGGACTGGCGGTGACAGCCACAGGGTTTTGGCCGACAGGAATTTCGCGGTCCACGCGCACGTTGACCACGTCGAGGACGGTCACCGTGCCGCTGTCACCGTTGGTCACGTAGGCGTATTCGCGGTAGTTGGGTGGGTATTGCGGGAAGTCCTGCTTGCGGCAGGCGGTGAAGCTGAGCAGGGCGAGAAGTAACGCCACCAGGGACAATTTGGAAGGATTCCAGGTCTTAAAAGCGAGACCTGGGTTACCCATCAGTTTGTTTCCTTCTGATCTGCGCTTGCCAGACGAGCCATTCATGCGCTCAGTCCGCGGCTGCGGCTACATGAATGCCGCGCGGCAGGCGGCGGGCTACGACGGGGGCAATTTGTTCGAGCTCGTCCATCATGCGGACAAATTGATCGGGATAGATCGATTGTGGGCCGTCAGAGAGCGCTTTTTCGGGATGATTGTGGACTTCCACCAGGATGCCATCGCAGCCTGTCGCAACCGCTGCGCGCGCCATGGGAAGTACGCTGTCGCGCTTGCCGGTGCCGTGGCTGGGGTCGACGAGGATGGGCAGGTGGCTGAGCCGCTGTACTGCCGGAACGATGCTGAGGTCTAAGGTGTTGCGGGTATGGTCGGCAAAGGTGCGCACGCCGCGCTCGCAGAGGATCACCTGGTAGTTGCCCTCGCTCATGATGTACTCGGCGGACATGAGGAATTCTTCGAGCGTCGCCGATAACCCGCGCTTGAGCAGCACCGGCTTGCGCAGCTTGCCTGCCTTTTTGAGCAGGGAGAAATTCTGCATGTTGCGCGCGCCGATCTGGATCACATCCGCCCATTCGGCAACCAGCGCCAGCGTCTCGTTGTCGATGGCTTCGGTGACGATGCGCAGGCCATAGCGGTCACGGATCTCGGCCATAATGCGCAACGCTTCAACACCCAGGCCCTGAAAAGCGTAAGGCGAGGTGCGCGGCTTGTAGGCGCCGCCACGGAAGAACTGCGCTCCGGCTGCGGCTACCTTCTCGGCGATCTCGAAAGCCTGGTCACGGCTTTCAATCGAACAAGGTCCGGCCACGATGGCAAGGTCGCGCCCGCCGATGGTGGCGTTGGTGCCGGGAAACTGGATGATGGTGTCTTCTTCTTTGACGTCGCGGCTGGCCAGCTTGTAGGCCTTGGTGACGCGGATGACTTCAGCAACGCCGGAAAGATCTTCGATGCTTCCCCGTTCGACTTCGCCTTGATTGCCGGTGATTCCGATGGCGGTGCGTTGTGCTCCGGGAAGCGGGTGGGCGCGAAAGCCCAACTGCTCAATGTACTCGCAGACCGCCTGGATTTGTTCCGGCGTGGCCTGCGCTTTCATGACAACTAACATGACTGGCCCCTCAATCCACGAGTCTATCTTCTGGCGCTGGGAACGGCAATGATTTTAGGGAGGTGTGGAGCAGAGGATCAACGTGAAGCGCCGTTCGCGTAGATGCGCGGGCCGTTTTAGAAGCCTGCGGCCGCGAGGGAGGGGTGCGCGTCACCAAGACGTTGCAGTTGCGTCTTAACGACCGTGACTTGCGGCATCGACTGGGCCATGGCCAGAGTTTTCTGGGTTGAAGCCTGGCGCACGCCTTGCACACCGCCGTGAATCCAACTGGGATCGAGATTCGACCGCCACGCGTCGATCGACAAGTCAGCAACGACCGTGTTTTTCATGCCCTCAAACTGCAGCCGTGCGGTGATCAGGTTGGCATGCATAAATGCGCCGCTGGAAGTGGCGAAGTAGCGAAGCCTGGGGCCGACTTCCATGGAAACCTGCCGATAGATAGTTCCGGCTTCAGCGGCCGCTGATTGAACGATTGCATCACCGGAATTTGCCGCGGGTCCTTGCGCATGGGGGCCAGGCGACTCCAGGAGACCCATACCCAGGAGCGCTGCGGCTCCGATACCGAAACATCCGCAAATGAACTTTGTCAGTGTGAGCATTTTCTTTCCCCACTAACGTACAGGCACGGTGAAACGTTAAACAGGCTGGCGACCAGTGTTGAATTAGTCGTCCAATTCGTCAGCCGCTTCGGCGCCGGACTTGGCGGCAACGATCGCGGGAGCAATTACCATTCCGATGAAGGCGAGAGCAATCAAGAGGTCATGCATGGAGCATCTCCTTGTGGACTCGATGGAACCCGTCCACATCTGGATCATCGTCTTGATTGGAAAATTCTTAAATACCACAAAGACTGTGCTTTAGGGGCGACAGGTGCTATGCCAATCCCACTTAGGTGTAAAGGGGGCGTGAATGCAGGACGCAACTCGGCGTGCGGCCCTTTGGCCCTGGCTTGGCGAATCTTCTATAAATTATTCATTTCAAATAGTTTATTCGATTGAGATGGAGGTCAACGGGGCTCAGGCCGGGTGCGGGCAGCATCCCGCTTTTGGGCTCGCCATTTCAGACCCAGCCAGGCCAGATAGGCAAGCTGTATGACCCAGGTAACCACATAAGCCGCTACGGTGAATTGGTGGTCCAGAATTGAGCGTTCGTCCATGAAGTTTCTCCTTGCGATTTCCCGGATACTGGGACAAATCAGGCTTCGAGTGCAACCTGCGCGTCGCGTTCGGCGAATTTCTGTTGCTGTCGCTCTACGCGGTAGCGCAGGGCCAGGATGAGCAGGCCCCAGAGGAGCCAGGCAAGCATGTTCCACATCAATGCGGTTACCATGGCCGGAGCCATGCCGGATCCTTCGCTGCCGCCGAAGACCGGGGCGGGATGCTGGGTGCGCCACCAGCGGTTGGACATGTAGACGATGGGCACGTCGAGCGCGCCGAAAATTCCCAAAACGGCGGCAAGTGTCTGCATCTGCGGCCCGGCCACAAAGCGCCGCAGCAGCAGGTAGCTCACGTAGATCAGCCACAGTACCAGGGTGGTTGTCAGCCGCGCATCCCAGGTCCACCAGATGCCCCAGGCGCGGCGGCCCCAAATGGGTCCGGTGATCAGCACAACCGTGCAAAAGACCACACCCACTTCGGCTCCTGCGAGCGCCCAGGCGTCGGCGATTTGCGCCCGGTTGGCGTGGCTGCGGCGGAAGGCGAGAAAGCCGATCGAGCCGGCCAGCGAGATGGCGAAGAACAGGAAGGCCACCGACGCTGAGGGTACGTGGTAGAAGATGATGCGGTAGACTTCGCCCTGCATGGCGTCAGCTGGGGCAACGTAGATGGCCTGGTAAAAGCCCCAGGCGAGGAGGGCGGCGGTGATGGCTACGTAAAGGCCGATGGCGGCTTTCTTCATTGGATATCCTGCTCGATCCCTTTCAGTTTACGACGGGGATGGAACGTCGTTGTCATCTGTTGGGTTGACCCTTGCGCCTGTGCCCCGGCAGTCCTCGCATTCATCGAATAGCGGCAGGTTTCCGTCCGTATCCACCGCGACCGGATTGTAACCTCGAGACCGGCAGGGCCAGCAAAGGCCGTTTGAACGATAGAAGTCCTCCAGTCCCGACGGCCTGCCGGCGGCCTGTTCCTGTTCGCGCCAGTCCGTGATCTCTTCAACGCCAAATCGGGTGCCACAGAGGCCAAAAGGCAGGCCCGCATAGGGCAATTTGCGGGCTAGTTCCCGCCATGTTTGGCCGCGACGCTTCATTTTCTGTCCTTTCAGCCGAATGGTATGAAAGCAGCTTCAACCATTTTGCAGGATAAATCGGCAGGTCTATTCCGCGTGCAGAACAACGTCGAAGAGCAACAGGCTGACGGTCGTGAAAATGATGTCGTATCCGGCGAGCATTTTGATCCACAGCGCCGGGTCGCTGTCCCCGGTAAGGATGGATCCTGTGGCCAGCACCATGGCCAGCAGCGCCGGCATGAAGATGGGAAACAGAATCAGCGGCAGCAACAACTCGCGATTGCGGCTGCGGATGGAAAGCGCGGCAAAAAACGTCCCGTTGGCCACCAGCGCCCACGTACCCAGCGGCAGCACCAGCGCCAATTGCCACGCCTGCCCTTCGACGCGGAGGTTGTAGAAGACCAGAAACACAGGCGCAAGCACCAACTGAACGATGGAAACAAACAGGAAGTTGGCCATCACCTTGGCCAGAAACAGGTCCGCGCCCGGCGTGGGCGCCATGCGCTGAGCGTCCAGCACCTGGTGGCGAATCTCCCGTGCCCATGCCTGGTTGAGCGCGCTCATGGAGGCGAACAAGGTGGCCACGCAGATCACGCCTCCGGAGATTTCCTGAGAGAAAGCGCCGCGGGGCGAGAAGGCCAGCGAGAAGAGCACAACCACCAGCAGGGCAAAGAACAGCATGGAGTTGATGGCCTCGCGCGAGCGCCACTCGATGCGCAGATCTTTGACGAGATGGGTCCAGAGGGCTCTGGTCATTTTTTGTGCCCCTCGGGGGTGGAGGGTGATTCATCCCGGGTCGCACGATCGAGATCTTGGGCACTCGTCCTCATCGGTTTGGTGATGTCGGCGGTCTGCACTTCAACGCCGAGGGCCTGTGCGGCGCGCAGATAATCTTCCGGCGAGAGAATGAGCTGGGTTCCGCGGGCGCCTGCTGAGACGCTGATTTTGTCGAACAGCACAGCGGTCTCGTCGATGTAGACCGGGAACGGTTTTCTTGCGCCAAAGAGAGTGACGCCGCCGCGGATGTAGCCGGTGAGGGGTTGAACGTCTTTGAGCGGAGCCATTTCCGCTTTACGCAGGCCGGCGGCGCGGGCGAGTTTCTTGAAGTCGAGCTCGGCATCGCCGGGAATTACGGCGAAGCGGTAGATGCCCCCGCCCGGACCTGTCCCGCCGGTCACCAGCAGCGTTTTGAACACCTGTTCAGCAGGCATGCCGATCTTCCTTGCCACGGTGATGGCACTCAAGTCGTCAGGGTCGACTTCGTATTCGCGAATCTCGAAGGGGATGCCGAGGGATTCAAGGAAGCGCGCGCCGTTGGTCTTCATAGCGTCGGGCTCCCCGGCTCACCACCCCCACGATGAAGACCTATCGTGGGGGACCCCGGCTCGAAAGATGCGACGCGGCCAGCCTTGAGAGCCAGAACCCAGTCGGCAATGGGCGCTGCATGCTCGCGCTGGTGGGTGGTCAAAACGATCGTCCGGTTGTTTTGGCGGAAGGTGGCAAGCAGCTCAACCATCTGGCCGACGCTCTCCACATCCATATTCGAGAAGGGCTCATCGAGCAACAGCAACTCCGGAACCGGCAACAGCACTCGTGCCAACGACGTCCGCTGTCGCATCCCCTGCGAATACTGGCCGAGCGGGCGCGTCAACTCCGGATCCAGGCCCACCTGTTGTAATGCGGCCTCCGGAGACAGGTTCGGCCGCCCAGGGTAGAGCCTGCTGAAGTAGCGCAAGTTTTCCACTGCTGTGAGTTCGTCGTACAGCATCGGAGCGTGGCTCATGTAGCCGATTCGCGCGCGAGCCTCCTGGGGCTCAAGCGAGCCAAACACTTTTACCGTTCCAAAGCTTGGGCGCAGCAATCCGGCAAGAATCCGAAGAAGGGTTGATTTGCCGGCGCCGTTTTCGCCGATCAGAACGTAGCAACGGCCGGGTTCGAGGTCAACCGTAACTTGCCGCAAAGCTGCGAACGATCCAAAAAGCCTTGAAACCCCATCAAGACGAGCGCACAGCGGCGATCCGGTTTGCGGCGGAGTCATCCTCAGGCAGCCGGCTTGGTGGCGCCCGGGGACACGGCCTGTCCAGGCGCCGAGGCATTGGACTTCGGCGTCGCGGTGACGGCGGGTTTCGCACCCGGCTGATTCGGCCCCGCCGGCGCATACTTGCTGGCACACTTGGCCTGCAGAACGCTGGCGTGGAAGACGCCATCGCGGCCATACGAGCCCTCGGCAAGCGCCTGTGAATCGTCTTTGAACGTGTCCGGCGGCGGCTCAGTGCCCTTGTACGCCACCTTGAGCAAACGTCCGGTCGACGCCTTGGGGGAGTGGCTCTCAAACTCGTTGAGCACAAAATCTACGTGGGTCCCGTTCTGCTCGATCGAGCCGGGCACCACAAAGCCCTCCACGCGCAGCTGGTTATGGTAGGCTTTGTCGCCCATCCCGCCCAGTTCCGCAATGGTCACGTAGTAGCTCTTGTTTGCCCCATAGCCCGTAAACGCCAGCCAAGCAACGGTTCCCAGGATAATGGCCGTCGCAATTCCGATCCGCAAGGTGTTTCCAGAGATCTTCATAGTCAACCTTTAACGATACGAGGCTAACCTGCCGAGGTCAACCAACCAGTGATGTAGATCACTTGAGACCGACTTGATTTGGGAAGCCCAATGAGAAATGACAGAGAGCGGGGGCGTCTCGGAGTGCGCTATTTCGGCGCAGCCGGCCGGAGACAGCCGTCGTGCAGGGTTTCAGAAACGGCCTTTGTGCCAGCGGCCGCGAAGAATGCTGCCCACTACGGCTGGCGTGATCATCAATGCTACGAAACTCACGCCCAGGAGAAGATCAGCCATTTCGGCACTCCATTCACCGCAGTTTGACTACGCGCGGTGCGCAGTCCACGGCAAATCAACCTGCAGGAAGGCTAATGGGAAGAGGAAGAAATGCGGAATAGCCACTCGGTGGGAGCGGCGTGATTCGTTGGTATCAAATTATGTTGAGTGAGGTATGTGGAAGAATTTGCCGCAATTCTGCAAATGGATTGGCCGGATGGCTGGATTCAGGGAAGGAGACACATCGTGGCAAGGCGCAGCAAAGCGGCAATGGCCTCGCCGAGTAGAAGCGAGCTACCCCTCGTCTTCCGATTTGCGCTGCGGGCAGGCGCCTACGATTGCCGGGCAGGCGACCATGGCCACGAACGCGAGAGCTACCAGAATGTCGTGCATCTTGAAACTCCTTCCGGCGGATTCCAGACCCAAAGCAGAGTCCTGAAAGCAGGAAGCAAAGGCAATTTCGAGGTAACGTTCGTTCTTCTTCGAATGAGTAATCGTCGAAGTATTACCAATCTACGCCCTTGGATTGAGAAATCAATCGAAAAATGCTTAGATATGATGCATTTCCCTCTATCGAACGTGTTAACCGCCATGACCAGAAAGTTGTAGAGATGAGCGGGTTGCCCAGTCTGTGTATCATAGAAAGTTACTTAAGTAATCAATCACCAGATCCCAAAACGGTCAGTTGAAGCTCAGTTCCAGTCCTTGCGTAGGGCTAAGGTTCGGGAGGGCCGGGGGCGTGCCGGCGAATTGGCCGCCAGGCGTGAATGACCGTCCAGCTCTGCCCGGAAGACGATCAGGGAGTCGGAAAGCAGCCAACAAACGCTGGGCGTGAAACAATATCGCTGATGGCTCCCGCACGCAACGCGCTCGGTCTTTACATATCGATCCCCTTCTGCCGCTCGAAGTGCACCTACTGCAACTTTGCTTCGGGGGTGTATCCGGCGAGCGAACATGCGCGGTATATTGACCGGCTGATCGAAGATCTGTCGATGGCAGGCGAGTGGGCGGCCCGCATGGGTCTTGAGCTTCCGCGCGCGGTGGACACCGTCTACCTGGGCGGCGGAACCCCCAGCCTGTTGCAGCCGGAGTTGATTGAGCGGTTGTTCGGAGCTGTCCGAAGGGAGTTTGAGCTGGAGTCTGAGGCTGAAATCACCATCGAATGCGCGCCTGGGCAGATTGCCGACGCAACCATCGATGCATTTCTGGCGGTCGGTGTGAATCGCGTGAGTCTGGGCGTGCAGTCGTTCATCGATCGCGAGGCGCAAGTGAGCGGGCGGCTCCACAGCCGCGCGGTGGTCGAGGAAGACCTGCGGCGGTTGCGCAGAGCCGGAATCGCGAACCTCAATGTGGACCTGATTGCCGGGCTCGCAGGACAGACTTTGGCGTCCTGGGAAGAATCTCTTGACGTGCTGGTGGATGCAGGTGTTCCCCACGCCAGCGTGTACATGCTTGAGGTGGATGAGGATTCGCGGCTGGGACGCGAGATGCTTTCCGGCGGCGCGCGCTACTACGCGGAGCTCGTTCCCACCGACGACACCATTGCGCAGATGTACTCGCGGGCCATTGACCGGCTGGCTCAGGCAGGGCTTGCGCAGTATGAGATCTCAAACTTCTGCCGACCGGGTTTCGAGTCGCGGCATAACCTGCGCTACTGGCAGCGGAGGCCTTACTTTGGGTTGGGATTGGACGCATCGTCAATGCTGCGTGAAGCGTCCCCTGCGGCGGGCCAATCGGGACCGGGATTCGTCCTGAGATCCACAACGACCGGCGAATTAAAAGAGTATCTCGCCAGGCCGGGACCGTCTGAAACCGCCTGGCTTTCGCCGGCGCGCCAGCACGAGGAGGCGTGGTTTCTGGGCCTGAGGCTGAATCAAGGTGTTGAGGTTTCCGCACTGGAGCACGAATTCGGAACGCCAATCGTTGCTCGCGCAATGCTCGTAGTCAGCCGCCTTGTCGACGACAAACTCCTCGAATCGGACGGCAACCGCGTGCGCCTTACCTCCCTGGGCCGGATGCTTTCAAACGATGTTTTTCAAGAGTTTCTGGGCTTGGATGCGAACGAAGGGGTCAATGTCCGCGAGACGAACGCGGAGAGCTTATTGCAGCAATAGAGCTTGGCCTCCAGAGCCAGTTCAGAGCTTTTCCGCCACGCTCTTGGCCTGCGTGAACAGGTAGAGATAGTCCGGGCCGCCGGCCTTGGAATCGGTCCCGCTCATATTGAAACCGCCGAAGGGATGCGCGCCGACCATGGCGCCGGTGCATTTGCGGTTGAGGTAAAGATTCCCGACATGGAACTCTCGGGCTGCGTGATCCAATTTTTCGCGGTCGTCGGTGTAGATGGCGCCGGTGAGTCCGTATTCGGTGTTGTTGGCCACCGCCAGGCCTTCCTCATAGCTCTCGACTTTGATCAGGGCGAGGACCGGCCCAAAGATTTCTTCCTGGCGAGCACGGCATTGGGGGCGATGTCGGCAAAAACCGTCGGTTCGAGGAAGTAGCCTCCATCCGCGGTCGCGGGCGCATTTCCCCCGGCGATGAGGCGGCCTTCGCTTTTGCCGATCTCGATGTATTTGAGCATGGAAACGAGCGCGTCTTTGTTGACCACCGGGCCGAGATTGAAGTTGGCCGCTGGGTCGCCGACCTTGAGTGTGGCGACCTTCTCGCGCACGCGCTCGACAAAGACGTCGTACAACGGGGCTTCAATGATCGCGCGCGAACAGGCGGAACATTTTTGACCGCTGAATCCGAACGCGGAAGCGACTACTCCGTCGACGGCTGCGTCGATATCGGCGTCCGCGCAGACCAGGATCGAGTCTTTTCCGCCCATCTCGAGAATCGTCCGCTTGATCCAGATCTGGCCTGGTTTGGTGCGTGCGGCGCGCTCGTGAATGTCGAGGCCGACGGATTTGGAGCCGGTGAACGCGATGAATCGGGTCTTGGGATGCTCGACAATCGCGTTGCCGAACGTGGCGCCGGAACCGGGGCAGAAGTTGACAACGCCGCCGGGCATTCCGGCTTCTTCAAGGACCTCGACGAATTTTGCCGCGATGGTCGGCGAATCGCTGGATGGCTTGAGGACCACTGTGTTGCCGGTGACGATGGAGGCAGCCGTCATGCCGGCCATGATGGCGAAGGGGAAATTCCACGGTGGAATGACCGCGCCCACACCGAGGGGAATGTAGCGGAGTTGGTTGCGCTCGCCGGGATATTGAATGGGCGTTGTGGCGGCGGCCAGGCGCAGGGCTTCGCGCGCATAGAACTCAAGGAAGTCGATAGTCTCACCCACATCCGCGTCCGCTTCGGCCCAGTTCTTGCCGACCTCGTAGGTGAGCCAGGCGCAGAACTCGAAATGCCGGTTGCGGATGATTTCCGCCGCGTTGAGCAGCAGGGAAACTCGTTCGTCCGCTGCCGTTCGGCTCCAGGTCTCGAAGGCACTCAGGGCCGCAGTCATAGCTTCTTCGGCATGCTCGGCGCCTGCTTTCTGGTGTACCCCGACAACCTGCGCGGGACGGGTGGGATTCAGCGAGCGAATCTTGCCATCGGTGCGCAGTCGCCTGCCGCCGACGATCAGGTCGTACTCATGGCCAAGTTGGCTGGCGACGTGATCGAGCGCGGCCTGCATAGCGCGCTTGTTTTCAGGAGTTTTGAAGTCGACGAACGGCTCATTGGCAAAGCCGCCTTGAGGAGTACGGGGCCGAATCTGGGTGGGAAGGGAAACAGTAGCCATAACAGTTCTAGTGTAGTCGGAATCGAGGCAGGTTTGCGAGGGCCATGCGCGCAATCGGCTTGAGAAATTCAACCCGCGTTTGCTACTCTTTCGGCCAACGGCGCGTCCGTGCAATCGGGGTGTGCAATGCGAATTGCGATCTTTGCTCTGTTTCTCTCTACCGGAACGGCAGCCTTCTGCCAATCGCCTGCGCCGGCTCCACTGCAGCCGAACCAGGCCTGGGTATTTCCCCCGGGAACAGTTCAGCCGGGCGGGGATTTAAGCACGCTTTCACCGGAATTCCATTTCAGCTTTGTGCCGAAGCAAAAGGTGATTGTGCCGCCGAAGTTGGGGCTTTTCGACAAGAACCGCGCGAAGATCGACCCGAATATCGTCGTTCATCCGCCGAAGTCGAGCATCGGTGAGCAGGCGCCGGGAACGCTGGTGGCTCAGAATCTCTATCCCGGCTTGCAACTGCTGCCGATTGACGGACCGAAAGCGAAGGTCCAGCCGATTCCGATCACCTGGCCGAAGATGAAGATGGAGAACATTCCAACCACGTGCCCGGATTGCAAAATGGTGCTTGTGGAGAGTGGGACGGCGGCGCAAGCGGCCCGAAAGTAGAGTGCGCTTGTGGAGCACCAACAGGCTTGAGAACCTCAGTCTTTCGGCGGCGGCACCTTCTTGCCTTCCTTGCGGGCCTTCGACAGACCAATGGCAATGGCTTGCTTCGGGTCTGTGACTTTCTTTCCGCTGCGGCCGCTCTTGAGCTCACCTCTCTTCATGGCTTTCATTTCTGTCTCGACGTCTCTCTGCGCGGCGAGCGAGTACTTACCGGTGGATTTCTTTGTGGTTGAGGGCTTCTTTGCCTGTGAGGTCTTCTTAGCGGTTGACGTTGCCATATTGTTCCTCCACAACGGTCAGATGATGGAGCCTTCGCGACTGTTGCATGAAGGTATTAGGAAGTGCACGATCTGTGTGCCAGGCAGCTTACGTTGTTTCGGTAATCGCTTCGGTGCGCTTGCTCATCTTGGCGGTGCGCTGAATCTTGTCCCAGTTGAACGGCTTGCCGTCGATGGCGCGCTTGATGGTCTTGAACAACACGATGGAGAAGACCTGGCGATACGCGAAGCGCTGCAGCCAGATATGGAACAGCAGCCAGCCATCGCCTTTGTTGGCGGGGTGACGGCGTTCCAGCGAGAAGGCGACTGAGGAAGTGACGAAGTCGATGATCAGGAAGCCGAGGAAGAACACCAGCAGCTTCTCGAAGCTCGCGGCGGAAGCGGCTTCCGGGTGGTAGTGGCGATCGATGAAGTAATTGCCGATGCCCCAGAGAAACATCATGTCGATGAAGGGCGAGACCAACGGCAGGAGCATCTGAAAGACGAGAATGTTGGGCAGCGCGAACAGACCCATGGCCCGGTTGCGGACAAATGCGGCGCGATGTTTCCACACCGCCTGCAAGGTTCCGAAGGACCAGCGGAATCGCTGCCGCATCAGTCCCTTGGCATTGATGGGCGCTTCGGTAAATGCCAGGGAACGGTCTTCGTAGTCCACGCGATAGCCCTGCTCGAGCAGATTCATGGTGAGGTCCGCATCTTCAGCGACAGTGTTGATGGGATAACCGCCCGCGGCCTTCACAGGAGCGGTGCGCCACGCGCCAATGGCTCCGGGCACGACGGTGACAACATGGAAAAGATCCAATGCGCGCCGCTCAAAGTTCTGGCTGGTGATGTATTCGAGAGCCTGCCAGCGCGTCCACAGATTCACGCGATTGCCCACTTTCGCGTTGCCTGCCATGGCGCCGATGCGCGGGTCTTCGAAATGTGGAATCAGCTTGGAGATGGCATCGGTGGCGATGACCGTGTCGGCGTCGATGCCGACGTAGATCTCCTCCGTCAAGCGGTCGAGGGCGTAGTTGAGCGCGGCGGCCTTGCCTCCGTTAGGTTTGGAGAACACCTGCACTCGGCCGGCGGCGATCTCCGCAGTGTAAGCTTCGCGAGCCACCTCTGCGGTGCGGTCGGTTGAGCCGTCATCGATCACAATGACGTGAAGGTTCTTGTAGTCGGAGTTGAGCACGGAGCGAATGGTGCGGACGATCACCGTCTCTTCGTTGTAAGCGGGAATGAGGACGGCGACCCGCGGGTTGAAGCCGGGCGAAGCTTTGCCGTGCGGCTTGCGCAGGCGGTCGATTACGGCGAGCAGGCCGATGAGCAGCAGCCGTGCGCCCATCACAATGTCGCCCACAAAGAAGATCATAACGATGAAGCGGCCGATGATCTGGACGAAGGAGAAGGCGACCGAGTCCGGCAGGGCGCGAAGAAACTGCGGGAATGTCAGGCTGGGCATCACCTCGGCGGTGGTCTTGCCCATCAGTTGAGAGACGGGGACGATGGTATAGCCGTGGGCGCGCAGTGAATCGATGAGGACAGGCAGCGCAGCCACGGTTGCAGAGCGGTCGCCGCCGCCATCGTGCATCAGAATCACGGAGCCGCGGAACTGCGGTTTGGTCTTCATGATCTGCAGCTGGGCAAGAACGGATTGGGCAATTTCCTGCGGCGACTTGCGCGGGTGCTCGTTCCAGTCATTGGTGTCGATCTTGCTGCCCACGACGATGTAGCCCTTGTTCTGAATGGGTACGATAGGCGCGGCCTGGTCGTCGGTCTCCGGCTCTTCGTCGATGTCATACGGCGGGCGAAAGTAGAGCGGCTGAACGCCGAGCTTGCTGGCGAAGAGACGCTCGGTGAGGGTGACCTGGAAGTCCAGCGCCTGCGGCGAGATTTCGCTGATGTCGGGATGCGTGTAAGTGTGGTTGCCGATCTCGTTGCCTTCGCGGAAAAGTCGCTGCATCAGGCCAATGTTGTCCGCGGCTTCGGCGCCAATCAGGAAGAATGTTCCCTTGACGTTTTTCTTTTTTAGGATATCGAGGATCTTTGGAGTCCACCTTGGGTCAGGCCCGTCATCGAAGGAGATGGCGACTTCATTGGGGTGGTAGCCATAATACTCAACGGTGTAGGTGCGCGGATAGACATCCATGTGCTCGTCTTCTATGAGCTTTTTGCGCGGATCCTTCTCGTCGTTGTCCGGGGTCACGGTGCGCTTGCCCACCTGGGGCAGGCCAGTCACACGCATGATGTCGCCCTCGCCCTCGAGGTCGAGATCGTGGCCGGGTTGAACGGCATTGAGCGCCAGCAGCGATTCCGGAGCGCTGGGCTTGTCCCAAATGTTCCACATCGAATTGTCTTCCCAGCCCAGGCGCCATAGCGCAAAGGTGGAGAGGCCAAGCTGGCGTGCAGCGCGCAACTCGTTGAGCATGGTTACGCCATCGAGGAACCAGACCACATGGCGCTGGTTGGTATCTTCATCGATGTATTCGAAGTGCGGATTGAGCGATTCGTCGGCAAGATCGATGTCGGCATCGGCGTCGGAGGCGCGCTGCCAGGCCTCGGAGACCGGAAAGTCTTCAGTGTTCAGTACCTGGGGCTTAGCCGGTTTTCTGTGGCTGCCCTTCTTTGGCTCCGGGGGTGTTGAGAGCGCCCAGTCATAGCCGTAGTTGCCGACAGCGCAGATGATCTTGTCCTTAGGCACCACTTTAAGCACGCGGGTAAGGTTGTCAACGAACCAGTCCTGGCTGGCGATGGGTCCGGGATCGCTGGTGGTCTGGTGTTCGTCGTAGTTCATCAGGATGATGCCGTCGGAGTTCGCCGCGATCTGCTTCAAGTCGTTATCCGGCGTAGCGATGGCGGTGTTGACGAAGAGTCGAAGACCGCGCGGATGGAGGTCGCCGTAGAGTTCGTGGATGAACGCGATATAGGCAGGATCGGCGTCGTCGGGAAGGCTCTCGAAATCGAGCGACAAGCCGCGGTAGACCGGGTACGCAGTGAAGAAGCGGACGATCTGCTGGCGCAAAGCCGCGCGCTTGCCCGCATCCTTCAAGATCACGCCGAAAGCCGCGTCCCAGGCGCCGGCTGCGGCGTTGAAGTTGTTCAGGTGGGGAAAGACTTCCGTGTCTTCCCGAGCTACCTGGATGACGTGTTTCACCTTGTCTCCCTCGTCGGGATCGTGCACGGCGGCGCCGTCGACCACGGGATACTCACGGTGCGTGTCATTGTTAGTCGCCATCAGCGTTCCGCTGGGCGAAGTTGCGTGCAGCCACTGCGGAAACAGGAAGTCGATCTGGTGGATGTGTTCCTTGAGCGATGCGTAGCTGGCAGGGTCGTCGGGAATGTAGTACGCGGCGCGCAGACCTTCACCGGAGTTCAAGGGAATCTCCGACGGCTTGCGGTCGGATTTGCGGCGCGCGGGGCGGGCGCCCTTGCCATGCAGCACAGGTTCGGGCAGAGCCTTGTAGTTGTGCTTGGGGGTGGGCAGCAGCAGTTCAGGCAGACGCTGTGAGCGAAAGACATTGAAGATGAAACCGGCGAGAACCAGCGTGGAAAGCACGGCGGCTGCGTCGAGAATCCGGCGCAAGCGCTTCCAACGCTTGCGTTGGGGGTCGAAGAATATCTGACGATCAGGCATCGGGGGCTTTACTTGATCCTATCGAACAACTTCAGGGTGAAAGCGGCTTGCAGAAGAATCAGGCAAGGAGGCATTGTAGATGCATCCTCGCACTCAAATAGCCACTTGCAAACATGGGCTCCTCTTCAGGCTACGCTGAAATAGCCAGTTGGGCGAAACTCGTACGAACGGCTTACGCTATACATGTGAAATCGTATGGAAGCCGGGGACGGAGAGTCAATTGAAGGCGATGTGGGCCCAAGGATGAGCCGGCGGATGAAAGGTCTGAGCGTCGCGCTGGCCCTGGCCGGCGGCGCCTGGATGCGCCTGGGGATGCTCAAGGCGCTTCCGCAGATTTCAGGGGACACGCTGCTCTACGGCGGCATTGCCAAAAACATGCTTCTGCATGGGCAGTTCGCCATCACCGATGGCAGCGGCGTGGTTCATGAAACGCTGATTCGGCTGCCCGGGTACCCGCTCTTCCTTGCCTTGTGTTTCCGGCTTTTCGGCCTGGATAACTACAATGCTGTTAGCTATATACAGATTGGTCTGGAACTGGTGGGTTGTTTGCTCCTGGCCGATTTTGCAGGCCAGATTGCGCCTTCCGGAATCAAGGCTGGCGCGGCGCTGTGGACATTATGGCTGGCGGCGCTTTGCCCGTTCACGGCGGCGTATGCGGTGGCGCCGCTGACCGAGACGCCCACCTTGTTTGCCATCGCGCTGGCGTTGTGGGCGCTGGCGCGGTTTCATGCGCGGCCGGGTTGGGGATATGCCCTGACGTTTACGTTTTCCCTTGTTTTTGCGGCGATGCTGCGGCCAGACGGAGCGCTGGTGGGTGTGGCGCTGGTGCCGGCGTTGATGGCGGGGCTATGGTGGTGGGAGGGAATGCATCCCGTAGAAGGTAAAGCCAAATTCAATTCCTCAAATCTGGCTGCCGGGGTTAAGGCTCGGACCCACCAGCCCTCGCCGGCTGGCCTGCTGCGCATGGCCTTGGTTTGCTTCCTGCTGGCGTTGTTGCCATTCGCAATCTGGACGGCAAGGAATTGGCGTGTCTTTCATGTTTTTGAGCCGCTGGCCCCACGGTATGCCACCGATCCGGGCGAGTCTACCAATCCAGGCTGGCAGCGCTGGATGAAGACCTGGTGCCTGGATTTTGTGTCGACTTACGACGTCTACTGGAACGTTCCCGGAAGCACCCTCGATTTAAACAAGCTGCCGAGCAGGGCCTTCGACTCGCCGGCCCAGTATGCGGAGACGGCAGCCCTGGTTGCGGACTACAACGACAATGGGCAGGATCTTTCGCCGGAACTCGACGCTCGGTTTGCGCGGTTGGCCGAGGAGCGTGTCCGGGCCTATCCGTTGCGCTATTACGTTTGGTTGCCGCTGGGGCGCATGGCGGATATGTGGCTGAGGCCGCGCGTTGAAAACCTGAATATCGACCTGGATTGGTGGGTCTATCCCCATCACTACGCGGAGACGCGCTTCAGTTGGGCCTATGCCGGGCTGAACGCGGCATATCTGCTTCTGGCTGTTGCGGGGCTATGCTTCCGACCAAGGTACTGGCAATGGATGCTGCTCTATTTCGTGATGCGCAGCGCCATGCTTACGACCATCGAGGCTCCCGAAGCGCGCTACACGCTGGAGTGCTTTCCCATGGCGTTTACCCTGGGCGGCATCGGGATGTACGGTACATACAAGAAGATTGCGAAGGCGTTGAAGGGTCGTGCGTCAACGGTAGGTCAGGGCTTCAGCCCTGACACTTAGGCCGCAAGAAAAGACCTCCGGCCTTCAGGCCCCGGGCCGTGCCCGTATTTCAAAATGCTAACCCCAAAGGGGCTAAAGCCCTGGTCATTTGGCAGCTCTTATGTCTGGGCTAAAGCCCAGACCTAACTCAAGACCGGTCTCCTGGACTGGTTCTAAAGCGGAGCAACCAACTACCAGGCGATCAGTTTGTCGCCGGGGGATGAGGAGAGAAGCCTGGCGGGTCCATCGGACGAGTGAGGGCCGTCGCCGAAGCACTGAATCGATTCTGGACCGGCTGTGCGCGCCCATTGCAGGGCCAACTCCGCTTCGCGCAGGACGACAACCGGCGAGCGGCCCAGGCTTGAGGCAATCCCGAAGCAGGCCGATAAACGGATGGAATTCTCGCCCACACGGAATGGCGTGCAAAAAACTTGAGTCCGTATCCGCTCGGCAAGCGTGACCGCGTTGATGGCGTTGCAACCTGGCAGGCCGAGCAGGAACTCGTCTTTGCCGGGGCGGCCGAGAATGTCGTAACTGCGCAGCAGTCGCGTGATGCGCCCGGCAACCTGGCCAAGCAACTCGTCGCAGGCGTCGATGCCGAGGCGCGAATTCCAATGCCCGAAATCGTCGATGTCAAGGAGCAGCAAGCTCAGAGGGCTGTTCATGCGCTGCGCCCTGTCGGTCTCGCGGAAAAGCATGGTGAGGATGGTTTCACGGTTGTATACGCCGGTTAAATGATCCATCCGGGTTTGCAGCAACTGCTTTTCGCGGAGAGCTTCAAGCTCGCGGGCATTGCCGCGATTGCGCAAAAGCATCCTGATGCGGAGTTGCCAGTAAGCGACCTCGGCGGTGCGCAGCAGGAGGTCGTCGATCACGCCTTCGGCGAGGCGGTCGATCCAATTCTGGGTCACTGTGTCCGAAATCAGGACAATTGGCAGGCTGTTCGCCGGATCTTCCGCGCGGACCGCAGCCAGTAGCCGCTCGATGTTCATGCGCGGATCCATCCCTTGAAGACTGGTGTCGAGGAGCGCCAGCGTAAGGGCGGGATTTGCGGCGATGGAGTCCAATGTCGCTTCAAGTGTGAGGACGACTTCAACCTGCGCGCCGGAAGCGATGAGCGCAGGCTCAAGCGCGACCAGCAGGGCCGGATCGGGAGAAGCGAGCAGGAAGGTGGGTGAGACCGGAGTGGACACGCTGAGCATCCTCCCTGGCGATACATCGGCGCAGGTTGGAAACTGTTTAGGGACGAGCGCTGGATAGTGAGCGATTCCGAATGACTCTTTCGGGCGAATGGGGCGCCGAAAGTAACATAGCCGCTTCCGTGCCCCGGGGCCGGAATTCCCCCATTCAAAAGTGGGGATCGTTTCCTGGTCGATCGGGGAACCGGTTCAGTCGATGAAATCCACCTGCGGGGCGATCGGAATGATGCCGCGCTCGTGGCCCAGTTCCAGCAGCTTAGAGATGGCCTCGCGGCCGTCGGGGCCGTAGTCGAGGGTGCGGTCGTTGACATACATGCTGACGAATCGGTTGGCCATGCGTGCGTCCAGGTCGCGGGCAAACTGCATGGCGTATTCCAGGGCTTCTTCGCGATTGTCCAGCGCGTGCTGAATGCTGTCGCGCACCGCCCTGGTTACAATGCGCATTGAGTCCGCGCCGAGCGAACGGCGGATGGCGTTGCCGCCCAGGGGCAGCACCAGGCCGGTGGTCTCGCGCCACCAGGCGCCGAGATCGATCACCTTGTAGAGGCCATTGGAGGAATAGGTGAGCTGCCCCTCGTGGATGATAAGACCGGCATCGAAGTTCCCGGCAAGAATCTCGGGGATGATCTGATCGAACGGGACGGTCGCCGTTTCGAGATCTGGATTGAAGACCTTCAAGGCCAGGTAGGCCGTGGTCAGCGTGCCGGGAACGGCGATCCTGATCTTGCCCAGGTCGGTGGCTGTCAGCGGCTTCAGCGAGACGACCATGGGCCCGTAGCCCTCGCCCACGCTGCCCCCGCAACCCATCAGTGCGTACTTGTCCTGCAGGTAAGGGTAGGCGTGAAAGCTGATAGCGGTGACGTCGTAAAAGGCATCTTCGCGGGCACGGCGATTGAGGGTCTCAATGTCGCACAGAGTGTGCGTAAATCGATAGCCTGGGACACGGATTTTGTTGGTGGCCAGTCCATAAAACATGAAGGCGTCATCGGAATCGGGACTATGGGCGATGGAGATATCGATCAACGCTGGAGCGGCAACTCCGGATGTCTGTGTACTCACGGTAGAGAACAATCCTTTCGGGGAAAGACGGCAGCAATTCTTTGATGCAACAATGTGATTACGCGGCTAAGCAGAGCGGCGTCGGAGACGGACCCATCCGGAGGCAAGGGCGGCTGCGGCAATCACTTTGAGCGCGTCTCCAGGCAGGAATGGCAGCACAGCCATCGAAAGCACGGATTGTGCCGAAGTGTGAGTGAGTGCGGCCAGCCAAACGGCTCCGCAGAAGAGGATAAAAAGGCTGCCCGCAGCAGAACTGAGGGCAGCTGGAACGAATCCGCGACTTGTTCGCCGGACAAGAAACGCGATCACGGCGGCTGCCAACGGGTAGGAGAGCAGGTAGCCGCCGGTGGGGCCGAGAAGATGTGCCAGGCCGCCTGTAGCGAGCGGGCCGGGTGCAAAGACAGGCAGCCCCAGTGCGCCTTCCACGAGATATGCGCCCAGGGTGGCCGCGGCCAGGCGCGGACGCAGGAGCAGCCCCAGCAACAGAACAGCAAACGGCGCCAGGGAGAGCGGCACAGGCGTGAAATAGAGCGGCACTGCAACGTGGGCGCAGACCGCAACCAGGGTGCTGCCCGCGGCGACGATCCCGGCGGGGAGCAACCAGCCGGATATGCGGGCGGTGGGGCCGGCTGCGAGGCCGGCTGTTGGACTCAATCGGGCTGAGAGTTCTCTACTCACTGAAATTCCTTCAAGATTCAGATTCCTGTTCGACATCTTCAACCGGGTTTTGAGCTGCGCTGGCGGCATGCTTGGGTACGGGGCCAGCCTGTGGATTGCTGTTGAGCCGTGATCGCTGCAGCCAGATGTGACGTGCCACGCCCGCCGCAGCCAGCAACAGGGCCACCAGCGAGACGAGAAGAGCAATCATCAACCAGCGCATGGCACCAAACTAGCCAAGAATACCAGACGAGCCGGTGGGGTCATGGGCCGATTCAGGGTTGGCGCAGGCTGGCCTGAAGCCAATCAAGATAGGGGTGGCTGACGCCCTCAACGCCCAGAACCAGGAACTCCGGGGTCTGGTAGCTGTGCAGTTGATGGAGGCGCGTTTCGAGGGCGTCAATCTGCTCGGGGCCGGTCTTCAGCAGCAGCAAGGTCTCTGTGGAGAACTCGATCTGGCCCTCCCAGCGGTAGATGGACTGGACGGCCGGAATGAGCGTGGCGCAGGCGGCAAGATGCTCTTCGACGAGCGTGCGGGCGAGCCTGCTGGCTTCGCCGGGGCTGGCGCAGGTGGTGAGGACGATGCGTACTGGCGGCGTGGGATCTAGCGTCATTTGGCGTTCTGCCGGCGAGGCGGAGGGTGCAAGGCGGCAATCACGGCGCTTGGGTTTCTCGCGATAACGGTCAGGAAGGCTCGCGCTGAGGATTCCGGCGTGCGCCTTCCGCCTTCCCAGTGTTTCACCGCGTCCAAGCTGAAGCCGAACGTTGCGGAGAAAGCGGCCTGCGTCATTTTCAGGCGTTTCCGAATGTGCTTCACATTAACATGAGCGGGCAGGTTGACTTTGTAGCCTGCCGTCTTGCCGGCGAGAAACGCGTCGACTTCGTCAAGGCCGCTCATCATGTCTTCATACATGGTTGTCATGGTTCACCCCTTGTATTTCGCAAAGATCTCGTCTGCTCGCTTTGCCAATTGGTTTCGTTGCTCTTTCGACAGGCTCTCTTTTTCGTTCTTGGCGTAAACCGCAATGAGGAATATCGGGAATGCTTCACCGCGCACGATGTAAATCAAACGCGCCCCGCCCCTCTTTCCCATGCCCCTGCGCGCAACTCGCACCTTTCGGAAACCGCCGGTTCCCTGAATTACCACGCCACACTCTGGATTGCCAGCGACCATGTCCACAATCTGGTCGCGTTCGGTTGGATTGAAAATGGCTTCGGCCGCCTTCAGATAGCCCGGCGTCTCCACGACGGTCTGCATGCTTTCTTGTACTCCAATGGACACCATTCGTCAAGAGACGATTGGCGCGTTGCCATCGATTGGAACGAAATTTAGTTGCAAAGGCAACGAGTCCGATGCATTGATTCCATGCTGCCACTCTTGCCGAGACCATCTGAGTAATGCAGTATGGTCCTTGCGGTCCGCAGGATGGGCCGTTTGTGGGGAATGAAATGAGCGCAAACATCAAGTTTGGCACCTCCGGTTGGAGGGCGATTGTGGCGGACGAGTTCACGGTGGCCAACATCCGCCTGGCGGTGGCGGGAATCGCCGCCTATGTGAAGACGCAACCGGAGCCACACCGTGTGCTGGTTGGCCGCGACCCACGCTTTCTGGGCGAGAGCTTTGTGGATATCGCCGCCATGGTGCTGGCAGGAGCCGGCGTGACGCCTATCGTGATCAGCGAAGCCGCGCCCACTCCGGCCATCGCTTACGCCGTACGCACGATGAAGACCTCGGGCGCAATTAACTTCACCGCCTCGCACAATCCGCCGGAGTATAACGGCATCAAGTTCTCCACGCACGACGGAGCCCCGGCGCTGCCGGAGGTGACGAAGCAGATTGAAGCAGCGATCGCCGGGCTCAGCGATGGTGCAAGCATTGTGAATGGGAAGGCTCCCGATGGCGGGTTTGAGGCTGCCGATGTAAAGCCGGCTTTCTTGAAACGCCTGGAAGAACTGGTGGATCTGAAGGCCATCGCCAAGTCTGGCATCAAGGTTATTTGCGATCCGTTCTGGGGTGCAGGCAGTGGATACAGCTCAGACCTGTTGCGCCAGGCCGGCGTGGCTGTTGAGACCATTCACGATTACCGCGATGTTCTGTTCGGCGGTCATGCGCCAGAGCCGGACGACTATTTGCTCGGTGATTGCAAGGGCAAGATGCGCGAGTTCGGCGCTGCCTTGGGTATTGCCACGGATGGAGATGCGGATCGCTTCGGCATTGTCGACGCGGACGGGACTTTTTTTCAGCCCAACTACATCATCGCGCTGCTGTTCGACTACCTGGTGGAAACGCGCGGCTGGAAAAATGGCGTCGCCAAGAGCGTGGCCACCACCAACCTGATCAATGCCCTGGCCGACTACCACAATGTTCCGCTGTATGAAACGCCGGTGGGCTTCAAGTACATTGGGGAACTGATCATCGAGGACAAGATTGCCATCGGGGGAGAAGAGTCTGCGGGGCTGACCATTCGCGGGCACGTTCCGGAGAAAGACGGCGTGATTGCCGGCCTGCTGGTGGCCGAGATGGTGGCCACCCGCGGCAAAAGCCTGGGCCAGCAACTCAAAGAGCTGTTTGCCAAGGTTGGTTCCTTCTATCCCGTTCGCGAGAACTTCCGCTTGACCCCGGAGGTGAAGGCCGCGTTCACTGAAAAGATGAAGGCCGATCCCAACGAGTTGGGTGGGCGTAAAGTGAGCGCTGTGGTGCGCACTGACGGCCTGAAGCTGATTCTTGAAGACGGGTCGTGGGTCTGCTACCGGCTGAGCGGCACCGAGCCGGTGGTGCGCGCGTACACGGAAGCGCGCAGTGAGCATGACATGGAAGCGCTGAAGACGGCGGCGGAGAAATTTGTGCTGTCGTAAGGCAGTGGTTAGCGATTAGTGGTTAGTGGTCAGGGACCGAGGGGCGCGCCGGGGGTTAAACACACTGCAGGCTGGGTGGGGCGAGATGGCGGACGAGAGAGTAAGAGTCGATAAAGATACGGTTGCCGTTCCATTGAGCAAGCGTGCGCTCGAGTTTGGCCGGCGGGCATGGCGTCCGGCGGGCACGGCGGTGGCTGTGTGCATGGCGTTGCTGCTCATGGGTCATGTGGTCAACGGCAAAAACGGGCTTACGGTGTGGCACAAAAAGCGGGCCGAAGACCAGCAGTTGCAGAAGGAGATCAACCAGCTTCAGCAGGCGAATGCGCAACTGCGCCAGCATGTTGAGCAATTGAAGTCGGACCCCGACGCCATTGAGCACGAAGCGCGGGAGAAGCTGCACTACGCGAAGCCCAATGAGGTGATTGTGGCGCTGCCTCCGCAGCCCAAGGACCAGGCACAGCCGGCTGCAGCCAAGTGAGTTTGTCGAACTAGCCGAATTTCTGAGTCATCCGCGGAGAATTGATTGGGATTTGTTTCCTGATCATTGTTCCGCACTCTTCCATGCATTCACCGCCCGAAGTTCGCTGGCGACGACCTGGCGTGGGAGTGGTGCGTATCCCAGCGAGGCGCATTGCCTCTGCCCCGACGTCAACGCCCAGTTGAGCAAATCTGCGATGGCGGGTTTCTTCTCCGTGCTCAAGCCCCGCACCGGCACAAGAAGCCAGGTGAACGTGGAAATGGGATAGGCGTCATTGCCAGGAGCGTTGAGAATGGAAAAACGAAGATCGTCGCCTTTCTCCGCGGTCGCATCTGATGCGGCTGCGGTAATGCTGGCGAGATCCGCTTTGATGAACTCGCCTGCAGGATTGCGCACGGACGCATAATTCAGTTCGTGCTGAATGGCATAGATCAACTCCACGTAGCCAATGGAATTCGGCGTTTTTTGCGTCAAGTCCGCCACGCCGTCATTGCCGGCGGCGCCGGTTCCGGCCGGCCAGGAAACGTGGGCGCCTGATCCGACAGAGGACTTCCATTCCGGGCTGGCTAAGGAAAGAAAGCTGGTCCATACATAGGTAGTGCCGCTGCCATCGGAACGGTGGACAACTGCAATATCTGCATCGGGCAGATGCACTCCGCGATTTGCCTCAAGGAGGCGCGGATCATTCCATTTGCGAATCGCGCCGGAGTAAATGCCGGCCAGCGTCTGCGGTGTCAATCGCAGCGGGCGGGCGAGCCCGGGAAGGTTGTAAATGGGCACCACTGCTCCCAAGACCGTTGGAACCTGGATAACGCTCAGGCCCTGAGGCGTGTTCTGTGCGGTGAGCGGCATATCGGACGCGGCAAAGTCTACATTGCCCTGCGCCAATTGCTCGATGCCCTCCTCCGAGCCGACGGCGTCGTAGGCGACAGACAGGCCCGATGATTGAAACCACTTGCGATAGAGCGGCGCGGCAAGCGTGCTGCCCGCTGCGTGCAATGCGATATGCGGCCCGGGGTTGGCAGCGGACGGAGAAATTGAGGTTGCCGCGCCACTCCGGATCGCAACCAGCAAACGGGAGGCCATTTGATTGGCAAGGTCATCGGTAAAGCTGGCCGTGCGAAAGTGGCTCGGAGTCACAAGGTAGGACCACAGGATTTGGCCATTCTTGCCGACGAGTTCAACGGAGAGATAGCCTTCGTAGATGGTCTGGCTCGCGCTCTTCGAGTGAGGGCTGAGCGAGATTGTCCCCGATGCCCACATGTTCGTTGTTCCGCGCAACTCAACATCCGCGGCAGACTGGTTGTCAACGACCTGCAATCGTCCGCTCTTGCTCAGGCGATCGACAATCCTTTGGCGCAGCGCCTGGGCGCTGGCACTGTCTCCCATCGACGTCACTTGTATCGTGTGGATTTGGTTCAACGACGAAGCGGTTTGCGCAGCGGAGGGTAGAAGAAGTACCAGAAAGCCAATCAGGATCCCGCAGCGCAGGGGAATCGTGTGCTCGCGGCGATGGGCCCGATCATCCGTCCGTGGTTTGACTGACTGCGATCGCATTTTTCGCCTGCCTCCACTGGCAGATTGCAGAGAGATATTTCCAGCTTTGATAGAATCTTATCCGAGAGACCACCGAAGCTTGCGTCGCGCCATTTAGCCTTCAAAAGTCGATGTGCGCGCGCACCGTCGGCACATAAACCGGGCCGCGGTCCTTGTTGTACCCCGGGTGCGCGATGAACGATCCGCCCGTCATCGCATAAAAGCCGTGCCAAAGATGGGCGTTGTAATACCACTCAAGGATGTCTTCTCGTGCATAGGTCAGACCGCCGTCGCCGAGCAGGAAGCCCAATCCTCCGTAGTGCAGATAATTCTGGTGATCCCGCTTGATGGCATTCGAAACATACGCGATGCCTATCTTGTCATTCGTTCTGTGCCAGTCATGCCCGCTGTAATCGCCGCCGAACAGGATGGTCTGGCCGACCTCGGTGTAGGCGAAGGATTCATGCTGGTCCTCATTCCATCCGAAGCGCCCGAAGAGACGCAGATTATCCGTGACCTCCTGTTCGGTATTCAAGCCAAAGCCATACTTGACGGCGCCAAAGCGCTCCGTATCCGAAATGTCCGGCGTAGCCACCTGGCCGTCCAAATACTGTTGCACCGATTCGCGGTAGCCGCCCATGTGCGCGTGATTCATGTAGCTCAGCACACGCACCACTCCCTGACGTTTGGGATTGAGCAACGGAGCAAACAGTCCCTTGCGCAGTTCCCACTCCCAGTTTTGCCCGTTGGCGCGGCTGAAGGCCCAATCGAGATCGACCCCGTTGGCGATGATGGGCATCGCCGCAATGGCGTACCGCGCCGACCAGACCTTGTCGTCGTATTCCAGAACGCCGCCCACGGTATAACCGCGCGTATCGGCCGCGTAGTCCCATGCCCCATTGTTGTCGATGGTCCAATTAGTGAATTGCAGATGGCTGTCGGTTCCGACGGAGTTGATGTCCAGGGTGTCTGGCAAACTCATCTTGCCAATGCGGATTTCAAAGCGGCGCACGGGCACCTTGGTGGCCAGCGCGAAAGGGCCGCGTTCCTGGTCGGTCATTTCATTGGTCAAGCCCACGGTTTGATGAATTTCGCCCCGCGAGAGGTAGGGAGCGGTGCTCAAGTTGGGGTTCCGCACGACGTCCAGGTTGGTTTGTCCGGCCAATCCCAGTGCCTGGGAAATGCCGCGGCCGCCGGCATTCTCGAAATCGACAATGAAGTCGGTGTTGTAGCGCGAGTTCGGATGCCATTGATAAGCGAGATAGAGCGTGGCAACCTCTGACGCTTTGTATTCGAAGACGTCGCGCAGGCTGTTCGCGCCTTCATAAGGGGAGTGGAAATGCCCGTGCATTTGAAAGATGCTGTTTGCCTGGCCTGAGATCCAGTAGGGCGCCGTGTCAGAGTGGGGAAGCATGGTGAGCACCTCTGCTTCAGGAGGCGCAACCGGCATTACGCTCGTTGCACCCGGCTTTGAAGTATCTTCGGCTCTGCTCGCAAATTCGAGGTGGACGCGGCCAATTGGGGATGCGGGAACCGGAGCGTCGGGAATTGACGCAGACTCTTGCGCCCTGATACAAGGCGTGCAGGCGGCCAGGAACAAAATTGCGGTGAGCGCGCGCATCTCGGTTTTAAAGATACCCTTGCAGCATTGGTTTGATTCAGCCCGGCAACATGTCGTTTCAACGAGTGAAAGATCGGGCCAAATCTCCTGCCTGGAACAAGAGCCTTAGAGTCGACCGCAAAATCGGCATTTTGGAGCGGATTGACGCGGCGGCAGAGCTACAATGGAAGCGCAACTATACCCCCACAAGGTATATACCATACCGGGGGTAGGTATTGTCAAGTGGAGGTATCGCCATGTCTCACCAGGAACGCGAAAAAATGAAGTTGCTGCAACGGCTGCGCAAGCTGCGCGGGCAACTGGATGCGGTGGAGCGCTCGCTGGCTGCGGACGAGGATTGTGGGGGTCAATTGATGCTGCTTGCGGCGGTGCGCGGCGGGGTAAATGGGCTGATGGGCGAAGTGCTGGAGACGCATATCCGGTTTCACCTGGTGGACGGAGCCAAGGAGCAGATTGCCCCGGAACTGGCCGAAGACCTGATCGACCTGGTCCGCGCGTACCTGAAATAGAGCCGAGATCGGAGATCAGTTCCCCGCCACCCGTGAGGATTTGTGACCGCTTCAGGCGGCATGGCGGTCCCTGCTTAATGGTAGTGGGCAGATGCGTCGGGGATTGTTAAGGTCTTGTTGATTTGGAGACTCCGCTATTTGGTTGGATTCGTATGCCAGCCGGGATTTGTCCATTCGCCATTGCGGAGCACGAAGATCTCGCTGGCGCGGCCGGTGGAGACCGAGCGCTTACCGCCTGTCTCTGTTTCCAGCACATAGTTGCTCCACACGATCGCCACATCGCCGAAGTGCTGAACTTCAGTGCGCGGGAATTCAAGCCGGATTAGTTTTCCGCCGCCTGACTGAAACTCAGCCGCGGATTGAAACACCTCTGCCTGGTGCATCCAGTTTTCCTCGCCGCCGCTCATCACAATCGTTTCCGGTGGAACCAGTTTGTGGAGAGCCGCAGTGTCGTTGGCGAACCAGGCGCGCCACACCTGTTCGCGCACCTGCAGCAACTGACGATCGTCTGGTTGTTGGGCGGGCAGTCTTGCCGCGCCGAAGCTGGCTAAAGAGAGAAGTGCGACGAGGAGGCCGCTGGTTCCTGTGAGTTTCATGACAACTGTTCTCCTTTCCGATTGTTGCGAACTCATTTCCCGGTCTGTTTAAAGGCGTGCAGCGACAGCAATGCGGCCGCGGCTGAGGCAGAGAATACCGAGTAATCAAGCGGCGATTTGACCCCGAACGAGATCGCCATCGCCGTTCCAAACATGGCCAGCAGAATGCTGCTTGCCAGCGCAACCCATCGTAGCCACAATCCCAGGATCAGCAGGATTCCACACGATGTTTCAGCAATCGTCGCTGCCCATGCAAGGAACGGAATGATGAACCTTGGCATGAAGGAGTTCACTTGAGCGGTGTAGGCCGTGAAGGTGGCGAAGTTTCCCCAGCCGCCATACTTGCCCCAGAGGCCAAAGCGATCGGCTACAGCGGATAAAAAGGCAGCGCCCAGTGCGATGCGGGCATACAGCATCCCCACCCGCTCCAGGGCAGCCAGTCGGTCCACGCTCAGGCCCGGCGTCGCTTTTGATGCATTGTCCGGGAGTCTATTCAGTTTGTTGTGCACAGCGTCGCTCATGACTACTTGCCTCCCGCATGATTGTTTTCAGCTGCTGGAACCGAAAGTGGCGCGTCGTGATCGCAGATCAGGTAGGCGAGAAGCTTGGCCGGTTCTGACGAACTGGCGTTGGCCGAAACCAGGTGAACGCCGTTGGGCGCCTCATAAAAACTCTGGCCTGCTTTGACCGTGACTTCCGGCTCACCCTTCACTTGAGTGCGAATCGACCCTTCTACCACGTACCCGATGACGGCGCAAGGATGACTATGAGGAAGCGATGACTCTCCGGGTCCGTAGTTGACTTCGACCACGGTCGCCCTGAGCCGATCGCCGTTCAGCTTCGGCAGCGCGTGAGCGAAAGCAACCCTGGCGCGTTGTTTGGCAGGGTGCGGTGCAGTCGCGTTCTGCGGCTGGGAAAATGCGGCATGTGTTGCCTGCGCCATGGTACATACCAAGCAAACCGCCCCGATCTTCGCCCTCCCGGATAGCTTCATGATTCGCTCCTTGCAATTCTGAGATTAATCTATAGTGGATCAATCGCAAGATCCATTTATGCTATTTCGATTGGACCACTTGAATGACCAAGCGAACCTCTTCATTCGAACTCGCGCTACCAGACCGGCCTTCAGGCGCATCTGCCCATGACTGGCTGTACGGAGCCCTGCGTGCCGCCATTGTGGAGGGCCGTCTGCGTCCAGGAACAAGGCTCGCTTCTACGCGCGAACTGGGGAGGCCTTACGGCCTGTCGCGTGGAACCATCGTCAATGCCTTCGATCAACTCAAGGCAGAGGGCTATCTCGAGGGCAGTGTCGGTTCGGGAACCTATGTCAGCAAGGTGCTGCCCGACGAGCTGCTTGAGGTTGCGCGTTCAACCGCCGCAAAGTCGCGGGCCATGCGCAAGCCGGAGCAATTCATCTCCGAATACGCACGGCGTGTGACGCCCTTCTCAAACTTTGAATTCCGCCCAGGCCGCGCCTTCATGGCAAACTTGCCTGCGCTGGATCTCTTCCCGGCAGCGTTATGGGCGCAGGTTGCGGCCCGCCGCCTGCGCCGTATTTCGAAAAGCCTTTTGCTGGGCTGCCCGCCAATGGGGTACAGGCCGCTTCGCCAGGCTGTTGCCGCCTACCTGGGCACGTCCCGCGGTGTGCGATGCGAGCCCGAGCAGGTGGCAATCATCTCCGGCGTGCAGGAAGCTCTGGACCTGACAGCGCGCTTGCTCCTGAATCCCGGCGACCGTGTCTGCATGGAAGAGCCGGGCTATCCGGGAGCGGCAGCTGTTTTCAAGGCTGTGGGCGCCCGGATTTCAGTGCTCCCTGTGGACAACGAGGGA
Source organism: Occallatibacter sp. (assembly GCA_052145815.1). Taxonomy (GTDB): domain Bacteria; phylum Acidobacteriota; class Terriglobia; order Terriglobales; family Acidobacteriaceae; genus Telmatobacter. Next base: position 64,345 of record JBKQNU010000108.1, read on the forward strand.
ATGACTGTTGAGCGGCTCGCCCTGCGCGGTGCACGGCTGGTCTACGTTACCCCAGGGCATCAGTTCCCGTTGGGAACCACCATGAGCCTGCCGCGCCGTCTGCAGTTGCTGGACTGGGCCGGCAAGTCCGGTGCGCTCATCCTCGAAGACGATTATGACGGCGAGTACCGTTACGTTGGCCGTCCCGTTCCGGCATTGCAGGGGTTGGATCGCCGCGGGCTGGTGCTCTTCACGGGGAGCTTCAGCAAGGTCTTGTTTCCTTCACTCCGGTTGGGCTACCTGGTGGTTCCTCCGGACCTGGTCGACAGGGTTTCCGCAACCCTCTCGATTACCAGCCGGCACGCGCCCTTGCTGGAGCAGGCGATCCTGTGCGACTTCATTACCGAGGGGCATTTCGGCCGCCACCTGCGGCGAATGCGGCAGGTGTACGCGGAGCGCTTGTCGGTTTTGCAGGAGTCTGCGCGGGAACGACTGGCCGGTTTGCTCGAGATCATGGGGATTGAGGCTGGATTGCAAACGGCGGCCTGGCTTGGCGGCGGACTGGACGGCGAAACCGCCGCCGCTGCCGCATCCCGGCGCCATGTCGAGGTGACTCCGCTGAGCCGGTACTGCCTGGGAAAAGCAGCGCGCGAGGGGCTGCAGCTCGGATTTGCCGCAGTCGACGCAATGGAAATCCGGCGCGGCGTCCGGGAGCTTGCCATTGCGCTCGAAGGAGCCTTGAAGGCGGCCCGCAGCGGGATACGAAGTGCGCCGATCGGATGAGTTGGGGCATCGACCGGCCGGCGGTCAGCGCTTCTACATGCCGGGATCAAAAGCTAAGTAAGAACCTCTGAACGCTCCATGATTCAATTCTTTGAATTCCTGCATACGATTAAAGCAAATTGGATTATGATTCGGTCTCATCGTGTTCCTGGCTCTCAAAAGGAGCTAACTCGGCAGGGACGAGAAAAGAGGCGAGTCATGGCAACATCCCCCAAAGTCAAAACTCCGAAGTTTGCGGAGCAGTCGCGTGTAGTGCTCAAAGGAAGCGAAAAAGCCCCGCCTGAGAATGCAGTCCATGTGAAATCTACACCGGACGAGGCGAAAGTTACCGTTTCAGTGATTGTGAAGAGAAAAGAGCCGCTGAAATACAACCGGCGGGCAGGCAGGTCATTTGGTCCGGTGCGGGTGAGCCGGGCGGAGTATAGGAAACACCACACAGCAGATCCGGATGCGTTGAAGCTGGTGAAGGCGTTTGCCAAGGAATTCAACCTGAAGGTGGAAGACGATCCCACGGCGGCCATACGGCGGACGGTGCAGCTGACAGGCACGGCGGTCGACATTCAGAAGGCGTTTGGCGTGGAGCTGAACCAGAAGACCATCGACGGCGTGGAGTACCGCGTGCGCGAGGGCGGGATTCAACTGCCGGAGTCGCTGACGGGGTCGGTGCTGGCGGTGCTGGGGCTGGACAACCGGCCACAGGCGAAGCCGCATTTCCGCATGAGGCGCGAAGAGCCGAGGACAGGCCTGAAGGCGGAAGATGCTCCGGCGCAGCCGTCGAGCTATACGCCTCCGCAGGTGGCGCAGGCCTACCAGTGGCCTGCAACGGCCAGCGGAACAGGCCAGACGATCGGCATCATTGAGCTGGGCGGAGGATACCGGACGACTGACCTGGCAACTTACTTCCAATCGCTGAACCTTAATCCGCCGGCTATTACCTCGGTGAGCGTGGACGGCGGGACGAACTCGCCGACAAAGGCGGACAGCGCTGACGGTGAAGTGATGCTGGATATTGAAGTGGCCGTATGCGTGGCGCAAGGCGCGAACATCGTGGTGTACTTTACGCCCAACACCGACCAGGGATTCACGGACGCCATCACGACGGCAATTCACGACTCCACCAACAACCCGAGCGTGATTTCGATCAGCTGGGGCGGCCCGGAGTCGACTTGGACGGCACAGGCCATGACAGCGCTGGACGCGGCGTGCCAGTCGGCGGCGGCGCTGGGCATCACCATTACGGTGGCGGCGGGCGATAACGGTTCCACGGACGGCGCAACCGGGAATAACGTCGATTTTCCGGCGTCGAGTCCGCACGTGGTGGCCTGCGGAGGAACCAAACTGAATTGGAACGGGACCACGATTGTTTCCGAAGTAGTGTGGAACGAACTGGCCAACAACGACGGAGCGACCGGCGGCGGCGTGAGCACGTTCTTCCCGCTGCCGACCTGGCAGGCGAATTCCAAAGTGCCCGCGCCGAGCACAAGTGGAGGCGGTCGTGGCGTGCCGGACGTGGCGGGAGATGCCGACCCCAACAGCGGCTACCAAATTCGCGTCGACGGCCAGAATACGGTGGTGGGGGGCACCAGCGCGGTGGCTCCGCTGTGGGCAGGCCTGGTGGCCATGGCTAATCAGCGACTGGGCAAGAAGGTCGGATTCATTAACCCGGCCATCTATGCGACCAAGGCGGCTGCGGCGTTCAACGATATCACGCAAGGGAACAACGGCGCGTTTTCTGCCGGGCCGGGGTGGGACGCCTGCACCGGACAGGGATCGCCGATCGCAAGTGCGCTGATTCCGCTGCTCGCGCCTCCCGCCGTTCCAACGCCGAGTCCGACCCCGACACCAACTCCGACACCAACTCCGACTCCGACTCCGACTCCAACTCCAACCCCTACGCCGACTCCAACACCGGCACCGCCGCCCGTGAAGAAGAAGCATAAGAAGCATAAGAAGAAGGAATCTTCGGTTGCTGGGGGAACCAAGGCGGCGAAGAAGACAGCCGGGAAGAAGACTGGCAAGAAGAAAGCGAAAAAGGCCGAGAAGAAAGCCGAGAAGAAAGCGGGCAAGAAGGCTTCTGGAAAGAAGGCTGAAAAAAAGTCGAGAAAGAAGGCAGAGAAGAAAATCTCTGGGAAAAAGGCGGGCAAGAAGGCTTCGGGAAAAAAGAAGGGTAAGAAGAAGTAATTCGCTGGGTACCCATCCTTTCGTCCGCCGCGGCGGACGGGAGGATGGGACAACCAACTCGAGGCCTACTCGCCGTCCGGCGGCACTTGCTCCAGCAGACGCTTCCATGTTTTCTGGTTTTTGCGGAAGCCGCGCTTCAAGTCTTCGAGAATGCGTTCGAAATCGGCGTTGGTGCGCAGATTGTTCCACGCCGGATTGATCTGAAACCAGGGATAGTTCTCGTTGCCGAGATAAATGGCGCGGCGCAACCAGTGGAGCGCTTCGCTGGAATCGCCTTCGACGGCGAAGTAGCTTGCCAGGCGATAAGCCATTTCGCTGTCGGCTTCGGCTGCAGCCAAGGTATCGTCCTTGAGCAGCGCGGCGGCGCGTTCGCGCTCACCGGCCTGAACGTAGCACAGTGCGAGCGTGGGCACGGCGATGCGCAGCGAATCGTCGTCGCGAATGACGCCTTCCAGAATTTCGATCGCCGCGCTCAGATTGCCGAGCCGCATCTGCTGATAGCCGGCCGAGGTACGCAGCAGCGGGTGACGCGGCTCGAGAGCCAGGCCCTTTTCGAGCTCGTCGCCCGCCAGCTCAATTTGATTCTGATAGTGGTAGACACGCGCCCGGTGGTTGTAGAGGATGGGCGCGCTGGCCGGGTTGAGCTTGAGCGCGCGGCTGAACTGGTGCAGCGCTTCGTCGTACATGCCGTCGCCACGCAGCGCCAGGCCTGCAACCATGTGCACGTTCCAGTCGTTCGCCGCACCGGAGAGCAGGTTGGCAATGCCATGGCGCGCGGATTCTTTTTCGCCCCGCGAGAGCAGCATGTAGATGCGGTAGAGATTCGCCTCTGTCGAGGCCGGGTCGAGTTTGAGGGCTTCGTCGAAGGCGCGGCGCGCGTGCATGACGTGGATCTGCCCGCCAAAACCGTGGCGCACATATTGCAGCTCGGCAATGCCCAGGCCGCACCATCCAGCGGCAAACTCGGGATCGGTGGCGGTGACGCTGGTGAACAGTGCATGAGCCCGGTCCAGATCGGCGCGTGAACCGGTGCGCACCATAAAAGAGCTGAGCAGAGCACGCGCCTGCAGATACTCTTCGCTGACTCGTCCGGGAAGAGATCCGTACGAATTATCGCGCGATCCATTGCGGGGTGCGTCAAGCTGGGCGGAGTCCATTCGGTCGGCGGCGGAAAGGCCGTGCAGCGCGGCAAAAACTTCGTTGGAGATTTCGGTCTGCACGGCGATCAAATCCAGCGAGGCCACGCGGATGGCTCCGCCCGAGCGTACGCTCTGCGAAGCCACATCGAGAAGCTGCCAGTTCAGGTCGAAGCCTTCGTCCGAGCGCAGGAAATTCCCCGCGAGCACGAACGAGACGAGCAGCTTCTGCCCGACGGAGAGCGGGTCCATTTTGGCGATGGGTAGCGGCATCAGGGTGCTGGAGGGGCGAACCACGAGCGCTGGAATGCGCGCCAGGCGTGCGGCAATGGCATCGGCCAGGGCAAAGCCGTAGAGCGGAGCTACTTCAGTCGCGCCCAGGTTGGTGAACGGGAGCACGACGAGTGAGTTCTGCGGTGCGCGATCGACGGCGGATTCGCGAAACCGCTCCGCCAGCATGGAAAGGAAGCCGGTATTGCGCTTCTCCGCTTCGGGGCCGGTGGTGGGCAGGTTGGCGGCTGCATCGCCGGGGATGATGCCAGTCTCAATTTGCAGAGCCTTCATGATAGTCTTGAGCGCTTCGCGCACCTCGGCAGCGGAGGCATAGCGCGCTCCGGGATTTTTTTCCAGACAACTGGCGATGACGCTTTTCAACTCCGGCGAGATGCCGGGGACAATGTGGCTCAGGTCCTCCGGGTCGGAGAACTGGATGGCGCGGATGGCTTGAAAGTCTTCGGCTTCGGGGCGCGCGAAAGGATGGCGTCCGCTGGTCAGCTCATAGAGGATTACGCCCAGCGCCCACACGTCCGACTGCACGCTGGACTGGCCGGTGACGAACTGCTCCGGGGCCATGTAGCGGATGGTGCCGCCGCGCGCGGTGTAGGTGGCAGCGACAGAGGCATCTTTAGCCAGCGCAGGCTTGGAAGGATCGAATCTTGCATCCTCGGGGCGCAGGCGGCGCGCCAGGCCGAAGTCCAGAATCTTGACCAGTCCGCCGTCGGTGAGCATGACGTTCTGGGGTTTCAGGTCGCGATGAAAGATGCCCAGGGCGTGCGCGGCCTGCAGGCCATCGGCGATTTGTATTCCGACCGAGAGTACCAGTTGCAAGCTGGCGGGGCCCCGGGCGATGAGCCGGTCAAGGGACTGGCCGGGCACGTACTGCATTGCGATGTAGCCCTCGTTGCCGCTCTCGCCGACCTCGTAAATGGCGCAGACGTTGGGATGCTCGATGGCCGAGGCCAGCCGCGCCTCGCGCAGTACGGTAGTGCGCAACTGCTCGGCTGAGAGCAGGCCGGTACGCAGAATCTTGAGCACCACGGGCCGCTGCAGCAGTGTGTCGTTGGCCAGGTAGACCACGCCGCTGCCGCCTGCGCCGAGCTTGCGGAGAATCTCGTAGTGTTCGATGCTTCTTCGCTTCATCTTCTTCAAGTGTACCGGCGCGCGCGTCAGGAAAGTCTCAAGAGGCGGTGAATTAAGGTTAAGATTCCCGGATTGAACCGGTTGCGACTCGGCCTTGGGGTTGGAAAAGTTGCGGCGATTTCGCCTGCAGAAGGTACCTGCCGCGATCTGATAACTTCTTACTGAGAATGATGGAATGGGGCAGATTGAGAGCGAAGGCTCTGGTGCGGTGGAGCGGGTCGGCGGTCTGCATTGTGGCCCTGTTGACGCCAGTCCTCGGCGCGCAAAAGGCCCCGCCGCAGCCGGCTCCCGACGCACAGCAGGGCCAGAGCGAACAGGTGCACACAGGGACTACCAGCGGGTTGGATTCCGAGGCGCGGCTCGAGGCGTTGCTCGTCGATCACCAGTTCCTTCACATTGAATCGGAATTGCCGCAGATGCCGCCCGACCAGGCGCAGTTTTATCGTGGCATTCTGGCCAATCGGGACAACGACCCGAAGGCCTCCATCCAGTTGCTGGAGCCATTGGTCGACAAGGTAGCGGCCGGCGGCAATACGGCGCAGGAGAAGATTCTTCGCAAGGCGCTGGCCGAGGACTACCTGCGCACGGGCGACATGGCCAAGGCCGCCAGGGCTTATGAGACTCTTGAGAGCCGAATGCAGAGTCATCTGAGTCCCGAAGAGCAGGACGAGATTGAGCTCCCCCTGAAGCTTGCGCCGCTTGCCGCCGCCAACCCGCCCATGACGGTAGAGCCCTACGAGCCCTTCCTGCTGCAGATCAGCCGCAACGCGCTCGGTCTCACGGAGCTTCCGGTCTACGTGGACGCCCGCCCGCATAGCTGGATGATGGACCCGACTACTCCGTTTAATCTAATCTCTCGTTCCGAGGCCAGAGAGGCGGGACTGAAAGTTTCCGACGAGTTTGCCGTCATTCATGCCCTCACAGGTCGACCCATGCAGGTGCACATGACGGTGATTCCGCGCTTCACCATCGGCGGACGCATCACCTTCCGCAACATGACCGCATTTGTCTTTGAAGATGCCGATTACTCGTTTCCGCGTTCGCACTACCAAGTCGAGGGAGAGCTGGGTTATGCCGCGCTTTCCGCGCTGGGCAGCCTTACCATCACCTCCGATTCGACCATTGAAGTGCGGCCATTCAAGCCGCCACTAGCCAACGAAAAAGAAGACCCGCCCATACCGGGTGCGCGCTTCTTTCTCGACGGAGACCAGATGATTGTTGCGCTTGGCCCCAAGGGCCAGGAGCGCATGTACGTGGTCGACGCGAGCGGACAACAGACCTACATGACATCGCGTTATTACGACGAGCACACGGAGAACTTTGCCGGGCAGAAGATGGAGCTGTTTTCAATTCCCGGCGCACAGAACAAGCCGCCGCAGCCGGCGTTCGTCGCAGAAACGGTCCCGCTGTCGGTCGGACCAGCGACGGTGCAAGCGCATTACATCCAGGTGATCACTGAACCAATCGGGTTGGCCGTGCTGGACGATGTGTACGGGGTGCTGGGGATGGATTTTCTTGACCAGTTGAAGAGCTATACGTTCGACTACAGAACGATGCGATTTGGGGTGAGGACGGAATAGCGAGTCAGCAGGCCAGCGAGTCAGCGCCGGCCTCAAATGGCAATCAAGCTTCCATGGAATGAAGTAAACCGTTGATGAGGCGCGCTACTTCTTCAGACTGTTCCATCAGAATATTAGCCCTGGCCTGGTTTAGGAACCCGAGTCCAGCTGAAAGTTCAATTTGAGTTTGCGGTTCGAAGAGCGATCCGCGCGCGTTGGCTAGGAACTGCCTAAAATGTCCATCGTTGAGCCTTCCATGGCCCTCTGCGATGTTGCTGGCAACGGAGACCGCGGCCCGGCGCATTTGAGATTGAAGTCCGAAGACTTCCTTCTGCGGTAGAGATTCGGTCTCTGAATACACCGCTCTCGCGAGGACCATAGCTCTTTGCCACACGATCAAATCACGGAAGTGCCGGATTCTTCCGCCGCTCGGGAGACCACCCTTTGTACCCATAGATGCACCGGTTCGCTGACTTGCTGGCTCGCTGGCTTGCCGACTTGCTCCGCTCAGTGCCCGAGGCGCGAGCGGGTTTCGTCGACCGGTTCAGGCGGCAAGCTGGCAAGCCGCTTCTGGCCGCGCCTTCCCAGCGTCAACATCGTCAGACCGAAGATCAGCAACACCAGTCCCCACCAGAAATTGACGTCGATGCCGAGGCTGGCCGCATAGATAGCGCTGCCTCGTGTGGCCAGGCCGAAGGCGGTGAGAATCATGCCGACCAGCGTGAACATCAAGCCCATGGGGATGCGTAAATCTAGACTCATGCTTCTCCTCCTGGCCTGCGGCATCTTCCGCAGAGAAAACCGCATCTTTGGATCAGTAAAAGAAAATATTCAGGCCAATGGCCATGAGCAGGACGGCAACTGCCAGGGCCTCGGGGCTCTTCCACCAGACATTATGCGCGCGTGGCGGCTTGGGCGTAAGCGAATGCACCAGCCCTACCAACTCCGACTCCGGTCGTGCCTTGGTGGCAAGACTCACAATCACCGTCACCACAAAATTGGTGCCGAATGCGAAGATCGCGCCCCAGAAGTTCTGCGCCATGTCGCTGGGATAGTGATGCAGAACAGTCAGCCATCCACCGTGAATGCCCGGCCGCGCCTCGATGGGCAGTGTGAGCCCGTGGTGCAGCATGGCCGCGCAGGTGCCCGCAATCAGCCCGGCAAAAGCTCCGTGCCCGGTGGCGCGCTTCCAGAACATTCCCAGCAGGAAGGTGGCAAACAGCGGGGCGTTGACAAAGCTGAAGACGAGCTGCAGAGTGTCCATGATGTTGTTGAAATTGATGGCTGCATACGCAGTGGCAATGGAGAGCATGATGCCGCCGACGGTTGCCCATCGGCCCACAGCCATGTAATGACGGTCGGAGCCGCCTTTATGAATGTACGACTGATAGAGGTCGTACGTGAAGACAGTGTTGAAAGCTGTCACGTTGCCTGCCATCCCGCTCATGAAGCTTGCCAATAATGCGGTGAGGCCGAGTCCGAGAATGCCGGTGGGAAAGAAATGCAGCAGCATGTTGGGCGTGGCCATGTCGTAGTCCAGAAGCGGTTCGCCGCTGGCCGTGTACATGGCCTTGCCGGTCACCGGGTTGATCTTGGCGGGAACCAGACCGCGGCCTTCTTCGACATTCTGCGGGACGACATTCGTGTCGCGAACAATCATCCCGTTAACGTTGTGCACCACGGTGGTGGTGTGCGGCGTGGGCAGACCGATGGCCAGCAACCCGGGGAGAATCACGAGGAACGGAAAGAAGATCTTGGGCACGGCGGCAATCAGGGGTACGCGTCGCGCCGATTCCATGTTTTTTGATGCCATGGCGGTTTGGATGACAAGGAAGTCGGTGCACCAGTAGCCGGAGCCAAGCACGAATCCCAGTCCCATGCCGAGCCCGATGATCTCGATGCCCATGGGATTGGTGGAGGCGTGGGCGACGCCCTTCCACTCATGCATATATTGAAGTGGAACCGAAGCCTTGAGGCCGCTCCAGCCGCCAATGTTGCGCAGGCCCAGCAGGACTAATGGGAGGAAGCCGGCGACGATGAGAAAGAATTGCAGCACCTCGTTGTAAATTGCGCTGGTGAGGCCGCCGAGAAAGATGTATGCCAGCACAATCACGGCCGAGAGCACGATGGAGAAGGTGAAGATGCCCTCCTTCGGCCAGCCCATGGTGTAGAACAGGCCGTCGAATACATGCAGCGCCTGGATCAGTCGGGCCATCGCGTACATGGAGATGCCGGAGCTGAACACGGTCATGACGGCGAACGAGCAGGCGTTCAGCGCGCGTGTTTTCTCGTCGAAGCGCATGCGCAGAAACTCAGGCACGGAGCGGGCCTTCGATCCGTAGTAGAAGGGCATCATGAAGATGCCTACAAAGACCATGGCGGGGATGGCGCCGATGCCATAGAAGTGCGCTGTCTCCAGGCCGTATTTGGCGCCTGACGCGCCCATGCCGATGACTTCCTGCGCGCCCAGGTTGGCGCTGATGAAGGCCAGGCCGCAGATCCACGCGGGCAGGGCGCGGCCGGCCTGGAAGAAGTCCTTGCTGGTCTTCATGTAGCGCTTGAGGGCAAAGCCGATGCCCAGCACAAACACGAAGTAGAGCAGCATGATCAGCCAATCAACCGAGGTGAGGTTCAACAAGAGCGGCTCCTTGGGCAAAAGCGTTTGTCGAGAACAGAGAACGGGCGGCGCTGAAATTGAGTCCACACCACTCTAATGAGGGGGGTGAAGGTACGTCCAGCGAAAAATGAAAAGGTTTTCATGTCGGGCGTTGCGGCTGGTTCCTGAGTCGCTAAGTCCTTTGTCCCTCGATTCTTCATTTAGAATGGAAGTTCATGATTTCAACCCTCACATGGACGCCGGAAGGCGTCCGGTTCATCGATCAGACCAAGCTCCCTCTAGAGGAGAGCTATGTACTCGCCACGACCTATGAACAAGTGGCAGAGGCGATTGTCACCATGGTGGTGCGTGGTGCGCCGGCCATCGGTGTTTCGGCGGCCTACGGCATTGCGCTGGGCGCTCAGAATAGCAACGCAAATTCTGCTGCGGAGTTTGCTCCGGAGTTTGAGAGCATCTGCGCGCGGCTGGCCGGTACGCGTCCTACTGCGGTGAATCTCTTCTGGGCCATCGACCGCATGAAGCGTCTGTTCGCGACCCTCCGGGTGGCAGACTACCCAATGGCGATTATCCAGGAACAAATCCTGGCCGAGGCCGACGCCATGTTTGAGGAAGACATTGCGGCCTGCAAGGCCATGGGCGTCTTCGGCGGCGCGCTGCTGCCCGAAGAAGGCGGCGTGCTGACTCATTGCAATGCAGGCGCACTGGCTACGTGCGGCTATGGAACCGCGCTCGGGGTCATTCGGTCGGCAGTCGAACAGGGTAAGCGCATTCACGTCTACGCAGACGAGACAAGGCCGTTTCTGCAGGGCGCCCGGCTCACCGCTTGGGAGTTGATGGCCGACGGCATTCCAACCACGGTCATCTGCGACAACATGGCCGCCAGCCTCATGCGTGCCGGCCGCATCCAAGCCGTAGTCGTTGGCGCGGACCGCATCGCCGCCAACGGCGATTTCGCCAACAAGATCGGAACCTACAACGTCGCCATTCTGGCCAGGGAGCACGGCATTCCGTTCTATTCCGCCGCTCCGTGGTCGACTATCGATCTGGCTTGCGCTAACGGCGACGCAATTCCCATCGAGGAACGACCGGCGCAAGAGGTTACCCACCACGGCGGCAAGCAACTTACCCCGCATGGGGTGGGCATCTGCAATCCGGCCTTCGATGTAACTCCCGCAAAGTATGTGACGGCAATCTTTACCGAACGGGGCGTGCTGCGGGCGCCGTACTCCGAATCGCTGCGTGAGATGGAGTTGGCGGCAAAGTAACGGTGAACGGCTAAAGTAAGAGTGTGGTGCTTCCCCACCCTCACCCTTTTCGTCTGCGGCAACGCTCGCTCCTGCGCGGCGTCGTGCTCTCGCTTGGCGCGCTGGTTGCATCGATGCGCCTCGCCGGTTTTCCCGACACTCGTCATTTGCATGCGTCGATCTGGCAGATTCTACCCGTGATTGCTGCTGCCTGGGGCATGATAGACACGGCGCGCTGCCTGGGCCGCAAGTGGAGTCTGCACCACGCCGGCGTGCTCATCCTGCTCTGGTCTGAACTGATGATCCTGGCCATGGCGGTTTTTCTCTGGGTGTATCCGATTTAATGCATTGACAAACTTGGGCGATGCGCTTGTCCATCGCATCGCAAATTTGGCCTTTGTTCCTATGCCGCATGTAAGATTGTCCGAAACCCTATGAAGATAGGCTGCGCCCGGCGAAGGCCCATCGTTCGAGGGAATATAACCGGAGGAAGATATGCTGAAAGGCTTTCGGGACTTTATTCTGCGTGGAAACGTTCTTGATCTGGCTGTAGGCGTCATCATGGGCGGCGCATTCGGCACCGTTGTCACATCCCTGGTCAAGGATGTGTTCACCCCATTCATCGGCAACCTGGTCGGCAAGCCCGACTTCAGCGCCATTGCGTACGACCACATCATGATCGGCAACTTTCTGAACGCAACCATCGCGTTCCTTCTGGTGGCGACCTCGGTCTACTTTTTCATCGTGATGCCGGCCAATGCGCTTATGGCTCGCTTCAAGAAGCCCATCCCTGACGCACCGCCCGCCACCAAAATCTGCCCGGAGTGCTTGAGCGAAATTCCAATTGCCGCCAAACGGTGCGCGCATTGCGCGCAGCCGGTTGCGGCTGCCTGAGCCAGAAGACCGGCGGTTTGGCCGCCGGCCCTCCTCCGAATCTCCGGCGGCTCTGGCTGGAGTATTCAATCAAGTTCGCGCAGCGGCCTTGAAACTGCGTAAGTCACCGCGAAGATAGTGGCGGCGACAGCAGCCATTGCAGCCAGTGCGTGTGGCGTTGGAATATGCCGTGACATCTCGCCGGCCAATAACGACCCGAGCGGCGGCAATCCCAGAAAGCATGTGGCATAGATGCTCATCACGCGCCCGCGCATCTGGTCGCTGGCCAGATGCTGGATGGCCACGTTGAACGATGAGATCATCAGGATCGCACTGTACCCCTCGAACAGAAGCAGGAACTGCGACAGCACAAAGCTCTGCGAGTAACTGAAGGCGATAATTGCGGAAAAGAAAACCAATCCGCCCACGGTGACTACCGTGCCGCGATGGCGGAGCGTTCCTCGCGCAGCCACGGTGACCGCGCCTAATACAGCGCCAAAACCCGAGGCCGCCATCAGCCAGCCAAGGCCGGTTTCTCCCGCGTGCAGGCGAATGCGCGCGAAGTAGGGAATGAAGGTTATGAAGGGAATGCCCAGGAAGCTGGCCCAGCCCGTCATCCACACCAGCACGCGCATCTGCTTGTTGCTGCGTACGTGCGCGAATCCCTCGCGCAGGCTGGAAAGCAAGCCCGGATAGTGCGACGGTTCCTGCTCTGGATACTGGATGCGCGTCAGCGCCCACAATACAGCCAGAAAGCTGACGCCGTTGAGAAAAAAGTTGCCCGCCACTCCGACCAGCGCCATTGCGTAGCCACCCAGCGTGGGCCCCAGAATGCGCGACATATTGAATTGCGCAGAGTTGAGGGCGATGGCGTTGGTCAGGTCTTCGCGTGGAATCAGACGCGGCACCAGCGCCTGGTAGCTGGGCGCATTCATGGCCATGGCCATACCGTTGAGGAACGACAGCAGCACAACCTCCCACACAGTAATGATTTTGAGCCAACTGAGCGCGGCCAGCGCAAAGGCCAGCAGCATCATCACGGACTGGGTAACCAGCAGCAGCCTGCGCTTGTTTACGCGATCGGCGACTACGCCGCCAAAAAGCGTGAAGATGAGAAATGGAATGGAGCCGGCAAAGCCAACGACGCCCAGCCAGAACGCGGAGCCGGTGAGTGAGAGAACCAGCCAGCCCTGGGCCACATTCTGCATCCAGGTGCCAATGTTGGAGAGGAAATTGCCGCTCCAGAAGAGGCGGAAGTTGGGATTGCGCAATGCGCGGACAATCTGCGGAAGCCGGCTTTGTTCCGGGCAGGCAAAGCAAGGCGTGGCAGCGTCAGCCTCTTCGACCGCCAGGCTCTCTTGTTCCTGATCCAACTCGCGGTCAGCGCTCAGAAGAAGTTCTCCCTGCCTTCTAGTGTAAGCTCTTGGTTAATTCCTGCTTCCCTGCTGGCTTTGGCCTGCGTTGCACAAAACGGGAATCGTTCTCACTCCTTTTCAAAGGGATTTCGCGAATGAATCTGCGCGCTTTGCTTGCCCTGCTTGTGCTTCCGTCGCTGGCCTCATCCATGCTTCTCGCGCAATCCGCGCCCACTAGCGTCTTTGGCTATACCGACTTCGCAGCTGAATCAAAAATCGAGCAGCAGTTTCTGGCTGTCCCGGACGCCAAGCTTGCCGGGCAGCACTTGAAGGCGCTCACAGCCGAGCCTCACCTGGCCGCCACGCCTGAAGATCACAAGACCGCTGAGTATGTCGCCGAGAAGTTTCGCGCCGCCGGCCTGGAAACGGAGATCGTACCCTATCGCGTGCTGCTGAACTGGCCCAAAGTGGTGCGCATGGAGGCCTTCGACCCCAGCGGGAAACTGTTGATCAGCGGGCCCACGCGCGAGCGCGTGGAAGGGGATCCTGGTCAGGACGACCCGAGGGTTGTAATGCCGTTCAACGGTTCATCCGGCTCGGGGGAAGTGACCGGCGAAGTGGTCTACGCCAACTACGGACGGCTGGAAGATTTCGATCAGCTCGCTGCTCAGCACATCGACCTGCACGGCAAAATTGTGCTGGTGCGCTACGGCGGAAACTTCCGCGGCGTCAAGGTCTACATCGCCCAGCAGCGGGGCGCGGCGGGTGTACTCATTTACTCTGATCCGCAGGACGATGGCTACTTCAAGGGCGACCCGTGGCCCATGGGTCCGTGGCGTCCAGACACCGGCGTACAGCGCGGGTCAGTTCAATTCCTGTTCAAATACCCCGGCGACCCGGAGACGCCCGGTGTGGCATCCACACCGGACCTGCCCGACTCGGCGCGCATCTCGCCGGAGGGCAACCAGCCGCACATCATCTCCATCCCCATCAGCTATCACGATGCCTCTCCCATCTTGCAGGCGCTGCAAGGCCCGGGCGTGCCGCAGGGCTGGCAGGGCGCGCTGCCCTTCCGCTATCACCTCGGACCGGGCGGTGTGAAAGTCCATCTCGTGTCGGTGCAGGATTATCAGCGCCGCATCATCTGGGACGTAATCGGCAAAGTGAAAGGCGCCGAGTATCCAGACGACTGGGTCGTCGCCGGCAACCACCGCGATGCGTGGGTCTATGGCGCCGTCGATCCCAACAGCGGCACAGCAGCCATGCTGGAGGCGGTTCATGGCATCGGCGTGCTGCTCAAGCAGGGATGGCGCCCCAAACGGACCATCGTTTTCTGCAGTTGGGACGCCGAGGAAGAAGGCCTGATCGGCTCAACCGAGTGGGTGGAGCAGCACGCCAAGACATTAGAGCGCGCCGTAGCCTATTTCAACGTGGACGTAGGTGTGGCCGGTCCGGATTTCTCCGCCGCCGCCGTGCCCTCGCTCAAGCAGTTTGTGCGTGAACTGACACGCTCCGTTCCCAGCCCTCTCGGCGCCACGGTCTACGACCAGTGGAAGAATGCCAAGCTGGAAGGCAACGAGCATCGCGGATCCAACGCGCCTCCTGAAAATGAAGAAGTACATGTGGGCGACCTGGGCTCCGGTTCCGACTTCACGCCGTTTTTGCAGCATATTGGCGTGCCCTCGACCGATATTGGCTCCAGCGGTCCGTATGGCGTGTATCACTCCACCTTCGACGACTACGCCTGGTACGTGCAGAATGCCGATCCGCACTTTGTCTATCTTCAGGAGATGGCGCGCGTGTTCGGCTTGGAAGCCTTGCGGATGGCCGACGCTGACGTACTTCCCTACGACTACGTGACCTACGCCCGCGCTATCGACACATATCTTGCCGCGGCCCGGCGCAAGGCGTCGGATGATGGATTGACCTCTCTCGACTTTGCTGCCGCGGAAGCTGCCGCAGGCCGCTTTGTGGCCGCCGCACAAAGAGCGCATGACCTGCAGACAGCGGGCAAAGGCGATCTGGGAAAGCTAAACCTCGCCCTGCGCGAAACCGAGGCCGATCTGATATCCGATGCCGGCCTGCCCAATCGCCCATGGTATCGGCACACCATCTATGCTCCGGGCGAGTTTACGGGCTACGCTGCGGTCGTGATTCCGGGTGTGAACGAGGCCATCGACGCCAAGGACTCGAGCCGTGCGGTGCAACAGTTGACGGTGCTGACGCAGTCCCTGGATCGCGCCACACACACGCTGGAGACGGCACAGTAATTCGGGCGGGCTAACTCCAAAACACGCAACCTATGGATGTATTGGTTCAATGCCGTGGCGAGTCTCCATGCAGGGGAATGCGAGAATCGCCCGGCGTGAAGTCATCTGCAACTGGCTAACCAATCATCAGCCCGTGGGGCAAATTTCGAAACAGGGGCAAGCTGCTTGATTTAGACTTTCCCTTCGACTGAAATCGAGGTTAAGTTATGCAGTTATCGACGCCGCGAATTACCATGCTTGCCGCCTTCGCCCTTTTGCATACTGTCGCCGCCGCCACTCAGCAGGCTGCGGCGCACGGGCCGGATCTCAGCTTTCCCACGGTGCTCTACGGAGCCGCGTACTACAACGAGTACATGCCGCAGGACATGCCCGGCGGCCAGGCTGCGCGGCTCGAAAAAGACGTGGCTCTCATGAAGACCGCCGGCCTCAACGTGGTCCGTATGGGGGAGTCAACCTGGAGCCTGTGGGAGCCCGAAGACGGACATTTCGAATATGCGTGGATGGACCATGTCGTGGACGCCATGGGCAAGGCGGGCATCAAGGTGATCCTCGGCACGCCAACATACTCCATTCCGGCATGGATGGCGCATCAGCACCCGGAAATTTTCGCCGAGCGAATCCCCGGAGGCATGTTCGGCGGCAAGCCCATCGCGAGCACCTATGGCTTGCGGCAGAACATGGACACCGATTCGCCTGCATACAGGTTTTATGCCGAGCGTCTGATTCGCCACATCGTTGCCCATTACAAAGACAATCCGACCGTGATCGGATGGCAACTGGATAACGAAACCGGCAGCTACGACGCTGCGAATGCGGATGTCTTCATTGGCTTCCAGCATTATCTCGAGAAGAAATTCGTAACGCCCGAGGCGCTTTCAAAAGCATGGTTCCTCAATTACTGGGGCGAAGACCTGCACACCTGGGAGGACCTGCCGCGACGCGACGGCACCATCTCCACAGGCTACAAACTGGAGTGGACGCGCTGGAGCCAGATGCGCGTGACGGACTTTCTGCATTGGCAGGCGGCACTGGTGCGCGAGTGTGCTGCACCGAGCCAGTTCATTACTACCGACTACGGCGGCATGATGAGGCGGGACGTGAATGAAGAGGCGATCGCCGGTTCGCTCGACATCGTGGCCGACAACATCTACCACGGAACGCAGGACCATTACGATGGTTCCTTCCAGGCGTTGCAGAGCGACTTCTCCCGTTCCCTCAAGCACACCAACTTTCTGGTCACAGAGACGAACGGGCAGACGATTGGATGGACCTCCGGCGGCCAGTTTCCGCCCTACGACGGACAGATACGCGAGGATGTCTATACGTACCTTGCCGACGGCGCCAACATGGTTGAGTACTGGCACTGGGCCTCGATCCACGCCAACCAGGAGACATACTGGAAGGGTATTCTCTCCCATGACCTGGAGCCCAATCGCGAATATGCCGAAGTGAGCAGGACTGCGCATGAACTGCAGAAGATTGGCCCACACCTTGTTGGCCTGCAGGTACATAACCAGGTGGCTATACTCTGGAGCCGCGATTCGGCCAACGCCATCAGCTTCATGCCCTACGGCGGAGGAGTGCCGGCAAGTAGCTGGACGGGAGACCCCGATGGCTACGCATCGGTTGTGCAGCAGATGCACAAGTCGCTCTACGACCTGAATGTGGGCGCGGATTTTGTTTTTTCCGAGACGCAGGATTTCTCGCAATATAAGCTGCTCATTGTGCCAGTGCTCTATATTTCCGACGATGCGCTGCTGCAACGGATTTCGGACTACGTGAAAGCTGGTGGGCACGTCGTCATGACTTTCAAGAGCGGATTCGCGAATGAGGACTCCGCTGTGCGCTGGGTGCGCGCGCCGGGGCCTCTGCGCGAGGCGGCCGGCTTCAGTTATCAGGAGTTTTCCAGCCTCGAACAGCCTCTCGCCCTTAGGGATGATCCATTCCACGCCGGCGCGGAGAACAAAGTTTCTTACTGGGCGGAGTTCCTGATGCCCGAGCATGCCAAGGCCCTCGCTTTTTACGACCATCCATTTTTTGGCAAGTGGCCGGCGATCACCGAAAACGATTTCGGAGCAGGAACGCTGCTCTATGAAGGAACCTACTTATCGGATGCGTTGCAAACCGCCGTGCTGAAGGGGGAGTTACAGAAAGCCGGCCTCACCAGCCTCGATCAGCAGTTACCGTCCGCTGTGCACGTGCAGCACGGTGTCAACCGCATGGGCAAGCAGCTGCATTACTACTTCAACTACTCCGGCGCCGAAGTGAAACTCACTTATACCTATGCCTCCGGCACCAATTTGCTGGATGGAAAGTCCGTGGCTCACGCCGCAAATTTCACGCTGGCGCCATGGGATTTGGCTATCATCGAAGAGCCATAGCGTTTTTCGGGGAGACGCAGGCCCTCCGCCGAAGAGGTTCAAGGAGAAGTTGCAAGTGAACACGGAATCGCAGGGGCCGCCATTTGCCCAAGAGAAGATTGTTCGAACCCGGTTGCACGGCATCGACCTGCTTCTGAATCCGCGGCTCAGCAAGGGCACTGCCTTCACCGAAGAGGAGCGCGATGCCTTTGAGCTTCATGGCCTGTTGCCGCCCCACATCGGAACGCTTGAAGATCAGCGCGCGCGGAGGATGCGTGTGCTTGCCAGCCGCGATACGGCTTTTGGCAAGTACAGCAACATGCGCGATTTGCAGGACAACAACGAGACGCTGTTTTACTCGCTGATTGCCGAGCACACGGAGGAGCTGCTGCCCATCGTCTACACGCCGGCTGTTGGCGAGGGTTGCCAGCGTTTCAGCGAGATCTGGCGCAAACCGCGCGGGTTATTCATCAGCTATCCGAACCGGGATCGCATGGAGCAGATTCTTTCCGCGCCCCGCTATGACGATGTGCGCTGCATCGTGGTCTCGGATGGCGAGCGCATTCTCGGACTCGGCGACCAGGGCGCCGGCGGCATGGGTATTCCCATCGGCAAAATGGCTCTCTACACGGCCCTGGCGGGGATTCCTCCGGAACATTGTTTGCCTGTGCTTCTCGATGTGGGCACTGATAACGAAGCGCTGCTCCATGACCCCATCTACATCGGCTGGCAGCACCATCGCGTACGCGGCCAAGAGTACGACGACTTTGTGGAGGCCTTCGTCACCGCAGTCGAACGCCGTTGGCCGCACATCCTTCTGCAGTGGGAGGACTTTGCGGGGAGCAACGCGGCGAGGCTGCTGGAGCGCTACCGCGATCGCCTGTGCACCTTCAACGACGACATTCAGGGCACAGCCGCCGTTACCACGGCAACGCTGCTGGCCGCAGTGAATGCGACCGGCATTCCGCTCAAAGATCAGAAGATTGCGCTGTTCGGTTCAGGCGGCGCGGGCGTGGGCATCGCCAACCTGCTGATCGCCGCGATGGAGGAAGAAGGCTTGAGCGAAGCGCAGGCCCGCAGCCGCATCTACGCGTTCAATCGCTATGGATTGCTGGTTGAAGGCGCACGGGGTATTCGCGAGAGCCAGCAGCCCTGGGTGCGTTCACGCGCCGATGTAGCAGGCTGGCAGCTCTCCAGCGGGGAAGATGTATCTCTGCTCGATGTTGTGCGCAACGCCCAGATTACGGCGCTGGTGGGAACGTCCGCGCAGGCGGGCGCATTTACGGAGGAGATTGTTCGCGCCATGGCCAGCCATACTCCGCGGCCCATCATCTTCCCGCTTTCGAATCCGACCTCGTGTGCCGAAGCCACGCCCGCTGATTTGTTGCACTGGACGGAGGGCCGCGCGCTCATAGGCACGGGCAGCCCCTTTGCGCCGGTCGAGGTGAACGGTAAGCTCATTCCCATCGCGCAAACCAACAACTCGTATATCTTCCCGGGCCTCGCATTGGGCATCCTGGTCTCTCGCGCACGACGCGTCACGGACAACATGATCATGGGCGCTGCAAAGGCGCTTGCCGCACTGTCTCCCGCGCGCGAAGACAAAAATGGGCGATTGCTGCCGCCGATTGGGGAATCACGCAAGGTGGGCATGATCGTAGCGGAGGCCGTGGGACGGCAGGCCATTGCCGACGGAGTGGCAGCTATTGCGGACGAAGCGAGCCTCAAGGAACAGCTTCGCGCCTACGTGTGGGAGCCGGTGTATCAACCTTACGAACGGCTGCTCTGAACCTAAGCGCTGGACGGCGTGCGCATCGCTTCCAGTGCGCCGGTCAGATCGGTGGCCAGCGATTGCTGGACATCCTCTGACAGCTTCTTTTCCCGGCGCGTAAGGTAGAAGACGTCGATGGCGGTTTCGCCTTCCGTATCGATAAGGGCTACTTTGATGTCGCACTGGTGCGCGGCAAGCGAAAGGGCAATCTGGCGGAGCAATCCGGGGACATCCTGGGAGATGACCTGCAGAAGCGTGGAGTGCGTCGAGGATTCAGAGTCGAACTCGAGCCGCGTGGGAACCTCGACTTTGAGGTTGGAGGGGTGGCTCATATGACGCCGGGCCTCGAGCAACTGCTTGACGGAGAGCTTTTGAGCCACCACGTCGTGGAGATTGGCAAGGAAGCGGTCTTTTTCGCTGGGGTTCAGTTCCAAAGTATGAAAGACGTCGGTGAAGTTGAAGCTATCCACAATGACGCCTGCTTCGTTGGAGAAAGCGCCCGCCTTGACGATGTTCATGCCCCAGGCGGCCAGGGTTCCGGCCACGTCGGCGAAGAGGCTGGTGCGGTCGCGGGTAATCACGGTCAGATCGAAGAGCTGGCGATTGGGGCGAAGGTCGAGCTGCACGGGATCCTGATCCAGATTGAGAGCCATCTGAAAGTGGTGGCGAATCTGCTCGGGGAGGCGCGTTTGCAGGTAGCGCTGGGGCAAGCCTTCAAGGAATTGTCTTAGCGAATCGTATTGCGCGGGAGGGACCATGGAGCGGATGCGGTTGAGCAGGGTGGGATCGATTGCGGCGTGGTAGCGCACCTCGTCTACGGAGCGGTCCATGAAGTTGGCCGTCGACATGTAAAACTGCCAGAGATTCTCGGCCTTCCATGGCGTGAGCGCATCGGGATTGACGGCCTTGATGTCGGCAAAGGTCATGATGGTGAGCATCTTCAGCAGTTGCGGGCTGCCGATCTTGTCGGCAAAGCTGCGAACGTTTTCAATATCGAAGATGTCACGGCGCAGGGCGAGGGACATTTCAAGGTGCAGCCGGATGAGCTTGAGAATCGACTCGCGCTCCTCGGCGTCGAAGTCGAGGCGGGCGAGGAATGCGTCGGCCAGTTCCACGCTCTGGCCGGCGTGCTCGCCGTTGCGCCGGGCTTTGCCGGTGTCGTGCAGCAGCAGGGCCAGCAGGAACAGGTCGAGGCGGTCGATTTCAGGCAGCAACTGCGCCAGCCGCTGCTCGTAGTCGTGGGTGGGCGCGCGCAGGCCGTGGACGTTGTCGATGGTGAGGAAGGTGTGCTCGTCGACGGTGTAGCGGTGGTAGCTGTCGCGAATCACCAGGGCATCGATGCCGTGAAACTCGGGAATCAGCATCTCCAACACGCCGAGCGCATGCATGGTGCGGAGCGCCTGCGCGGCATGGGGTCCGAGCAGGACCTCGCGCAGTGCGTTCCAGAGATAAGGTCCTTCGGGAATGTGGATGGCCAGGGCAGGCAGCGCATCGGTAATGCGGTCTTCGGCGGCCTGCGAAAGCGTGTAGCCATGGGTAGCCATCAGCGAGAAGATGCGCAGGATGGCGGACGTATCGTTGAACTGCGCGCCGGGAACGATGTCGATGCGACCCTGATCGAGCAGGAAGTCGGTTCCGGCGATGGGTGTGCGGCGGCGGCGGAATTGCTTGTAGAAGCTGACCGGAGCGGGCAAGTGCTCCATAAGAAGGGCAGCACGGCGGTAGATGATGCGCGCGTGGCGGTAGTAAGTCCGCATCCAATAGGACGGGTCAGCAGTCCCGCGTGTTTCCAGGCCAATGCTGTTGGCCGCGGCTTCGTCCTGCGACTGCCAATCAAGGGTGTTGTCGTCGCGGCCGTGGCGGAAGTGGAGAAAACAGCGCGCGGCGGCGAGAAAATCGAAGGCGGCTTCGGCGTCACCGCGGGCGCTCTGAAAGACGCCGCCACGTTGCCGGGGCCACTCCTTGGTTTCCTTCAAGTGGAAGAGCAGGGCGAACCAGACGGCGAGGTGGTAGTCGCGCAGGCCGCCGGGACACTCTTTGAGGTTCGGTTCCAGATGAAAGATGGTGTTTCCGTACTTGGCGTGGCGCGCGCGGGCAATCTCGCCGAGCTTCTGCGTAACGGTGTTCCACTCGCTCAGCACCAGGCCGGGGAGAACCGTCTGATGAAGCTGCTGGTAAAGAGGGAACTGGCCGGCCAGGAAGCGGCGGTCGAGCGTGGCCAACGTGAATTCCAGGTTGTCGGGATCGAAGCGTCCGGCTTCCTTGACAGTCCTGGAACTGGGGCTGGCCCTCAGGCCGATGTCCCACATGCCCTGGATGATGGAGCGGACGGCCTCCTTCGACTGTTCTTCGGTCTTCTCGTCGGCGAATGCGAACAGGACATCGATGTCCGAGTAGGGGAACAAATCCTTGCGTCCGTATCCCCCCAGGGCCAGCAGCGAAACGTTGAGCGAAGGCAGCCCGGCAAAGGCGCGACGCCACATTTCAATGAGGATACGGTCAACCACGGCGGAGCGACGGCGGATAGCGGCGGTGCCGTCCCCGGTGCGCTCGCAGGTCTGGCGAACGAGAGCCATCTCCCGCGTATACTGCTCCCGAAGATCGTCAACCGCCAAAGCGACTGGATTCATGAGTGATGGGGTGAGCCCTGCCGAAGCAAGTTAGGAATTATTAACAGAATAAGCGATTTTCCTGCCGGTGGGGAGATTTGGGTCCGGATGGAGGCAAATCGTTTGCCCAGGCGCCCATGAGCTTCCGCCTGGGTCAAGGGCAGCCGATCCCGGCGCATTGGTTGACGGATTTCTGCGTTTGCCCTGTATTCTCTTCCTTGCGAGCCTGGGGAAAGGGCAGAGGAGCGCATCACGGGGGATCAAAAAGCACGCCCTGAGCAGAGTGAGCCGAGGGGAAATGATGAATCGCAGGAACAGAGGGCAAATCTTTGCGTGCCTGGGAATCGTGCTGCTTGCGGCCACTGGGGCACGCGCGCAGTCGTTCGGAACATTGGTATTTAAAGACAAAGTAGCCCTGCTGCGCAAGCTTCCGGCCGCGGTGCGCATTTGCCGCCATCTTTGCAAGGAAGACAGACGCCGAAATTGGGGTGGAATTGCGGCTCAAAGAGCTGCTGGAGATATGCCATGACGAGGAGGCTGAAGTATAAGAGCGAGATATCTGAAGCGATTCATAGCAGCGTTTCGGGGATGTACCGTGCTGGAACCATCGAGAAGGCGACGATGCGCGAATTCGATGAGTCCTGCCTGACTCTTCCTCCACGGATGGCGCCTGCGCGCATCAAACGCATTCGGGAAAAGCAGCGAGTAAGCCAGCCGGTGTTTGCGCGATTCCTGAATACGAGCGAGTCCACTGTGGAGAAGTGGGAAACGGGCGCCAAGAAACCCAGCGGCATGGCGCTCAAGCTATTGGATATCGTTGAAAAACATGGACTGAAAATCCTGGCATGAACGCGGCAAGTCGGCATTGCCGGAATGCCAGCAAGCAGGATCATATCCGTAGCGACGGATGAGACCTCTATCACCTACGTTCCTGGGATGCAGCTATAGCGCCGACTCCCCGCGCTCGTCGTTGCGAATGCGGATGGCCTCGTCGATGCGGCTCACGAAGATTTTTCCGTCGCCGATGCGGCCGGTGCGGGCAGCGCCGATGATGGCCTGCAGGGCCCGCTCCTTCAAATCGTCGATGACCACGATTTCGATCTTGACCTTGGGAAGAAGGTCGACGGTGTATTCGCGGCCGCGGTAGAACTCGGTGTGGCCCTTTTGGCGGCCATGGCCGCGGGCCTCGAGAATTGTCATGCCTTCGATGCCTGCTTCCAGCAGTGCATCCTTGACGGCGTCCAGCTTGGAAGGCTGGAGTATGGCTTCTATCTTGAGCATGTTCAAAATGCCTCGTTTGACAGGGTAACAGGCTGAGCCGCCGGTTGTGGGAACTGAGACAATCTTTTAAAGAACCCGGGTCCAAAAAAGAGGACACGGATCCCGGGAAGTGGGGTCAGGAGTTGAAGTCGTAGCCTTCCTCGTTGTGCTGGGAGAGATCGAGGCCGGCGGCTTCCTGTTCGGGCGAAACACGCAGCCCCATGGCCTTGTCAACGACAAAGAGCAGAATGAGAGTGCCCACAATCGAGATGCCCCAGGCAATGGCCACGCCGGCAAACTGGTTAAGCACCTGGCCCCAATGCCCGTCCATGGCGCCGGTCGGGACATCCTTGCCGAAGGCTGGGTTGATCAGGCGGGTGGCAAACAGGCCGGTGAGCAGCGCGCCCAGGGTTCCGCCGGCTCCATGCACGCCGAAAGCGTCCAGCGAATCGTCGTAGCCGAAGAAGCTCTTGACCATAAAGACCATGAAGAAGCAAAGCAGGCCGGCAAGGAAGCCGATTGCCAGTGCAGCCATGGGCTGTACGAATCCCGAGGCGGGTGTGATGGCAACCAGACCGGCGACGGCGCCTGAGATCGCTCCCAGCGCGGTGGGCTTGCCGTTGTGAATCCATTCTGCGATGGACCAGCCGATGGCTGCCGTTGCGGTGGCAAAGTGGGTGTTGACGAAAGCGCTCGTAGCCAGCGAACTTGCCGCCAGCGCACTGCCGGCGTTGAAGCCGAACCAGCCCACCCACAACAGACATGCGCCGATGAAGCTGAGCACCATGGAATGAGGCGCCATGTTGGTTTGGGGGTAGCCGATGCGCTTGCCCAGGTAGAGGCAGGTCACCAGCGCGGAGACGCCGGAGGTTACATGGACTACGGTTCCGCCGGCGAAGTCGAGCGAGGGAAAATGGCCGCCAGTGGAGTTGAGGAAACCGCCCACGCCCCAAACCATGTGGGCCATCGGGCTGTAGACGAACAGCGACCAGAGAGATAGAAAAACAGCCATCGAGCTGAATTTCATGCGCTCAGCAAATGCGCCGGTGATCAGGGCCGGGGTGATGATGGCGAACATGAGCTGATAGATCATGTATGTCTGTTCGGGAATGGTGGGGGCGTAGTCCGCGTTGGGAGCCAGCCCGACCCCGCGCAGAAAGACGTGCTCGAAGCCGCCAATGAAGCTTGAGCCATGGCCGAAGGCCAGCGAGTATCCCACCACTGCCCATAGGACCGTGACCAGCCCCATCATGGCGAAACTTTGCATCATGGTGCCGAGAATGTTCTTTCTGCGCACCAGGCCGCCATAGAACAGGGCCAGGCCAGGCCCGGTCATGAGCAGGACCAGGGCCGCAGAGACCAGCATCCAGGCGTTGTCGCCGGCGGACTGTGCGTTTTGGACGGCTTGCTGGAGTTGGGCGATCTGGGCCTGGGTGACCGGGGCCTGTGCGCCTGTGGGGGATGATCCGGTTTGCTGCGCGAGCGCGAGTGCCGAAGAGAGCAGTATGGCCGGCAAGAGAAACGGACGAAGATTTCGACTGCACATAATTGATTCCGCTCCAGGAAGGCTGTCCGCTCATGAATCGCGGAGGAGTAACAGTGGTGAGCATTCAGTGATCGGCAATCGATTCCGATGACTCAGTCGCAGTCAAACAGTCCTTGACCGGAAGCAGCCGGAAACAGGTGGAGTGGCCGATGACGTTGATTGCGTTCAAACGATTCTCTTAAAGACGGGACGATTACGCAAGTGTTCACCAATCCTGATGGAATCCTCATGTGCTGCATGGCAGTTGCGTTGAGGCAGAAATCGAAGACGCCTGCCGCGCTGACGCCATGTGTGGCGCTTGTTCGCAGATCTGCAACCGGGATGTGATTCTGAACATCCAACAAGCGACAGCAAAAGCACGCCGGTGAGCAAATCGGAACACATCCAAGTCAGGAAAACCGAGGTATAGTAAAGAGATGGCGGCCACAGCAGAGCGGGACCTCTACCTTTTCGGCGCGCTGGAGAGCAGCGCGAACAACCGCGTCAAGCTGAAGGAAGTGAGCTACGGCTTTGAAGAACCTGAGGGAGTATTTCTCACCTCGCTTGATTTTGCCGTGAACTGGATTCGCAAGAACTCGGTCTGGCCCATGACGTTTGGATTAGCCTGCTGCGCCATTGAAATGATGTCGATGGGAGCCTCGCGCTTTGACGTTGCGCGGTTTGGGGCGGAGGTCTTCCGCCCCTCTCCGCGGCAATCGGATTTGATGGTGGTAGCGGGCCGGGTTTCCAACAAAATGGCGCCGGTCATCCGCCGGCTTTATGACCAGATGCCGGAGCCGAAATGGGTTATTTCCATGGGCGCCTGCGCCACTTCAGGCGGCGTCTTTCAAAACTATGCCCTGGTGCAGGGGGTGAACCAGGTGGTTCCCGTTGACGTGTACGTTCCCGGGTGCCCCCCGCGGCCGGAGCAACTTCTGTATGCAATCACGCTCCTACAAGAGAAGATTCAGCGTGAGCCACGCAGCCTGCTCAAGACGCTGAATGCCGGATGAGTCACGATGGCCCGCGGCAATTCGCGTAGCCAGACGTTACCTAAGTAACAAACCTCGTATGGCAATCATTGAACAACTGAATACTGCTTCTAATTGAAAAAATTGTTCTTTGGGAATTCACCTATGGTACGTTTAATAGTGCTGTAGGGACACTTTTTCGGTCCGAGTTGTTGTGCGGATTCGAGTTAGTCCGAGCCAATCGCGAGCTCGAAACAGCATCTATCGACTGGCCGTTCAGATCTTTTGCGGAGGAAAAACGCATGTCTTCTCATGTTTCAAAGTCTGTGAGCTGGGCTTTAGCCTTGGCTTTTGTGGGTGCAATGCCCCTCGCCCTCGCGGCACAGGATTCAGCCAAACCTGCCACGACGGCCTCCTCGGATGATTCCCCATCGAAATGGGACATCTTCGCGGGATACAGCTACCTGGCCCCGCATGGAACGGTTGGGTCACCAAATCCTCTCACGGCTCAGAGCATTGACTGGGGCTCAATTCTCAGTGTTGCCCGTTATTTCAATAAATACGTCGGCGTTCAGTTGGAAGCCGATGAACATATCGTGAATGAGGAGCCCCCGCCTGCCGTTGGTTCCGGATCAACGTATGCAAATGACGATTTCTCGGGCGGCGGCGGCGGCTTGATTTTCCGTTTCCCGGCGGCCGACGTAACGCCGTTTGTTCACGCCCTGGTGGGCGTGGAGTACGCAGGAACGCTTTATGCGGCCAATCCTCAAGTAGATAACACCGATAAATTCGGAGTTGTTTTGACAGCGGGCGGCGGCATGGACTACGCCACCCCCTTCTTGCACCACCATCTGGCCATCCGAATCTTCCAGGCGGATTATCAGTACACACACGAAAACTTTGAGTCGGGTGTGCGCGGTAACTTCAACATGGCGCGTTTGAGCGCGGGCTTCGTGTATCACGTCGGTACGATTGCTCCGCCGCCGCCAGTGACCCTGGCCTGCTCGGCGAGCCCAGCGTCTGTCTATCCCGGCGATCCGGTTACAGTCACCGCGACTGCCGGAGCCCTCGATCCGAAGCTCAATGCGGTTTACTCCTGGTCAGGAACCGGAGTCACGGGCACCGGAACCACTGTCACCGTGGCTACTGCTTCCCTGGCCGCAGGCACTTACACCGTGAAGGGCACTGTCAAGGAGGGAAAGCCTGGCAAGGAAGGCTTGAAGCCAGGACAGACTGCGGACTGCTCCGCCAGCTTCACGGTGAAGGCTTACGAGCCGCCGACGATCAGTTGCACGGCCAGTCCGACCACCATCAAGCCGGGTGAGACCAGCACCATCACCTCCATTGGCATGAGCCCCCAGAATCGCCCGCTGACCTACACCTACTCGGCATCGGCCGGCTCGATCAGTGGCAGCGGCACAACGGCAACGTTCTCTTCCGCCGGTGCACCGACAGGTGCGGTAGGGATTACCTGCAATGTGTCCGATGACAAGGGTCAAACGGCGACTGCCAGCACCAGCGTGACCATTACGGCCCCGTATGTTGCTCCGGTTCCGCACACCCAGGCGCTCTGCTCCATCAGCTTCGGCAAGGACAAGGCACGTCCAACCCGCGTAGACAATGAAGCAAAGGCCTGCCTCGACGAAGTTGCTCTCGACCTGCAGCGTCAATCGGATGCCAAGGCTGTAATCGTCGGCGAGGCGGATGCCAAGGAGAAGGCTAAGACCGCGAAGGAACAGGCGATCGAAGCCAAGCGCAAGCATCCAAAGCCAGTCATCGACGATGCAGCTCAGCGCGCCGTCAACACCAAGGAGTACCTGGTAACGGAGAAGGGCATTGATGCTTCCCGCATCAGCGTCGCAGTCGGATCCACCGATGGTCAGACGGTGGAAGACTACCTGGTGCCTTCGGGAGCGACCTTCACGGCAGACGTGAATGGAACGACTCCGGTGGACGAGACGGCGGTGAAGCCGGTGGTGCGCAAGCCACTGGGCGAAAGGCACCACCACAAGAAGGCGGCCAAGGCGGCCCAATAACCACAGACCCTGAGGTCTGGACGCGCAAAGAACCAATTCTCCGAGCCTCCCCTTGATGCAAGGGAAGGCTCGGAGACAAAAAGTGGAGTGGTATCTTCTGCAACGATTTGAGGCTGACCAGCAACCTGGTCGGCCTCATCAGTTTTGAAAGGCCTAATTTATGCATAGTTTCTTTGGTATTCCGGGAGCTTGCAGTTTGAATGAGCCGTATGCGGATTTGTCTTAATTTCCTGAGCCAGCGCAGAAGTCTCGCGTGGGCCATTCCTTTTCTGTTGATCGCGATTGCTTACCCCAAGCTGCCGGCACAGGCATTCTGGAGCGCCGTTGGGCCAGCCGGCGGAGACGCCCGGGCCTTTGCGGCAGTCCCTGGACAGCCGGATCACCTGTACCTTGGCACGCTTGACAGCTGGATTTACGAATCGCAGGATCGAGGAGCCTCGTGGCGCCGGCTGGCGAAGATGGGCCGCACCGACGATCTGGTTTTGGACAGCATTGTTGTGGACGCGGCCCATCCCACCACGGTCTATGTGGCCGCCTGGAAGCTGGACGAGACCGGCGGCGGATTGTGGATCAGCCGCGACGGGGGTGCGACGTGGAAAGATGTCGAGGGCCTGCGGGGGCAGTCGATCCGCGCTTTTGCGCAGGCTCCCTCCAACCCCAGCGTGCTCTACGCGGGAAGTCTCGATGGAGTTTTCCGGTCCAATGACGCAGGCGCGTCCTGGGCGCTGATCAGCCCGCCCGGCAGCAAGGAGATTCACGAGATTGAGTCGCTTGCCGTGGACCCCGTCGACGCCAATGTTGTCTATGCCGGCACGTGGCATCTGCCCTGGAAGACGGAGGATGGCGGCAAGAACTGGAAGAACATCAAGGAGGGTGTGATTGAAGACTCCGACGTGTTTTCCATCATCGTGGACCCGGCCAAACCGAATTCAGTGTTTTTGAGCGCGTGCAGCGGTATTTACAAGAGCGAGAACGGCGGCCGGCTCTTTCACAAGGTCCAGGGCATTCCAGCGGACGCGCGCCGAACACGTGTGCTCATGCAGGATCCCTCTCATCCCGAAGTGGTTTACGCCGGGACCACACAGGGGCTCTACAAGACCGTCGATGGGGGCAAAAGCTTCACCGCAATGACCGGCGCCGACGTGATTGTGAACGACGTCTACGTGGATCCGGCTGACTCGAACCATGTGCTCCTGGCAACCGATCGTGGCGGCGTGCTGGCCTCGAACGATGCCGGGGCAACATTCACAGCCTCGAATGCGGGGTTCTCTGAGCGCAAAGTGGATGCACTGCTGGTGGACCATGCGGACCCCGCGCGCATCTACTCGGGCGTGGTGAACGACAAGAGCTATGGCGGCGTTTTCGTTACCCTCAACGGCGGCGCGACCTGGGACCAGATTGGCGATGGGCTCGAAGGGCGCGACGTATTCGCCCTGGCGCAGGCGCAGGATGGAACGGTAGCGGCTGGAACCAGTCACGGCATTTTCGTTCTGGTGCAGGACCTCGCGGCGGGCGTCGCGCCGCATTGGGAGCCAAGAAACATTATCGCCAACACGATTGTCAGGAAGGCCACGGAGACCGTAAAGGGCCGTCGCATCAATGTGGAGAAGAGCGCCAAGTTGCCGGTAATCGAGCTGGCCAGCCGCGTGAATGCGCTGGATCTCAGCGGAGACAGGTGGCTGGCCTCCACCCCAATCGGCCTGCTTACGAGCAAGGACCAAGGCGCAACCTGGCAGGGAGGCATGGTGATGGATTCGGGAGACTACATGTCGGTCGCGGCGCTGGGATCGACCATGGCCGCGGCGCGACCCGATGGCGTGGTGATCTCCAGAAACTCCGGCTTGACCTGGACCCCGCTGCGGATCCCTTCAATGCTCACCGTCATCCATCGCGTGGCGTTTTCCCCCGATGGAACCATCTGGCTGGGAGCACGCGAAGGCGTCTACTTCACGCATGACCAGGGCAAGACGTGGCTTTGGTTCGAGCGGCTGCCGTTCCGCGATGTGGACGATCTGTCGTACGACACGGACCTGGGAGAGGTGCTGGCCAGTTCGCGATCGAGCGATCAGATTTACGCCATCGATCCCAAGACATCGAGCTGGAAATGGTGGCAGACCGGCTACCGCATCGGCCTGGTGCGTGCCGCCGGAAAACGCATGGTGGCTGCGTCGCTCTATGACGGCGTGCTGGTTGAGCCGCTGGCGGGCGGAGTGCAGATCGGGCAAAAGTGAATCGCCTGCTCTGAATTCTGTATCATCTTGATATGCAGACTGAGATTGCGGAAACCCGCCAACCCAGCGCTTTGCGGACCCATGCGTTTCAGACGCATGACCCGCGGCTTAAGCCCATCGCCGCCAAGGTGCTTGCCGGCGAACGGCTCGACTTCAACGACGGGCTTGCGCTTTACGGCTCGCTGGATGTGCTGGCGGTCGGCTGGCTGGCCAACCATGTGCGCGAGAGGATGCATGGCGATTTGACCTACTTCAACGTCAATCGCCACATCAACCCTACCAATGTCTGCGTGGCGGCGTGCAAGCTGTGCGCCTTCGGCCGCAAGAAGGGCGATCCGGCCGGTTATACAATGGCGCTTGAAGAAGCATTCGAGACGGCCGCTTCAGGATATTCCGAAGCCGTCACGGAGTTCCACATTGTCGGCGGCCTGCATCCGGATCTGCCGTTCGAATACTTTCTCGACCTTGTCAGCGGGCTCAAGCAGCGCTTTCCCAAAGTGCATATCAAGGCCTTCACCATGGTGGAGGTTGCTTATCTGGCCCGGCGCGCCAAGCTGACCATCGAGCAGACGCTTGTCAAGCTGCGCGATGCCGGCGTAGATTCCATGCCGGGCGGCGGGGCGGAGGTTTTCGCGGCGCGCGTACGCTCGATCATCTGCGACCACAAGATCGACGGCGAAGAGTGGCTGGAGACCGCGCGCCTGGCGCACAAGCTGGGCTTCAAATCGAATGCGACCATACGGCCACATTGAGAACGATGAAGACCGCGTGGATCACCTGCTGAAACTGCGTGCGGTGCAGGACGAGACGGGCGGCTTCCAAACCTTCATTCCGCTCGCGTTTCATCCTGAAAACACGCCGCTCGACCACCTTCCCGTAACCACGGGCTTGACGGACATCCGGCAAATTGCGGTGAGCCGCCTGCTGCTGGACAACTTCCCGCACATCAAGGCGTACTGGCAGATGATGACGCCGAAGATCGCGCAAATCGCGCTGCGCTTCGGCGCCGATGACCTGGACGGCACGGTGATCGAAGAGAAGATCTACCATGATGCCGGCGCCACCACACCGCAGGGCATGACGCGCAAGGAACTATGCCGCCTGATCACCGAGGCTGGGCGTGTGCCGGTGGAGCGCGACACGCTCTACCACGCCGTGACGCGGACCGGGGACAGCTTTACGGTCGCGGTGTAGGCGAGGACTTGCTCAACTTCGGAGTGCGGGAAAAAACGGGCGCGGGAAAGGAAGCGCGATGACAGAATTCGGTCCGGCTGCCATCATGGGGCTCTGCATCGGGTTCCTGTGGGGCATTGGCTGCTCGCTGGCGATCCTCTACTCGATCTACCTGGGCGGATATCGCAAGGCCGTTCAGGATTCTCTTCTGCCGGAAAAGTCGAAGCGCTGGCGCGAGACGCTCAAGAAGATTGAGGAGCGCGCCGCACAGGCAGCGGCCAGAGCGACGCGCAAGTAAATGTCTTTTCAGGCTGTTTCCTATTCTCTGGAGGCAGGGTTTCGGCCAGATTCTGGCGAAAATCGTGGGTTCTGCGGGACGTAAGTCCTTTGTTCGAGTGGGCGGTAGTCGGTTTTTTTGGACTTAACTTATTTGTTTCAAGAGGATGCAGCGAAAGGTGGGGAGGGGTGGGTAGTTTTCGTGTTTGCCTTGGGCTGCATTTGCGCTTGCGGCAGAGACGAATTTCCGTCGCTTTCTTCTTTAAATCCATTGTGCGCGTCTGGGACGAATTAATCTGCAATCATTGGTGGCTTGTTCTCCCATGTCTTCCGCCGTGGCGGACCGCGGCGGAAGAGACAGGGGCACGCGGTAATCCATTGCTGGCTCTATCGTCTGCTTGGTTGCCAAATCCGGTGGGCCGACAACCGAGTTCTCTCCGGTAAGCCGGTCATCCGCCCGGAAAACGAACGTACTCAACGTTTTGTATACTCTGGACAATGAGGTTGGCTGCAAGTGCCTGTTTTGAATCTCCTGGGCGGCTGGGTCGGCATGTTAGCTGGTGTGCTTTCCGGCGCGATAATTGGCCTGTTTTTCTATCGGGAGGATTGGATGGGCGGATACGCGTCCCATCGCAGACGATTGACCAGATTGGGCCACATATCATTCTTTGGCCTCGGTTTTCTTAATCTCATTTTTGGAGCGACCGCAGGCATCTTGAAGCTCCATGGATTGAGCTTAGACACTGCCTCAATCGGTCTAATCGTGGCTGCCATCACTATGCCAATCTGCTGCTTCCTGACTGCCTGGAAAGTTCCGCTCCGCCATTTGTTTCCGATTCCCGTGGGGGCAGCTACCATTGGCATTCTCGCAATTCTGATCGGTTGGTGGAGGCAATGAGGCTTGGGTTGATTGCGATGAGCGGGGTCCGGGCACACAATCCTGAACTCACGGCACTTGGGCTAACACTTCCGGGCTTCGTGGAACGCAATCACGTGATTGCATCGCTGCCAAGTCTTGGGTTGCTAACACTTGCTGGCCTCACCCCGGAATCGATCGACACGAGTTATTTGGAAGTTTCGGATATTGCCGACTTGGAGGGCGTCCCGGAAGAATTCGATGTTGTTGCGATTTCCAGTTTTTCTGCCCAAATCTATGAAGCCTATGCTCTGGCCGACAGATACAGGTCACTTGGGACGAAGGTAATACTTGGGGGGTTGCACGTAAGCGCCGTGCCTGACGAAGCGCGAAATCACGCAGATGCGATTGTCATAGGGGAGGGCGAGACGGTGTGGCCAATGGTCATGGCTGATCTAGCGGAATCGGGTAGAGGACTCCGCGAGGTATACGACGCCCGAAACGCAAGTTTCGATTTGAACCACGCTCCGATGCCTCGTTTCGAACTGCTCAATCCTGAACGCTATAACCGTCTGACGGTACAAACACAAAGAGGGTGTCCTTTTCGCTGTGAGTTTTGTGCGGCCTCCATTCGAATATCGCCTGTCTACAAAACAAAGCCAGTGGAGCGAGTCATCGCAGAAATTCAGAAGATTAAATCACTCTGGAAACGTCCATTCATCGAGTTTGCAGACGACAATACGTTTGTGAACAAGACTCATGGAAGGCAATTGGTGCGCGCACTGGCTCGGGAAAATGTCCGATGGTTTACGGAAACAGACATATCAGTGGCCGATGACCTGGAACTTCTGGATATGATGAAGGACTCGGGGTGCGCCCAAGTGCTGATCGGCTTGGAGAGTACGAGCTTTTCTTCTCTCGATGGCGTGGAGCAAAGGGCGAATTGGAAAGCAAGACAGGTGGATCGTTACCTGGAGGCCATCAGGCGCATTCAGGATCGAGGTATCACCGTGAATGGATGCTTCGTGCTAGGGCTCGACGGGTCCGGCGTTGAGTCATTCGAGGATATCTGGGAATTTGTTCTGGAGAGCGGACTCTACGAAGTGCAGATCACCGTGCAGACTGCGTTTCCCGGGACACCTCTTTATGACCGGCTCAAGCGCGGAGGACGACTCCTACGCGAAGAAGCATGGGAACTCTGTACACTGTTCGATGTGAATTTCCGTCCTGCAAAGATGTCCGTTGCCGAACTTGAAGCTGGCCTCAGGAGCCTCGGTGGCCGGATTTACTCTGCGGAATTCACCGCTGAGCGTCGTTCACGCTTTCAGCAGAACTATCGGGAAAAGCGCCGCGCGGTGGTTTCGTAATTGAATGAGGAATTAAGATGCCAATGAAGTGGATCAAGCTGCTGTTCGTTGCCAGTGGAATCTACGATGCTTCCCTTGGTGCCGCGTTTCTTCTTTTCGGTTTGCAACTTTCAGTTCGCAGGGGTCACGCCGCCAAATCACATCGGTTATATTCAGTTCCCTGCATTATTGCTAATCCTGTTCGGAATCATGTTTCTGAGCATTGCTAGAGATCCAAGCGGTCGCCGCGAGTGGATTCCGTTTGGCATGGGATTGAAATTCGCCTATTTCGGAGTGGTGTTTTGGCACGAACTCCATGGGGGCGTTCCAATGCTCTGGATTCCGTGGGCTTGGGCCGATCTTGCGTTTTTCTTTCTCTTTCTTGCGGCATGGAGACATCTTCGTAGGCAATGAATATCTTGATTTTCTATACGGCCCAGCTCGCTCGGCCTACCGTTTGTTCGAGTTCCGGATGCGTGGTCGGCTACTCGGAAGTTATGCTGGGATTGGACGCAGATGCAACCGCAGATCCTTCGACTTCGGTCGCCGCGGCGACCGACGTCGAAGGTTGACAGCTCTTTGGCGAAGGTTCCCAGGTGCAGCAATGAAATCGGCTAGGTTGTATCGTTCTTCAACCGATTATTTCTGATTCTGGGTGGATGGTTGCCGATTCGTCAGATATGAGTTTGCCAACACTCGAACGATAACTGGCCAATGGTTCGAGAGGAAACGACCTGGAATCATCTGGGAGTCGCTCTCCCATGTCTCGTCCGCCGTCCGGCTATCTGCCTTGGAAGTACACGGCTGCGTCGATGGCGAAGTCCTGCTTGTTTCCCTCGCAGACTCCCGGCTGGTATGTCCAGGTCTTCACCAGATCGAGCGCTTCGGAATCCAAGTCGTCCCGCACCGGCTTCAGGACTTCGGCTTTGCCTACCGTGCCGTCGGGACGGACATGCACGCGGACGACTACCGTAATGACCGGTGCATCGACACCGCCTTTAGCCGCAGGCTGAGGAGCGGACTTCGGCACCGGCATGGCAAAGGACTTGCAGAAGCGAGCGTGACGCCAATCCTGGGGCGCCACAAAAGCGTCGTCGGGCCTGGCATCAAGAAGCGTCCAACGCACACTCGCATCGATCACGAGTTTTTCCCCTTCGCGATAAACAAAATGAGAGGGCAGCAAAGCATCTTTGACACTGCCGTATTCGAGCGCCTGGAAGGAACGATCGCGATCATGCCACTCAATGACAGTTGCATTGTCCCTGGCAAGACAAACGTCACCGGGATTGCGATCTTCGCCTCGCACGGTGACAAACTGAATGCAAACGGCGGCTTTGCCGTTCATCTTCGTCTGGTCGATGCTGGTGATGACGTCCGTCGGGTCGAATCGAATGGGCATGTAGGGGACAAAATCCATGACCTTGCGCAAGGGGTAAGGAATGTCGACCCATTGTCCGTGCGTGGCTACGTTGCTCTGTTCCCGAATGCGCGACATGCTGTAGTCGCCGAGGACCAAGTCTTCGCGAAGCGCATTATCGACGCTGCGGATGCGGACATAGCTGCCAGCCGTGGCGACGCCGTCAACGCCGGTGGCGGAGAATGTTACCTCGGTGCGGATGTTCATTGGCGCTGTGAACCTGCTGGCGACGATCGAGCGGTTCACTAACTGCTCCGCGCGATTACGCAGGTCCATGTCTTCGCCAACGGCGCTGCGTACGATGAGAAGAGATAGCGCTAGACCGAGTATCGGTTTCATATTCCAAGTATCTTAAGCCAAAAGTTGGTATGCGGATGGATTTTGTTGAAGAGTTTTCTTTGGCGGTGGTTTGGGGTTATGGTTTCCCACCCATTCGCAAAAGACGCGAATGGATGGGGCACGGAACGAACGCGATTCGCGTGGCGGACCACTTGCTTGCGGAGAGATTCAAATGAGCGCTTAGTGGCGGATAACGGCGCCGGCTTTCATGACGAAGTTGACGTGTTCGACGGCGGTGATGTCTTCGAGGGGGTTGCCGGGCACGGCGACGACATCGGCAAAGAAGCCGGGTTTGAGCTGGCCGATCTGACCTTCCCAGCCTAAGAGCCTTGCGCCTTCGATGAGGTCGGACTGCAAGACAGCCAGGGGCTTCATGCCGTAGCGGACCATTAGTTCCAGTTCGCGGGCCTGGGTGCCGTGCGGGAACGGGCCAACGTCGGAGCCTACGGCGAAGGGAATGCCGGCGGCTACCTGCTTTTTGAACTCGGAGATTTTGTAGTCGAGCAGGGACTGCTCGCGTGCGGCTGCGGCGGGGGAGCCGGCATGCTGCGCGAAGTACTCGAAGATGGTGAAGGTGGGGACGGCGGGGATGTGTTTCTCGCGCATGAGGCGCATGGTCTGGTCGCTGAGCTGGGTGGCGTGGTCGATGGAGGCGACGCCGGCTTGCGCGGCGTAGAGGGTGCCGGGCTCGCCCATGGCGTGAACGCCGACGCGGGTGCCGAGGCGATGGGCCTCTTCGACTGCAGCTGTGAGTTGAGCGGCGGTGTACTGGTAGGGGGTGTGAAGGATTCCGTCGATCATGCGGTCGGGGCCGGTCTCGTAAATTTTGGCGAAGTCGGAGCCTTCCTTGTGCTGCGCGCGCATGACTTCGACGATTTGCTCGGCGGAGTTGGCGTAGTCGGCGTTGGAGAGCACGTGCTGCGCGGGATTGTAGCCGATGGCGTCTTCGTGGCCTCCCATGATGTCGATGGCGTTGCCGCTGATGCGCATGCGCGGGCCAAGGATGAGGCCTTGATCGATGGCGTCGCGGATGGCGGTGTCGGCGGAGCCTGCGCCTTCGGTGCCCATGTCGCGTTCGGCGGTGAAGCCGGAGAGGAGATCTGCCTTAGCGGCCTGCTCGGCGAGGATGGTGCGCCAGGGTACGGATTCTTCGACGGTCTGCAGATCTTCCGCGCCGGGATGCAGGAAGAGATGTACGTGGGCGTCGATGAGGCCGGGGAGCAGCGTTGTGTCTCCCAGATCGATGATTTTCGAGCCCATTGGATGGTTGACGGATGTGCCGACGGCGCGAATGCGATCGCCTTCGACCAGGACTTCTCCGGGCTGGAGGAGGGCGCCGGTGTCCACCTGGAGGAGGCGGGCGGCGTGGAGGACGATGGGCGCGGGGGGTGGCTGTTGCGCGCCAGCAGTTGCGAGAGCAACAGCCACGGAACAGGTAGCCAGCGACGCGATCCGGAGGGCAGAAGAAACGCGCAAACAAGAATTCGGCATGAATCAAGAATATGCCGGACTGGCGCGGCGTTGTCGATGGCTGATTTAGCGGAGAGGTTGTGAAGAGGAACGGGGCTATTTTTGGTTTGAGGTTTCCCACCCATTCGCCGGGAAAAAGGCGAATGGATGGGGCACAGGGCATTTGTGCGGCGATATGCGGAGCGCTTGCGATGCGCTGGTTCAGTATGCGGCGATGCCTGTGAGGTGCTGGCCGAGGATGAGGGCGTGGATGTCGTGCGTGCCTTCGTAGGTTTTCACCGACTCCAGGTTCATCATGTGGCGCATGATGGGGTAGTCCTCAGTGATGCCGTTTGCGCCGAGGATGTCGCGGGCCATGCGGGCGGTTTCGAGAGCCATCCAGACGTTGTTGCGCTTGGCCATGGAGATGTGCTGGTGGCCGACCTTGCCGGCATCCTTCAAACGACCGACGTGGAGAGAGAGCAGTTGGGCCTTGGAGATTTCTGACGCCATCCAGACCAGCTTTTCCTGGATGAGCTGGTGGCTGGCGATGGGTTGGCCGTGGAACTGCTTGCGGGCCTTGGAGTACTGCAGGGCCGTGTCGTAGCAGGACATGGCCGCGCCGATGGCTCCCCAGCTAATGCCGTAACGCGCCTGGTTGAGGCACATGAGCGGGCTTTTCAGACCTCCGGTGCCTGGCAGCAGGTTGGTTGCGGGGACATGAACGTCCTGGAGCGAGAGCCCGCTGGTGATGGAGGCGCGCAGGCTCCACTTGCCGTGAACATCGAAAGCGCGGAAGCCGGGGCGGTCGGTTTCGACGAGGAAGCCACGGACTTTGTTGTCTTCAGTTTCGACCTTGGCCCAGATGACGGCGACATCGGCGATGCTGCCGGAGGTGATCCACATCTTTTCGCCGTTGAGAATGAACTCGTCACCGGATTTGCGGGCGGTCGTGGTCATGCCTCCGGGGTTGGAGCCGAAGCCGGGCTCGGTGAGGCCGAAGCAGCCGAGCTTTTCTCCGCTGGCGAGGGCGGGGAGCCAGGTGTTCTTCTGCTCTTCGGAGCCGAAAGTGTAGATCGGATACATGACCAGCGCCGATTGCACGCTGACAAAGCTGCGCAGGCCGGAGTCGCCGCGCTCGAGTTCCTGTGTCACCAGGCCGTACTCGACATTGGACATGCCGGCGCAGCCGTAGCCCTCGAGATTGGCGCCGAAGAACCCGAGCTCGCCCATGAGCGGGACGAGTTCGCGCGGGAAACGGCCCTCGCGGAAGCACTCTTCGATGATGGGGACGATGTTGTCTTCAACGAAGTCGCGGGCGGTGCGGCGGACGAGGAGTTCGTCTTCGCTGAAGCTGGAATCGAGATGAAGAAAGTCGAAGTTCTGGAACTTGAAACCCATGAGTGCACCTTGCTGGAGGCAAGGGTAGCAGACGGGGTGGGCGAGGGACTAGGGACTAGGGACTGAGGGACTAGGGACATGGGGACTTGGGACTCTGTCCGGCTCGGGGTTCGTGGTTTCCCACTCGTGCCACAAATACAAAGGCGTGGAACCTGGACCCAGAGGGCGCCCCGGTACCCCGATGGGGCACCCGGCCTCGACGGTGTATCGGAAATATGGTTTACGTAACGCATAAAACCGAATACACTGGAGAGTGATTGTCAGTTATCGAGACAAGCGTACGCGGGACTTTGCGTCCGGTAAGCGGGTCAAGGCATTTTCTGCGATTGAACGGGCGGCACGTTTGAAGCTTGACCGGCTGGAGTCGGCGACCTCGATTAGCGACCTTGCCGCGCTTCCTGGCAATCGCTTTGAATCGCTGGGCGGGAACCGCAAGGGCCAATTCAGCGTCCGCATCAACGACCGTTGGAGAGTCTGTTTTGAGTGGCCTCTGGAGTCTCAAGGACCGTCGAATGTGGAGATCGTCGATTATCACTAGGAGACTGCAATGGCATTGATGGCAATTCATCCTGGAGAACATTTGGCAGCGGAACTGGAAGCTCTGGAGATGAGCGCCTCGGAACTGGCGCGCAAGCTGGACGTCCCGCCCAACCGAATCACGGCGATTCTAAATGGCCAGCGGGGTTTGACCGGGGATACTGCGCTACGGCTGGCCCATTTTTTCGGCACCAGCGCGGAGTTCTGGCTGAATCTGCAGAGTCTCTACGAATTGCGGGTCGCGGAGAAGAAGGCTGGAAGGCGGATTCGCGCGCTGCCGAAGCTGAAGAGTCAGGAACACGCCGCTGCGTAGAGGCGAGCGCAGCTGACTTCAGGTTTCATCCCGTCTCCATTGGGCAAGAAGCCTCTGAAGTCGGGTACCCTTGCGCGAGTTACGAACATAGGTTTCCGTATCGGGAAGGTCGGTGCGATCCTTCAGGGGCCCACAATGCCCATCATCGCGGCGTGGCGCTCTTCAACTTCTTCGGGGTCGAGCTTTTTGAAGTGCGTCACTCATAAAGCATATCGATATGTCAGAGGTTCCACCTGAGCTTCGTGGTTTCCCACTCCTTTCGCAAAAAAAGCGGAAAGGATGGGGCACGAGGCCACTGGCCACACCCGGCTTAAGAACAACCGCAGATCCTTCGACTCCGCTGAAGTGCGCTTCGCTCAGGATGACAGGTCATATATTTATCAAGAATTCTAGGGGATTCTTGATGTTGGGAGAGCTCCGTACCAAGTCCCCTGGTCCCTAATCCTTCAGGCCGAGTCTGTGTTTTCGCCTATTCGAGGAACTCGCGGACGAACTTGTTGTCGGAGTGGACCAGCTCGTGGAGGGAGCCGTTGAAGATCAAGCGGCCTTCTTCGAGCATGAGGAAAGTGGTGCTGGGGTCGGTCTGGCCGTTGGGTATCGGAACCATGTGGCCCAGGTCGGCGTCGAAGCGGTGGGTGCAGAGGGTGAAGGCGTCCTGCAAGCGGTGCGTGACCAGGATGGAAGGCGTACGGAAGACGTCTCGCTCCTTGACGATGAGCTCGATGATGGTGGTGGAGGTAATGGGATCGAGTCCGCCAGTAGGCGAGTCATAGAGCAGCAGTTCCGGCTGGTGGATAAGTGCGCGGGCGATGGCCACGCGGCGCTTCATGCCGCCGGAGAGGCTGCCGGGAAAGAGGGCGAATGTGTTGTCAAGTTCGACGAAGGTCAGGGCTTCGTGGACGCGGCGGTCAATCTCGTTGTCGGGAACCCGCTCTTGAATGAGCTGGTAGGCGACGTTGTCGCGCACAGAGAGCGAGTCGAAGAGTGCGCCCTCCTGGAAGACCATTCCGGTGCGGGTGCGGAGGGGAAAGAGCTGCTCCTCGCGCAAGGCGGTGATCTCCTCGCCGAAAAGTTGGATGCTGCCCTGGTCGGGGCGCAGTAAGCCGTTGATCAGCTTGAGCATCACGCTTTTGCCGACGCCGGCGGGACCGAGAAGAATCCGGGTTTCACCTGGTGCTATGGAAAAGGTGATGTCTTCTAGAACAGGCGGCCCCTCAAACGCAATGGAGACATTGCGGAATGCGACCACCGGCGATGGATCGGCAGGGGGAACGGGAATCTGGCCGGCGAGAACCGGGCCGGGCGGGGTCGGCGGAGGCAGATCCGGCCTGGCGGGATTGGGGGTCTCCATCATATGGGTGGGAACAGGGTGAGCAGCACCTGGGTAAGCAGAA
Organism: Occallatibacter sp.; assembly: GCA_052145815.1. Classification (GTDB taxonomy): domain Bacteria; phylum Acidobacteriota; class Terriglobia; order Terriglobales; family Acidobacteriaceae; genus Telmatobacter. Next base: position 105,025 of record JBKQNU010000108.1, read on the forward strand.
AATCTGTAAAGATGATGAGCACCGAAGAGATTACGACAGCATCAATGGTCGAGCGGCCAACGCCCTCCGTGCCGCCGGTGGTCCTCATGCCGTAGAAGCAACCGAGGGAAGCGATGATGAAGCCGGAGAAGAGCGGCTTGACCAGGCCCTGGATGATGTCGGCGTAGCGCAGGTGCTCCCAGGCCATGGAGAAGTACTGCGGGCCGTCCTGGTGGTTCATGAAGACGGTGACGAAGGCGCCGCCGACGATGCCGACGGCGTCTGCCATGATGGTGAGGAAAAAGAGCATGGCGATGCAAGCAAACAGGCGCGGAGTAACTAGTTTGCGCATGGGATCCACGCCCAGGGCGCGCATGGCGTCAATTTGCTCGGTCACCACCATTGAGCCGAGTTCGCTGGCCATCGACGAGGCGTTGCGGCCGGCTACCATGATGCCGGTGAGCACCGGACCCAGTTCGCGGATCATGGTGAGCGAGACGAAGCGCCCGGTAACCGCGGTTGCGCCGAATGCAGAGAGCGTGGCCGCGGATTGCAGTGCCAGCACGCCGCCGGTGAAGAAGCCGGAGAGCAGCACGATAGACGTCGACCCCACGCCGATGATGTTGCACTGGAGCAGGAAGTCCGTCCAGTAGCGAGGAGGGCGGAAGAGATTCATCACAGCCCGGAGCGCGAACAGGTAGTAGTCCTGAACGGTGCCCACGAGTTTCTTTGCGGTTCTTTCGATCGCTTCGATGGCCATTCGTTCTGCCGCCCAGTGGAAGGAGAGGGTAGCCTCACTCTCCTCGACAGGATAGCGCACGGAGCGGGCAGGACCGGTAGGCTTCAACGGCTCATTGCGACCCTGATAGACGATCGCGCCCCGCTGTCGGGCAGAAATTACCGCTCGCTCAGTGAACAATCTATATTGAACTTGCCGGCGCGGGATGGCCTATTCGTCTGCTTTCAAGCAGATGTCGCATTGGCCCCTAGTGTGCAACCAATTCCGTGCATCTAACTCTAAGTGGTAGGGGTCGGTCCCGAAGTGGAGATGCCTGTCGAACCGATACAAGGAGGAATGACATGCCATTTTTCCGCATGCGACTGATCCTTGCACTCATTGCGGGCATTACGCTGGTCTCGGTCGGCTCTACGTATTTTGAGGTTTTGGCTCACAAGCACGTTTTGCGGCGGGAATTGGAGCGTAGGGGCGCGTGGCTGGGCACGAGTCTGCAACCGCAGATTGAACAAGCGATCGCCAGCGGCAGCGTGGATGCTATCAACGCTGCGCTGCAGCGGGCGCATCATGCAGACGAGACGCTCGGCCTCGCCATCTACGCTCCGGGAGGCCGGCTGCTGGCCGCTGCGGGCCCGGCGGAGGTGTTCAATGCGCTGCCGCCGGACCCCGTGGAACGCGCCATCCGGAAAGGCGCAGAGGTGTCCGTCTTCGGGCATGCCGGCGACTGGCAATGGCTGGAAGATGCGTTCCCCCTTGAGGATGCAGGACAGCTCAATGGCGTGCTGGTGGTTTTGGAAGATGCCCGTTTCATTCGTGCGGAAGGCAATGCGGTGTGGCGGAGAAGCTTCTGGGGTATAGCCGCCTTTGTGGTTTTGATTGTTGCGGTCACGCTGCTCATGGTTCGCTGGTTTCTGATGCGGCCAATGATTCGAGTTGCGGAGCGGCTGCGCCAGTTGCGCATGGGCCAGGCCGGCGAGAACGAGGATCAGAGCATCGCGGAATTGAGCATTTTTACTCCCCTGGCTCGGGAAGTAGAAACCATGGCCGAAAGCCTGATTGAGGCTCGCGCGGCGGCCCAGGCCGAGGCCAGGCTGCGCGACGCGGGCGAACACATGTGGACCGCCGAGAGGCTGGCCGTGCACGTGCGAGAGCGATTTGGCTCCAGCCGCATGTTCGTGGTTTCAAACCGCGAGCCGTATATGCATGTACGCCAGGGTGGGGATACGGTGTGCGTGGTGCCCCCCAGCGGGCTGGTCACCGCCATTGAGCCGGTATTGCGCGCCTGCGATGGCGTGTGGGTAGCGCACGGCAGCGGCAGCGAAGACTCGACGGTGGTGGACGACTTCGACCGCCTGCGCGTGCCGCCTGACAATCCTCTCTATACCCTCAGGCGCGTCTGGCTTTCCAGTGACGAGGAGTCGGGTTACTACGATGGCTTCGCCAACGAGGGGCTGTGGCCGCTGTGCCATATTGCTCACACGCGGCCGATCTTTCGCGCCGCGGATTGGGAGGCTTATCAGCGGGTGAATGAGAAATTTGCCGCGGCGGTGGTGGAGGAGATGGATGGCTGCGCCAGCCCAATTGTGTTTGTGCAGGATTACCACTTTGCCTTGCTGCCGCGGTTGATCAAAGCGGCCCGGCCGGATGCGCGCGTAGCCATATTCTGGCACATTCCCTGGCCCAATCCGGAGTCGTTCGGCATCTGCCCCTGGCAGGCGGAACTGCTGGACGGACTGCTGGGCGCGGACCTGATCGGATTTCACATTCCCTTGCATTGCAATAACTTTCTTGCCACCGTGGACCGCGTGCTGGAAGCGCGTACCGATCGGGAACACATGACCGCGCGCCGCCATGGGCATTTAAGCACAGTGCGGCCCTATCCGGTGAGCGTTGTACTGGATCCGTTCAAGGGGGACGGAGCACGTTCGGCTCGGAACGAGATGACGATCAGGTCGCGGCCATTTGCGCGACAGATGTTGCTGGATGAATTTGACATTACCTGCGAAACGCTGGCCCTGGGCGTAGATCGGCTGGACTACACCAAGGGAATTGTGGAGCGGCTAACTGCCATCGAGCATTTGCTGGAGGACCATCCCTGGCATCGTGAGCGGCTAACCATGGTGCAGATTGCGGCGCCCAGCCGGACGCGGATTCCCAGCTACATCGACCTGCGGCGCAACGTCGAGGAGACCGCGGAGCGGATCAATCAACGCTTCAAGACGGCGCGTTGGAAGCCGATCGTTTTGATCGAGCGGCAGTGCAGCCACGAGGAGGTCGATCGCTGGTATCGCGCGGCGGACCTGTGCCTGGTGACTTCGCTGCATGACGGAATGAACCTGGTGGCCAAGGAGTTTCTGGCCGCGCGGGACGACGAGGACGGCGTGCTGGTGCTGAGCAAGTTCACCGGCGCCGCGATCGAACTGAGAGATGCACTGCTGGTCAATCCTTATGACACTACTGGAGTCGCGGAAGCCATCCATCAGGCCATCGAAATGAGCCGTGGGGAACGGCGCACGCGCATGCAGCGGATGCGGCGGCATCTGATGGACCACAATGTCTACCACTGGGCGGCGAACATCCTGGGCGACTTGCGCGAACTGCGCATCGAAACGCCCGAACACGGAGAACGTAGCCAAGTGCGGTCGGACGGGGTTGGAGCGGCGGATGGGGAGCATCGTAAACTGGCCTAGAAAGCGAGGTCGCCTTGACGCCGGAGGCCGCGGATAAGCTGGACGCATTTTTCAGTACGTTCGCCGGCGGAGAAACCCCGCTCCTGCTGCTCGATTACGACGGCACGCTGGCGCCCTTCCGGATCAACCGATTTCAGGCGCGGCCATGGGCTGGAGCGCGAGCGCTTCTGGAGCGCATTCAAAGCCAGGGCAGAACGCGAATGGCGATCGTTACCGGACGGCCTGCAGCGGAGATTGCGCCGCTGCTGGGACTTCAACCGGCTCTTGAAGTTTGGGGCTTGCACGGAGCGGAGCGGCTCTATCCGGATGGCCGTGAAGAACTGGAAGCGGCTCCTCCAACGGCCCAGCAGAAGCTTGACGAACTGCGCGCATTCCTGCGATGCGATAGCCTGGGAGGGCTGTTTGAAGACAAGCCAAATGCGGCCGTGATGCACTGGCGCGGCGTCTCGCCGCAGAAGGCGAAGCTGATTGAGAAGAGGACACGACGGCTCTTCGAACCATTGGCCCAGTTGGACGGGCTGAATTTGCTGGAGTTTGAAGCGGGCCTCGAACTGCGGGTGGGCCGCGACAAGGGCGGAGCGGTCGAAGCGATTCTGGAAGAGGCGGGAGCTGACGCGCCGGTGGCTTATCTGGGCGACGACCTCACCGATGAAGCGGCGTTTCGCGCGGTGAACGCAGTTGGGGCGCGCGGGCTGAGCGTGCTGGTGCGGCGTGAGCGTCGTGAGTCGGCGGCGGAAGTATGGCTCCGGCCGCCAGGGGAGTTGAGGGAGTTTCTGGAGCGGTGGTCCGTGGCTTCGACCTTCTATGTTATTCTCTGCGCTTTTTGCGGATCTCGATGTTGTGGCGCTTGATTTTCTGGTTTAGCGTGGAGAGGGGGATACGGAACTGCTCGGCGGCGTCGGTCTGGTTCCAGTTGCAGCGTTCGAGCTTCTCAATGATAATGCGGCGCTCGATGTCTTCGAGAATGTCGAAGAGCGAGGCGTTGGGGTTGTGCTCGAGAAGCGCATCCTGGAAGCTGCGGCCGGTGATGTGGCCGGGGAGCAGGTCGGAGCCGATGATGGGGCCGTTAGAAAGAACAACGCCGCGCTCGATGGAGTTCTCAAGCTCGCGCACATTACCGGGCCACTCGTAGTCAACCAGTGCGCGCAGAGCATCTGAGGAGAGCCTGCGCGGGGAAAGGCCGTTTTCGTTGGCGTAGAAATCGAGGAAGTGGTTCACGAGAAGAGGAATGTCTTCGCGGCGCGCACGCAGGGGAGGCAGATCGACGGTGATGACGTTGAGGCGATAGAAAAGATCTTCGCGGAAGCGTCCCTCGCGGACGGCCTGGCGCAGGTCGATGTTGGTGGCGGCGATGATGCGCACGTCCACCTGGATCTCCTGAATGCCGCCGAGATGCATGAAGCGGCGATCCTGCAGCACGCGGAGAATCTTGGCCTGTGTGTCCGTGCCCATGGTGGCGATTTCGTCGAGGAAAAGCGTGCCGCCGTTGGCGACTTCGAACAGGCCTTTCTTCGATGCGATGGCGGAGGTGAACGCGCCTTTGACGTGGCCGAAGAGGGTCGACTCCAAGAGCTCCGAGGGCATGGCGCCGGTGTTGATGGGCACAAACGGTTTGTCTTTGCGCGGCGAGTTGGCGTGGATGGCTTTGGCGATAAGTTCCTTGCCGGTGCCGCTTTCGCCTTGAATCAATACTGTTGACCGGCTGGGAGCAACTTGCGCGATCAGGTCGAAGACACGCAGCATGATCTCGCTTTTGCCCACAATGTTGACAAAGTTGTAGCGCTGCTTGAGGGTGCGCTTGAGTTGCAGGTTCTTCTTCGGCCTTGTGGCGGGCAACGGCGGAGCGAATATCGGCGAGAAGTTTTTCGTTGTCCCAGGGCTTCTGAACGAAATTTTCCGCGCCGGCACGGACAGCTTCGACGACGTTGTCCACGGTGCCGTAGGCGGTGATCATGATGACGGGGAGTTCCGGCTGGCGTTCCTTGATCTGCGGCAGCAGTTCCAGGCCGCTCTGACCGGGCAGTGCCAGATCGAGCAGCACCAGGTCGAAGTTCTCCAGCTCCAGCAGCCGCAGCCCATGCTCGCCGTCGTTGGCCATCCTGACTGAATACCCCTCGAGCGTCAGCAACACTTCAAGCGACTCGCGGATAGCTGCCTCGTCGTCGACTACGAGGATGCTTGAGCCGGCGGAATTGTCGTTGGCGGCAGCAGCGGAGACAGGCAGATTCAACGGCAGATCGACCTCAGGCATGTACTGAATTCCTCAATAGGGGAAACTCCAAGTGAAAGGTTGTGCCGGAGCCGACGGCGCTTTCAACGTGGATTTTGCCGGCGTGCTCCTGGATGATGCCATAGGATACCGAGAGACCAAGTCCTGTGCCGCGGCGATCGCCTGGCTTGGGAGTTGTCTTGGTAGTGAAGAACGGATCGTAGATGCGTTTCAGATGTTCTGGCGCGATGCCGGAACCGGAGTCCGCAACCAGTGCCTCGACGTGCCCATTGACGAGCGTGGCTACGCGCAGGCGCCCTCCCGCGGGCATGGCCTCTTTGGCATTCAACAAGAGATTGAGGAAAACCTGCTGCAGCTTGCCGGGGTTGCCGTGGATGGCGGGGAGTTCCTCAGCCAGGTCCAGATCGACGCTGATCTTGGAGGTCTTGAACTGGTGCTCAAGCAAGGACAGCGTATCGCGAATGACCTGATTCAAATTGGTCTCGCGGAACTCGGTCGTTGAGGTGCGCGAGAAATTCAACAGGCCGTTGGCGATTTCGGCTGCGCGGAAGCTCTGCTGCGTGATCTTGTCCAGCACCGGGCTGAGGCGAGCGTCGCCCTTCAGTTGCTTGGAGAGCATCTGCGAATAGGAGGAGATGACCGCCAGCGGGGTGTTGATTTCGTGAGCCACTCCGGCGGCGAGAAGGCCGATGGAACTGAGTTTGTCGGCCTGTGCAAGCTGCGACTCGAGCGACACGCGCTCGGTGATGTCGTCGACCAGGATGATGCGGCCCACGGAAACGAAATCGCGCGACAAGAGCGGCGCCACAGCAATGTTGGTGGTCCGCTGCTCACCGGCGCGCGTGGTAATGCGGAATTTGTAGAGGTGATGCACGCCCTGCTCGTTGCGGAAGCTGTCAATGGCATCGACAAATTCCGTGGGGAAGACCGCGCGCAGCTTCTGGCCGATGGCTTCGGCGCGGCTGAAGGCGTACATGGCCTCCATCTGCGCGTTCCAGCTTTCGATGCGGTCATCGAGATCGATAGCCAGGATGCCCACGTTGATGGATTCGACAATGTTCTCGTTGAATTCCTTCAAGCGCTCGAATTCGCCGATCTTGGCTTCGAGGCGCGCGTAGAGGCTGGCGTTTTGCAGGGCGATGCCGATGTAGCTGGCCAGCGACTCAAGCAGCTCCACGTCTTCGCTGGAGAGGAAGTCGCCGCCGATGGTGCGGCCGAGGCCGATCACGGCGATGGTCCTTGTGGTAACTCCGTCCTGCACGCGGCAAGGCAGGTAGTAGTTCAGGTCGAGCAAAGCGGCGGTGCGCTGCTGCTCGGCGGGCAAATGCAGCGTCTGCTGGGCGTTTTCGAGGAAGATGTGCGAATGGTCTTTCGCCTGATCGAAATCTAAGAAGCCCAAGGCGAGCTGTCCCTGTTCAAGACGATCCTTGTGAGCGTCGACCTCGGCGGGCAAGCCATGCGCCGCAGCCAGACGGAGGCGGCCGGATTCCTCAACGAGAAAAACGGCAACTCGCGCCACCAACAGGGTCCGCGGCAGGCGTTCGACGATGGATTCGAGGAGAGCCTCAAGATTCGTCTCCGAACTCAGGCCGCGGCCGAATTCGACGAGGGCCTTGCGGTAGTCGTAGCGATGGCGATCGAAGGCCCGGTCGACATAACCCTGAATTCTGCGCTTGAGCGGATCGAAGATCATGGCGAAGGCCACGAGCGAGATGCCAAGACCCCACTCCTGCACGGCTTGCGGAAGGCCATGGTGAACGAGGACCGCAAGCACGGCGATGACGCCGAAGTAGACGCCCAGGAGCATGCCGGTGGCCAGCGTGTAGGCAACGCCGCGCTTGAAGATCAGGTCGGTATCCATCAGGCGGTAGCGGACGATGGCCCAGCTGAACGTCAGTGGGAGAATGACCAGGGACAAGCCGGCCAGATCCGTGAGCAGCTTGTACGGTTGCCAATCGAAAAGGAAGGGAACGGCGTAAAACAGCGTGAAGGGCAGGACTGCCAATATGGTTCCGCGGGTCACCCACTTCAACTGCTGGCGAAGCAGGGGCGTGTCCGCAGTCTTGTAACTGCGCATGAACAACAATGCGGCCAGCACAAAAAAGGCGGCAACGTAGGCGGTGCCGGTTTGCTCCAGGCGATGTTTCAGCAGTCCGGTGGCCTCGCGGGTCTCGACCGCCCAGACCCACATACCCAAGAGCGCGACGCCTGGCGCATAGATGACGGGCAAGAGCCAGCGGCGGCGGATTTTCTTGAAGCGCTCCTCAGGGAAGCTGAGCGCGAAGTGCAGGAACAGCGCCGGTTGCAGCGATTCCGCCACCACATTCAGCCAGAAAACGGTCCAGTCCAGCCAGTTCAATTCGCCTGTATATTTCAGGGTACACAGCGCGAACGAAACCAGACAGAACAGGTAAAAGTGTGTAGCGCGCGCGGCGCCCCAGCGGCGGAAGAGCACGTAAATGCCGATGGCCAGGTAGACCAGTCCGATGATGCGTTGCGCCTGCTGAAGGCCGCGGTCAAGCGGCTCGGGAATCACCTCCACCGGTGTATCCAGCGGGACGCCGCCGCGGGTGATGGCGTAGCTGGCCTTGCCGTAACTGCCAGTGCGGTAGAGAACACGCTCAAGGTCAGACAAATGCGCGACGGCGGTCTTGGGAATGAGCTTTGCCGCGGGCATCTCGTCATGCCGGCTGGGGTTCGCCGACAGAGGCTTCACGCCGCCAAGCAGATCTTGCGCGGGCAGTTCGGAGTGTTGCGCAGGAATGTCAGGGAGCACTTCGGCCGCGGTCAGCAGGTCGTGCTCCTGAATTCCGGCATGCTGGCCGGGGCTGTTGGGGAGCACCTTCGTGGCTTCCAGGCCTCCTGGCACCTCGCGCCACCAGACCCCATCGTCGGGCTGCTGGAATTGGCTTTCCTGGTGCAGATTCAAGGCCGCAAGCAAGACGAGGCCAGCCGTGGCCACGGCTAGCACAGTCGCCTGCAAACGGTTGAGGAGGCTTGTTTCCATGGGGGACAGTTCTACATCGACCGGTTTTGTAGCACGTCAGTTGCCATGTGCGCGAAATGCGCCTACGATCACGAGCCGAATTGCAATCAATTGAGAATACGCGAGATAGAGACGCGCAGTTGCAGACAAGGTCAACCGATTTTGCAGAGGAATTTTACAGAGAATGCAGGAATCGGGAGGCGATATCCATGGAACAGTATAGGTCTATGGAAACCGGTAGGCTCTTGAACTGAGGCAGCTTATGGTTCTGCGATAGGTTGAACAGGCGTAAAGCGGGTCGCCAGAAAACGTTTGCTGAATACATTCGGTTCGCAATTCTATCTCTGCCCGTAAGTGGCCTTAGGCCCGTGCTTACGCTGGTAATGGTGTTCGGAAACGTGCAGGGGAATTGCAAAATCGGACAATGCGGAGTTTGCCTCGGAGCGCAGAAGGACAGTGCGGAAGGCCAGGCGGGCGATGTATTCCAGGACGTCTGCGTGTTCTACGGCTTCAGCGGGGGTCGCTCCCCACGTAAACGGAGCGTGGCCTGCAACCAACACTCCGGGGACAGCCACAGGATCGAGCGCTTCCATTTTGAAACGGCGGACGATGACCACTCCGGTGTTGTGGACGTAGCCCTGGGCGACTTCCAGGGCGGTGAGGGGTTCGGTAACAGGAACCGGGCCGTGGAAGTAGTCAGCGTGGGTGGTGCCGAGGCAGGGAATGGGGCGGCAGGCCTGAGCCCAGGAGGTAGCGAACTCCGAGTGGGTGTGGACCACCCCGCCGATTTGCGGAAACTCGCGGTAGAGATAGGTGTGCGTATCCAGATCGCTTGAAGGACGCAGCGAGCCTTCGACGATCTTTCCGTCGAGGTTGGTGACAACCAGATCGCCGGGAGTGAGCGATGCGTAATCGACACCGCTGGGCTTGATGACGACCAGCGGCTCTGAGCCGGTGCGGTCGATTCCGCTGGCGTTGCCGAAGGTGTGCGGCGCCAGCCCGCGGCGGGCGATTTCCTGGTTGGCGCGGAGGACTTGTTGGCGCAGCGCGGCGAGCAGCATCGGGATCCCTCGGCTTCCGGCGGGAGGTAAGCGTTTACCAACACAGTGTACAGCGTGCGGAGCGTGACGATCGGGGCGGCTTACTTTTCCATGCAGGCAGCAGCCGTCTCGACAGGATTCACCACGCAGGACCGTGCCACGATGAGGGCTTCGATCCTGTCCCACAAGGCGCGGTCATTCTCGATTTCAATGTGCGGTTTCATGAAAGCCCGAGCGAACCAGCTATAGCCGGCGCAATAGACCGGGTTGCTTTTGTAACTCGACTTGTAACTTCCCAGGATCGTGGTACGCGCCGGATCGACGGCCTGAATAACTCGTCTGCCGTGGAGCAGACCCTCCGCTTGATAGAAGTTAATGGCTTCCCGCACGTTGGGCGGGATGAGTCCATCGTCTTCTCCCGACTTTTCAACGCTGTCCACTTGAATAGTAAGCAGCACCGGGATTCCACGCTGGTCAAGCTCCCGGGCAAACTGGATAGCTTCAGATGCACCCCAGCTATGACCGAAGAGGATGATCCGCGCAGCTTTCTTCTCCGCTTCGCTCAGGCGACCGTCGTTGCTGGTATCGAGCAGTGCGAGCACGGTGCGAAAAGCCTCGTGTGAATGATGGTTCGCGAAGGTGATAGCGTGGACTGCTTCCGGATACCTCTGGTTCAGGTCTCGAGTCAGGCGTGCCTCGCCGTGGTTGAGATTCCCGGCGCGGATGCGGCCGCCCATAAAGCCAATCACAAGAAGAGGTTCGCGCTTTGGGCTAACTGTAGCTGAATGAGATTCTTCGGGGCTGGCGCTTGGAGCAACGGTGGCGACAGAGGAAGGCGCCGGGACCGCGCGCGCCCCAGCCGTTGCCTCTGCCTTCGCGCTGGCCGGATGTACGGTTGCGAGCGCGAGAATCGCCAGCAGTGCAGCCGGCAGGGTAACGTGAGCACTTCGAAACTGGGGCCCGGGATTTACGGTCGTTTTCCGCAATGGATCCTGGTGAACTTCTTACATTTTAGATGAGCGTTACGTGCTGTGGAGTTCGCACGACGCATTCGCCCGATGGAAAAATGCCCGACCTCCCCTGATTCTATTCTCCTCGGCCTTTGGCCAACCGAACTCCTAACTCGATAACTCGCGAAACGAACTTACTGAAGCCGATAACCAAGACAATATAGTGTGGTGTCTCCGAAGTTCTTGGCATTTGTTTTGCACTACCTGGTTTGCCGTGAGCTTCCCGAAAAGCAGGTCCTTCGGCTCCGCTGAAGAACGCTTCGCTCAGGATGACAGGTCTTTTTCTTGATATGAACATTGGAGACAGGACAATAGCTTTCTTCTGGCCGCTGATTGCCATTTACCAGGCGGCCCCGTCAAAATGGCATCATGTCGGTTGCAAAACGGTTTCATTCAGGCGCATTCTTCTGCGCCATTCTCATTTCCACTTCGAGCATCCCCGGGCAACAATTGACACCGCATCCTATTCATCTTGCGAACGGCAAGACGCTGGTCCTCAATCTTCCCGCAAACTTTACGATCAGCGTGGCTGCGCAAGGTTTGAAACGCGTTCGATTCATGGCCAAGTCGCCCGACAACCGTATTTTCGTCACCGACATGCACGACCTGTCCGACAATACCCTTGGCAAGGTCTATATACTCGACGGCTGGAATGAGAAGACCGGGACGTTCGCGAAGATTACGCCTTACCTGGAGCACTTGCGCAATCCGAATAATCTGGCCTTCTACACTGAGCCGGCGCAGAACGGCAAGCCAGGGCAGTCGTGGCTCTATCTTCCCCTCACCGACCGCCTGTTTCGCTACAAATACAACGCCGGAGATCATGCTCCCACCGGGCCGCCGGAGGTGCTGGCTCACTATCCAGACTACGGCCTCAACTACAAGTACGGCGGCTGGCATCTCACCCGCACCGTTGCATTCGCAACCCTGCACGGCAAGACGCGCCTCTACGTGACCGTCGGCAGTTCGTGCAACGCCTGCTGGGAGAAGGAGGAAGTCCGCGCCACATTAACCGTGATGGACCCGGACGGCACGCACCAGGAGATCATTGCGCGGGGGCTGCGCAATGCGGTGGGAACGGAGTTCATTCCCGCCATCGACGAAGGGGCGCTGTTTGCGACCAATATGGGCGCCGACCACCTCGGCAACCATGCTCCCGAGGACACATTCTTCGAACTTGACAGCAATGCCCATCCGGTTCCGCCGGGCTCCAACTACGGCTGGCCAACGTGCTACTTCGAAGACGGCCTGGCGCACGCAGACCGCCTGATCACCGACCCTCAACCCACGGATCACGTGGTCCCTGCGCCGACTGCGGGGGCGCCTCCGCAGCAATTCGACTGCACAAAGATTCCGGCGGTTTACACCACCTTTGCAGCGCACGGTTCGCCGCTTGGCCTGGAGTACTTCGACTCCTCGAACCAGGCGCTCGCCGGCACATTTCTGGTTGCACTGCATGGGGCAAGCCACGTGGAGATCGGTACTGGCTATCGCGTGGTTCGCTTCAATGCCGCCAATCGCCGGCCACAGGACTTTATTACCGGCTTCCTGGTAGACGGCAAGGTAAAGGGACGGCCATGCGGAATTCTGCGCACCGGGCCTGACGCCTTTCTGCTGACCGACGATCATGATGGCGTGGTTTATTACGTCCACGCCCGCTAGACTGCGTCGCCGGCCTCAAGCGGAGCAGACTAGAACAATGTACGCCTTCGGTTGCGGCTCCGGGTTTTCAGGAAGGATGGGGCACCCCAACCACAAACCCCTGCCCATCGCGTTCTGAAGCCATTTCAGGAATGTCTTAGAATTGTCATCCTCGTTGTAAACTCTGACTCGGTGCGGGCGTCTACATGGGTGATGGCAGCCGGCACTGCACTGGATGCGATGGCCATAACAACGGCAGATGACGCCGCGGCGCAGGAATTTGCGCGTGTGGTGGAGACTCACCGGCCGCAGATCTTTCGTTTCCTGCTTTCGTCCACGCGTGACGTGGATCTTGCGGAGACGTTGACGCAGGAGTGTTTCCTGAAGGCGCACCGAAACTGGTCAAGCTTCAGGGGCGAGTCGAGCGCGATGACGTGGTTGATGCGCATCGCGATCAACCTGCAGAAGGACCACTGGCGCAACCGGCGGATGCAGTTCTGGCGGCAGACGCGCACCAACTCTGTAGATCTGGACGAGGCAAGCGAATGGCTGCCGAGCAATGAGAGTTCGCAAGAGCAGAAGCTGCTGGCGCGCGAAAGAGTGACGCAGGTCTGGAAGGCGGTCGAAGGGTTAAGCGAAAGGCAGCGCACCGTCTTTTTGCTGCGCTACGTGGAGGAATTGGAACTGGCTGAAATTGCGCAAAC
>JBKQNU010000109.1:0-64951 GCA_052145815.1 Occallatibacter sp.
GCCGCACTGCTTGAAGCGATCACTGTGAAGCGCAAGATGTATTTCGAATTTGAAAACGATCGTTTTCAAATTCGAAATACATCTTGCGCTTCACAGTGATCGCTTCAAGCAGTGCGGCCATGGGTTCCTCAAGAGGCGAAATAGAAAGCCGGAAATCCATCGCGGATGCATCCGTCTCCCCGTCCATTATAGGAGGGGGCGGCGCGGGTCGGAACGGCGAGATCCTATGGCCGTCCCGGATACAGGCCAAGCTGCTGCAAGATGAGCAGCCCGCTGTATTCAGTCCACTCCTCCTCGATCTTTCCATTCACCACGCGGAAGATGCTGATTCCGCGGCCATCGACTTTCTTCCCAGTCGCGTTCAGGCCGTTGCCGCTGCCGGTGTTTGTTCCCCGTCCTCTCCACAGCACGGTGACAAACTCGCCTTGCGCGAGTTCTTTCTCGACCGTCATTTCGAGGTCCGGAAAGGCAGCGCGCCAGCCATGATCGCTGGCCTGCGACGCTGCAAAATCTATGTCTTTTGTCGTCCCATGGTTCACGTAATCCTTGCCGTAGATCTGCGCCGCCAATTCAAATTTGCCCTGCGAAAGAATTTCTGTGAAGACCCTGCGGACGACGGCTTTATTTTTTTCTGCAGTGCGCTCGGCCCTTCCCTGCGGCGCCATTACCGCAAGCATTGCCAATGCTGTTGTTGCAAGAATCCGATTCATATCACAACCTCCGTTGCGAATCTCTCATCCATCTTCGAGCGGGCCATCTTCCCAAATAAACACGTCTTCCACGTTCTTCCCGAACGCGCGCGCCAGCCTGAACGCCAGCGGCAGCGCCGGATCGTACTTGCCGCTCTCGACGGCAATCACCGCCTGGCGAGACACGCCCACAATCTCCGCCAGTTGCGCCTGCGTCCAGTCCTTCTCCGCGCGCAGCACCCGCAGCCTGTTCTTCATCGATAGTGCCTTGACGAAATCAAATACCCGACGCCATAAAACATCGCCATCAGAATCCAGGCAATGCCGGCATTGAGCGGACCCGCGCAGTGCGCCTTTTCGAGCCCCTCGTAAACGAAGACTGCCAGCGCCGAAAGCAGGAATGCGATTGCGGCCGCCTCCAGGTGCACGCGCCGCAGAAATTCATCCAGCTGCCTGATCCTGCGCACAATCACCGCCAGCAGCACCAGGTTCATCGGAATGGGCAGCAGGGCAAAGACAATCTGCGCAGCTTGCGAATGACCTGGTTGCGCCCAGAGCCACCAGGCGGCAAGATCGATGGCGGAAGCGACAACGAGCACGCCCCAGAACGTGAGTGCCGATTTTCGTACTGGAATTGGGCTGTCCATGAGTAATGTCATCTAAACACAACAAAAAGTAATGTATAGATTACATTTTGTCAAGAGAAAAGTCGGAAATCACGCTGGCCAGCCCAATATGGCATCCGATTCCCTTTATCACACAGGCCGGAGGAATTGTTGACCGTCTTTCCACTCCCCTTCGAAAAAGTGGAATATTGCAAGCGTAATGGTGGTAAAATTACGTAAGAAAGCGAAGCAAAGGCGAAACCATGTCGATCAAATTCTCATTTGACATCAACAAGACAGTCGCTGCGCTGGCTTTTCTTGCGAGGCGTCCTGGCGCGAAGTTGGACATGTTTCTTTCCATAAAGAGGCTGTATTCGGCGGATCGGCAGGCTCTCGCGTCCTGGGGCAAGACGATCACAGGGGACAGAATGGTCTCCATGGACAAAGGGCCGGTTTTGAGCACAGTTTACAACCTCTTCAAGGGGATTGGGACGGCGGATCACCTTCGGCAATGGAAGTTGTATTTCGGCGAGACTGTTCACAACACAATTCAGCTTCAACGGCCCGCAGACATCGACCTGCTTTCAGAGGAGGAGATTGACGCGCTTGAAGCCGCTCAAGATGAAATCGGAAGCGTTGCGCCATGGGACGTTGCCGACTTTCTCCATAATCTGTATCCAGAATGGGAAGACCCTCACGGCGGAATGCGCAACATTGATCCCGCAACCATCCTGCGCAATGAAGGACGGACTGAAGACGAAATTCGCATGATCGAGGAATCTGCGGAGGGTTTCAATCAGATAGAGAAGATGCTCAGTCGCCTGTAAGAGGATGGAATGAAGCTCGGAGACGCCTTCAGGATGGGGGTTCCCCCTAGGTTCAATGTGCCCCATCTTTTCTTTGTGATATCCGACCCGGCACAAAATGGTGGAACTTTTCTGATCGTGAATATCACCAAGGATTACATTCGGGCCGGTCGCGAATGTGTGTTACAGAAAGGCGACCATCCTTGGATTACTGTCGAGTCATTCGTCACCTTCCGTGATGCTCTTGAGATTACTCCGACCATGGCAACAGGCCTGCAATCTCTGATCGGTATCGAGGTTTTTCCGGAAGATCCTCTCGATCCCGTTGTGCTTAAACGGATAGTAGAAGCTGCCAAAGTCTCAAGGTCGCTTGCGCCAGCCAAAAAGAAGTACCTTTGATTTGCGGTACTAGAAGGCACCCAAACTCGGCCCCAACTTGCCAGTTCACCCCTCCGCTGGCGATACTGCCTAAAGTCCTGAACATCCGGGCTTCATCCTTTTTTACTAGCGAGAACCGCCTTGGCACGAGAGCTTTATAGCGCACGTCTTGAGAAAAAAGTCTGTATCTCCCAGGTGGCCCAGTGCTACCACTTCGAGTTCGTCCTCGACGGCATGGAGAGTTTCCCCTTCGCGCCCGGCCAGTTCGTCTCCGCCGTAGCCACTGACCCCAACGGCAAACAGCAGACCCGCGCCTACTCGATTGCTTCGGCTGCGAACGGCAACCGCTTCGACCTGTGCGTCAACCGCGTGGAAAACGGGTTCTTCTCCAACTACCTCGCCGACCTCACCGATCTGCCCGTCGGCGGAACCATCCAGATCCACGGACCACACGGCCACTTCATCCTTCAGGAGCCCATAACGGACTCCATCTTGCTGGCCACCGGCACCGGCATCGCCCCCATGCGCGGCTTCACGCAGTGGCTGTTTCCCCCCGAAAGCGGACCCGACGCCGGTCCCGACCGCAGCAACGCCAAAGACATCTGGCTCATCTACGGCACCCGCCACGAGACCGACGTCTACTATCAGGAAGAGTTCGAAGCCCTCGCCCGGCGCAGGCCCAACTTCCATTACCTGCCCACGCTCTCCCGCGCCCTCCCAGCCTGGACCGGCCTGCGCGGCTATGTGCAGGAGCACGCCTCCAGAATCATCGAAGAGCGCGCTGCCCGGCTCGGCCTCCCGCTGCCCCAGCCCCCGGTCGACCCCGCGATTCCCAAGGCCGACCTCAACTTCGACATTTACTGCTACATCTGCGGCCTCAACTTCATGGTCTCGGCCGCCCGCGAACGCCTCGCCGCCTACGGCTGGCACCGCAAGCAAATCATCTTCGAGCGCTACGACTGAGAATATTTCCAGCTTGATACCTGGTGAAGGGTACGGGCTTCAGCCCGTACGCAGACCCATCAAAATGATTCGGGCTTTAGCCCCCGAGGGTCGTTCTTCTATCTAATTTTCGACACCGCTTCGGAGCTTCTGGACAGGCCCTATGAGAACATCCGGGGGAAATCGGCGTTCTAAAGCGGTCCGGGTGGGAAACGATAGACCCCCGACCGCCGTCTCAATCTCAACACCCATGAACGAACCCGCCGCAAAATCCAATCGCTTCCCGATCACGCTCGGCCTGATCCTTACCGCTTACGCCTGCGCCCGATTCCTTGAAATCGCGCCTAACTCAGTGCCCCGCATCGCCATCGTGGCCCTCGATGTACTCTCCGCCATGGCCTTCGCGCTTGTCGATGGGGCGCGCAACTATCGGCTGCGCGGAATCCTGGTCTTCGCCGCCATCTGCATCTTGGTTGGCAACATCAGCGAGAATCTCAGCATAGCTACCGGCTTCCCCTTCGGCCGCTACTACTTCCTCGACCTCATGGGTCCCAAGCTCTTTCATGTGCCGGTTCTGCTCGGCCTTGCCTACATCGGCATGGCCTACGTCTCCTGGACCCTCGGCGGCCTGATTGTCGGGAACTTTCCTCTCGCCGGCAGTCATCTGCTCGCCGTCCCGGTCACCGCCGGCTTCATAATGGTCGCCTGGGACCTCGCGCAGGACCCCGTCTGGTCTACCGCTCTGCATGGTTGGGTCTGGCTTAATGGCGGACAACTTTTCGGCATACCGGTTTCCAACTTCCTTGGCTGGTACGCCACAGTCTTCACCATTTACCTGGCCTTTGCACTTTATCTGCGCCGCCACCGTCCCCAGCCCATCGCTGCAACGCCGATTCACGGACAAGCCGCAGTCGTTTTCTACGCTCTTTGTGCAGCGGGAAATGTCTGCCAGATATTCGGGCGGCCGATTTCTGCGATTGTCCAGGATCCCAGCGGACACCCATGGCGGGTCGCCGACATCACCGCCGCATCGGCTTTGGTTTCAATTTTCGTCATGGGAGCCTTCGCAGTTTTCGCCTGGATCAGGCTTACTGGCCGGGAGAATGCAGCTACAGATTGAACAGCTCTCGCAGCCTCTTCGTCTGCGCCCGGCTCACTGGAATCTCCGTCTGCTTCTTGTCGTTCATGCGCAGCTGGTAGCTCGATTTGAACCACGGGACTACTTCGCGGATGTGGTTGATATTCACCACGAACCCCCGGTGCGCGCGCCAGAAGACCGCTGGATCCAGCAACTCCAACAGCTCTTCCAGGGTGCGGCATTTCGATTGCCCTTCAAAGTGTTGCGTCACCACGCGAATCACGCCCTCGTCAATGGCCGCGTAGCAGATCTCCGCCTGGTCGATGAGCAGCAGCCGGCTCTGCGCCTGGACAATTAACTTGGCCGGTTGCGCTGCGCGCGAGGTAGCCTGCGGCCGGTTGAGCAGGCGCAGAAGCGCTTCGAGCTGGGATTCGATGGGTGAATCGGTCAGCGTGGGGCCGCCCGACCCGTTGGCGACGCCCACAGCCATTCGCGTGCGCACCCGGTCCACGGCCTGCTGCACGCGGGTGCGGTCAAAGGGCTTGAGCAGGTAGTCGACCGCGTTCACGTCAAAGGCGCGAACTGCATATTGGTCGTAGGCGGTGGCAAAAACAATCTGCGGCAGCGGCTGGGCTTCCTCGCCGGCAGTGGTTCGTTGCCGGTTGCGCTCCATCAGCCGCTGGATGACCGCAAAGCCATCCAGGCCGGGCATCTGTACATCCAGGAACACCAGGTCCGGCCGGAACTCCTCAATCAGGTCCACCGCTTCGATGCCGTTGGTCCCCTGCGCAACCACGTCTACGCCACCCACCGAGTCGAGCAGGTAGCGCAGCTCGTCGCGAGCCAGTTGTTCGTCGTCGATGATGAGAGCGGAGATAGACATGCAGAACCACACCGCCAAATCGACGGACAGACAGTCCGATTGTAGGAAGGGAACCTGTTCCGGTCAATTCCGGAGGGATGATGCGGGGGGGCGTCAAACTCCGGGGGGCAATCTGTTCCCTGATCCCTGTTCTACTCGCCCAGCACCCGCAGTCTCGCCGGCATGTGGTCGGTAGCCAGCTCATGCCCGCACTTTGTGCAGAACTGGTCCGTCGCGCGCACGGTGCGGAAGCAATTCCCGCAACTTGCGGTCAGCCGGTAGTCGCACTGCGGGCAGAAATGGAAGTCGCTCTGCACATGCGTGGAGCAGGCTGGGCAACGCGAAACAATCGGCGCCCTGAGCAGGAAGTAGAGCACCGCGCCGATTCCACCCGGCATCACGAAGCAGATCACAATCCAGAATCGCGAGCTCATCGCCCGCCGCGGCGCGTCCTTGCTCACGTAACCCACCATCAGGAAATAGAGCGCCGCCAGCAACCCCCAGGAGAGGTTGAAGTAGATGCGTAGTCCCAGGGGCATCTTGTGCTGGCCGTCGGGCAAAACCAGCCAGAAGTAATATTCCACCAGCAAAAAGGCCCCGGCCGCGGCCACAATGGACCAGACCGGTAGCAGCCGCTCATCTTCGTTGACGGTGATGGATTGTGGTTCGCGCATAAGCAATCCCAATTTCAAAGAGTTGTGGGGAGAGTCAAATAGAGCTTAACCCCATATTGGATGGACGTGGAAGGGAATTGCTAAGTTGCGGCCGATTAACCAAACAACGAGGTTTGTTCAGCAGAAGTGGGTGGCAGTCCGGTTGCGGTTTCAGATCAAGATCGCTTGCGCACCCACCCGGCCACCAGCGCACACGCTACCAGCGCCGGGCACAGGATGCAAACCCACAGGGCAAACTGGCTGGTGATGTCGCTCCAGTGCTCGCCCTCAATCAACCTGTCCACGGAACACCACACCATGGGGCCGAGAAGCAGGATCACCAGCAGAATCGCAGCCAGCGCCACGGCGCGAATCCGCTTGCGCCCGGCTTTCTGCTCCTGCATCAGTCCCTGGGAAGCGCTCACCACCCGCCGCGTCCGGCAGGCAATAAGGCAATCGCGGCTGGCCTGGTGCCCGGCCAGGGCAGACAGCAGATCGCGATCGGCGCCCACGCCAGTCGGCATGCTTGCTTGCCCGCCAGACTCTCGTTGGTCCGCCCCGCCGCAGGTGGTCACACGGCCTCCTGGCGGCGCAGGCTGGCGCGCTCAAGCTTGGGCTTGATGGCTGCCAATCCCCGATAAAGTCTTGATTTCACGGTAGAAAGAGGAGCCCGCGTTACCTTGGCAATCTCCTCCAGGCTCAACTCCTCGTGGAAGCGCAGAACCAACACTTCGCGATGAAGCGTGTCCAGTTGCAGCAGCGCAGCCGCAATCCGTTCCCGGTCTTCCAGGTTTGAGAAGCTGTCAAACGGGGTCGGCTCGCCGTCGGCCAGCTCAAAGCTCATGGGCCGGTCGTCGTCGCCGCCCACGTCAAACAGCTCGTCCAGGCTGGACATGGTGCGCTTGCGGCGCTGGTCGATGACCAGATTACGGGCGATGGTAAACAGCCAGGTATCGAACCGCGCCTGCCCGTTGAACTGCCCGCCGCGTACCAGCACCCGCATCCAGACTTCCTGGAACAGGTCCTCGGCCATCTCGCGATTGCTTGTCAAATAAAGCAGATAGCGGAGCAGGCGATGCTGGTAGCGGACAATCAGCTCGTCCAGCAGGCCGGCATCCTGGCGCTTCAGCCCCTGGGCAACGGCCAGACTCTCCTGCCGCACCTGCTCATCGACAGTGGTGGAGGAACCCTGAACCAGAAACGGGTGAACAGACACAGCAGTGCTCATGGTATTCATTTAGACGCCAAAACCTTTCGCCAAGTCGCTGAAAAACTGATTTAGCTTCAAAACTCCCTTCAAACAGAGGCAGGCAAATTCAGTTTTCCAACTTGCGCATTGCCGGCAATTCGATCGGAACCCAGAAACGCACCTTGTCTCGAATCAATGAGCGCTTCGGCTTTCATGAGAAGGCCCTTGTGCGCCCCTCGCCGCCGGGTGCGGAGAGTCGGCGAATCAAATCAAACTGCAGAACACAATCAGCGCCAGCCCGATCATCGACGCCTGATGGTACCCGGTGACCGCCGGCCCAAAGACCAGCAGCACCACGCCAATCGCGAAGACGATGTTCCGGTCCGAATGATCGTGACCCGCGCAAACCCGCGGCTGTTGATTCGGGGGCATCGGTCCAGTTCCTTGCGGCATTGTGTCCTGCGGAATTGTTGTATACATGACTTCTCTCCTGACACTTCCATCATCAGGCCAAACCACCCTCGCCCGGCAGTGGCCTTCGTCAGCAATCGCATATGACAATTGTCAATTTGAACAATAGGTTGTTGCGGCCCTTACTTCGCCGCCCGCCGCGCCAACGCCACGGCATCCTCCACCGCCTGCGCCGCCCGCCGTTCCCGCGCTTCAGCCGTCTGCAGATGAAAAATACCCCACAAATGGTGACGCCGTCGCGCTGGAGACATGGCCTCCCATCCTACTCGTGCCAGCGGCTGGCGCTGAAAGGCAGCTTTCAGAATAGGCGGAGGATCGGTGGGATCGATCTCCCCTTCCAGCGTCAGCAGCATCCACTCGGCCATCTGCTCGGCTTTTCTTTCCCGTGCGTCGGCGCTTTTGGGCTCGCTCACCAGCGCGCAAATTACCCTGCGCGTGTAGTCGTTCAGGCCGTCGAACCACTTGCGCAGACGCCGGTCGCCCTTCATGGCGCGCGCCAGTTCCGGCGGCATCACGGCGATCCGCTCTTCCAGATCCGGCTCCAGCTGGATCCGCACCTTCGAGCCCACGCTGGCCTTGGCCGCCGCCTGCATCCTTCTGTTGACAAGGAGGAAGTGTCCTCTGCCGCCCGCGTAAGGCCGCAGCGCCGAGCGAAAGGCGAGTCCTGCGATCTCTCCGCGCACACGAAGCCCCTTGCGCACCGGCCAGGCCTTCGCAACGTCGAACGGGATACGCGCGACAACCCAGCCAAGCCCATTCTGCAGCGGCTCAAGCACAGCGGTAAACGACTTTGCGGTCGATGGACTCATGAGGTTGCAGACTTGTCCAAGTATGCCGTTCCGCGTGCAGGCTATCAAGGGCCGAGATGGCAAACGATAGCGTCGAGTTCGTCACGCTCGTTTACTCGTCGACCGGCACGCGCGTAAACTCGCTCATCTCCACAGCCGAGCTGAACCTCAGTGATGCCCGCTACCGTCAGTTGCTGGCCACCGGCCTGCCCGCGCGCCAGCAGATCGCCGTCCCCTTCAAAGGCAATTACTTCCTCCGCGTCGGCGTCCACGACGTAGCCAGCGACCACATCGGCGCCCTCGAAATCCCCGTCGACGGAGCCCGCCCCGGCGTCTTCGGCCAAGGCCTCGCGCAGCAATGACCCATAAGCGCTAAGACAGGCCACTGGGCCCCCGATGGTAGGTATTCAACATGGAAAGGTGAAGTGCAGTAGGCTCCCGGACAGTATTTTCCGGATGGCCGACCACTCGGGCGCAACCTTATCCCGGGCTCTATGGCTATTGATGGGACTGATCTTGGAACTATCGCTTAAGCTTTGCTCGATGACAGCGTTGCATCAATTCAGCCAACGACGGTGAAACCGTATGCAGAACAGAGTATATTGCTGGTCGTGAACAGAATATGTGCAAAATGGATACTTTTGTTCTTCGCAGTGTTGCTCGCTGTGCCGGCAGTCGCGCAGCAGACTCCCTCAAGTCCAGAATCACCCGAAGTTGTATGGACATGGTCTAAGCAATGCAATGGCAATCTCAAACTTGGCGTGACAGTTCTTCTCGAACGCAAGGTGCTTTACCGTGGCGTTCTTCCCATTTGCCGTGGTGGCCGCAAAACAGAGGATGGGCGAGCAACGTTTCATTTTGCTGGCGGTCATCTTTTCCAAGGTGTATACAGCACGCGCTCAACCGACTCGATTGAAGGAGGCATTTGGCAGGCAGGCGGAGAGCCTAATGCGCTGATTCTCGGCATTTCGCTCGATACGAAAAAACAGGTACTGCTGAACACGCTGTACATTGCCAAACCGGACAGGCAAACTTCGTCGGAACTCGACAAGGGGCTCTCCATCACCACGCATCCTTTATCTGTTCGATAGGTTCTGGGCGATTGACCGTCAATCCGGAGTGATCTCGAAAATGGGGTAAAGTCCGGATTGGCGACCACGAGTCACTGACAGGATGCACGTATCATCGCCATAAAGGCGGCGAAAAATCGCGTCCCCTGGAACTCCCCCTCGCTCAACTGCGTCAATTCGTTCAGTGCACGGAGGTCCTGCATGCTCTGGTTCTACAAAGCCTTCTTCCCCGTGGTCTGGATTCTATTTTTCGTCTACTGGCAGATCAAATCCGCCAAAACCAAAACCACCCAGCGCCTCGAGCCGGCCGCCTCGCGCATCCTGCGCCTCTTCATCTTCCTGATCGCGATCGCCCTACTCCTGACAACTCGCATCCCGCTGCCCTGGCTATACCACCAGCTCTGGCCGGTTGGCTTATGGCCCTTCTGGCTGGGAGCTGCCGTCACCATCGCCGGCCTGCTGTTCGCCGTCTGGGCGCGCGGGTACCTGGGCAGCAACTGGAGCCGCTCCGTCACCATCAAGCAGGACCACGAACTGATCACCACCGGTCCCTATGCCTTCGTCCGTCACCCCATCTACACTGGCATTCTGACCGGGTTCCTTGGCATGGCGATTGCCGTCTCCCAGGTGCGCGGGTTCATCGTTTTAATTCTCTTCTTCCTCGCGTTCTGGATGAAGCTCCGCATGGAGGAACAGTGGATGCGTTCCCAGTTCGGCGAGGCGTATGCCGCCTATGCTCGTCAGACCGCAGCCCTGGTGCCTTACCTCCTCTGATCGATGCCTCACGATCTCAGCCCCGGCAAGAGCGAGTTGAACCAACCTGAGGAGTTGAATATCGAGATCAATTCTCGGCTCCGGCCGAGTAACCGGCTCTCCGGAAGTAACAACGGATTAAACTAGCGCTTATGCGGTGGTGACCTGCCCCTCAGTTCTCAGAGGAGAGAAACATGATCCTACGAGCCAAAACGACCTTCATCTTAGCCATGGCAATTGCGATGTTGCCAATTGCTGTTGCGCGCATCGACGCTCAATCCCTGCCCGCCGTGCGCTATGAGCCCGGTTCGACCGTCAAGCTTGAACAGCTCGTTGGCGAAGTGGACAAGCAATTCAAACGTCCCACGCTCGGCCAGACATTCGTGCGTTACGGAATCGAAGGCACTGACCTGGGCAATTCCTTTGAGCATGCGGGCCGCGTGTATTTTCTCTTCGGCGACACCGTAGGCCGTCTTGATCACTCGCTCGACACCATCGCGACCACCGATGCAACCGATCCCGAGCACGGCGTTCGCCTTGATTTCCTCAAGTCCGGCGACGACTATCTCACCATTCGCCCGCCGGGAATCAGCATGGGGCCATTTGAGGTGCCCGTTGCCGGCATCGACCTTGGCGGTCAGGTGTATGTTGCCGTTTCCACCAACCACACCATCGACGGATTTACGGATCGCTCGGTACTCACGCGCTTCACGCCGCCAGCAAGCTTCCAACCGCTGCGCACAATCTCTCAGCTTCCCGATGGGCACTTCATCAAGATGTCGTTGCACGTCCAGCCCAACGCCCAGTCCGGTCCGATCGCGGGACTGCCCCCAGGCGGGCCATTCGTCTTCATTTGGGGTACCGGTCCCTATCGCAAGAGCGATGAGTATCTGTCCATCGTGCCTGCCGCACAGTTCGAGAGCGGCAAAGGGACACGGTATTTCGCAGGACTTGACGCGCGCGGTGCACCGAACTGGAGCGAGAAAGAATCGGACGCTCGCGTCATCGTCCAGAACGGCACCATGGGCGATCATTCCGTTACCTGGTGCAAGGACCTTGGCCTCTGGCTGATGACCTACGACAGCCGCGACCCGGCCCCACGCGGCATCCTGTTTTCGTATTCCCGCACCCCGTGGGGACCATGGAGCGAGCCGCAGGTCATCTTCAACGCCATGCGCGACGGCGCGCTGGGCAAATTCATCCACAACCCCCAGGCAGTTCCCAACGATGGCCTTGCCGGACCCGTGATCGGCAAGGCCCAGGCAAATCCGGATGCTGTCCACGGTGGCGCCTACGCGCCCTACGTCATTGAGCGATGGACCAAGGTGCAAGGCTCCGAGCTGACCATCTACTACACGCTCTCGACATGGAATCCGTACGTCGTCGTGCTGATGAAATCGAAGCTGCACGTCGAATAATCGTCCGGCGCAAATCGCGTCTTCCCTCATTGAGGCCGGGCAATCGCATGCGGAACATTTCTTGACGGAACTGGCTCATTCTCGCACCCACCTAGCCAAGCCCCGTATTTCCTCCCGGAGGGAGGGAACGAAAATAGCCCCGGATGGAGCCCGCCACGGCGGACGCAATCCGGGGAAAGCGGCCCAACCACGTCCCAGCCCCGTTGGGGCGGAACGAGCCGTCCCCAAGCTGTCGTTGTAGGCGGCCCTGCATCTACACTATCCATCATGGAAGTTTTGTACGGCGTGCACTCGGTCGAGGAAGCGCTCAAGGCCGGACGGCGTCGCTTTGACCACGTCCTGGTAGCACGCGAACGCGAAGATCTGCGTCTCGAGCGCCTCGTCGCCGCCCTTCGCCAGGCCGGCATCCGCGTCCGCCAAGAGAGCCGCGATCAGCTCACCCAACTGGCCAAAAGCCCCGCACATCAGGGCGTAGTCGCCCTGGTCCGCCCCCAGGAATTCCTCACCATTGAAGACCTTTTCATCCCCGACCCCGCCGCCTCAAAATCAGACGCGCGCCGCCTTCTCCTAGCCCTCGACGGCGTCGAAGATCCGCAAAACCTGGGCGCTCTTCTCCGCGTTGCTGACGGCGCCGGCGTCGATGGCGTCGTCCTGACCGAGCGCCGCTCCGCCCCTCTCAGCCCTGTCGCCGTGAAGGCAAGCGCGGGAGCCGCCGAGCATCTCCGCATCGCCCGCGTGGTGAACCTGGTCCGCGCCCTGGAGGACCTCAAACGCCAGAATCTATGGATCATCGGTCTCGACGAACGCGGCCAGACCGACTACGACCAGTTCGACCTCACCGGCGACTGCGTTATCGTCCTCGGCCGCGAAGGCGCCGGCCTCCACGACCTGGTCCGCAAGACCTGCGACCACCTGCTCCGCATCCCCATGGCCGGGGGCGTCAGCTCCCTCAACGTCTCCGCCGCCGGAGGCGTGGTGCTCTACGAAGCCTTCCGCCAGCGCCGCCACGCCGCCCACCGCACCCAAGGTGCAGTTGGTCCGTCTAAACCGGGAAAACAGAAAGGCCTGGGCTCATGAAGTTCCCCCTCGTCGCCACGGCCATTCTGCTAGCCGCCGGCATCGCGGCCACATCCTCCGCGCAAACCACCACCTACACCCTGCCCCCCCAGCAACCAGCCGCCCAGCCCGGCGGCAAGGTCATCCTCTTCCGCTCCATCGACGAAAACGGCCAAACCACCACCCAACCCGGCCCCGCCGCCCTCCCGCCCCCAAGAATGGTTGACACCCCCACAGCCGAAGACGCCGAGCGCCAGGCCGTCACCTTCACTGACTTCGACATGGACTTCCACCTCCGCCCCGCCGACCACCACCTCGCCGCCCGCGCCCTCATCACCCTGCGCAACGACGGTGCCCAGCCCCTCGCCCACATCCCTCTGCAAATCTCCAGCTCCCTCAACTGGGAGCGCATCCGCCTCAATGCACGCGACATAACCTTCCCCGTCGCCACCCTGAACTCCGACGCCGACCACACCGGCCAGCTCCACGAAGTCGCCGTCCCCCTCGCCACGCCCCTCGCCCCCGGCGCAACCCTCCAGCTTGACGTCACCTACTCCGGCGCCATTCCCCTCAACGCCCAGCGTCTCCTCGCCATCGGAACCCCCGACGACATCGCCCTCCACACCGACTGGGACCAGATCGATCTCGACTTCACCGGCCTCCGCGGCTTCGGCAACGTCGTCTGGTATCCCGTCTCCAGCGTCCCCGTCATCCTCGGCGACGGCGCCCGCCTCTTCGACGAAATCGGCCAGCACAAGCTTCGCCTAGCCGGCGCCCGCTTCCGCCTCCGCCTCACCGTCGAGTTCCCCCACGGCCGCGCTCCCTCCGTCGCCCTCATCAACGGCCATCTCGCCCCGCTCACCGTCACCGACCCGCCCAGCAGTCAGGACTCCGAAGTCGCCGGCGTAGCCACAGCCGACAACGTCGGCGAAACCCTGGGCTTTGAAGCTCCCAGCCTCTTCGTCGCCGTCCGCACCCCGCGCACCGCCGCCAACACCATGCTCTGGGTCCTTCCCGACGATCTAACCGCCGTCCAATCCTGGTCCGCCGCCGCCGCCACCGTCACGCCCTTCTTGCAGGGATGGCTTGGGTTACGCCCCCGCTCCCAGCTCACCCTCCTTGACCTGCCCGACCCCCAGGACGCCCCCTACGAAACCGGCTCCATGCTGGCCACCGCTATCCGCCCTGCCACTCCCGACCAGCTCAACGGAGTCCTCGCCCACGCCCTGACCCACGCCTGGGTCGACTCCCCCCGTGCCTGGCTCTCCGAAGGCGTGGCCCACTTCATGGGCACGCTCTGGACCGAAAAGACCCTTGGCCGCGACCAGGCTCTCGGTACACTTGAGGCAGCCCGCCCCGCCCTCGCCCTCGCCGAGCCCGAAAGCCCCGGCCAAAGTCCCGGTCAGCCCCTCGCCCAGGCCATCTCGCCCGTTTATTACAGAACCAAAGCCACTTACGTCTTCTGGATGCTCCGCGAAATTGCTGGCGACGCCGCCCTCTCCGCCGCCCTCCGCGCCTACGATCCCCGGGCCGACGTCAGCCAGGGCTACGGCCGCGACACCGGGCCCAGTCAGTTTGAGAAGCTTTTAGAGCAATCCGGCCCCCGCCAGAGTTTGTCCTGGTTCTTCGCCGACTGGATCGACGCCGACAAGGGCCTTCCCGACCTAGCCATCACCCGCGTCTTTTCAAAAGAAGTAGCCCCCGCGGGCAGTCCATCGTCCGCAGGGCAGGAAGCCGGCAACTGGCTCGTGACGGTAAACATAGCCAACAGCGGCTACGCGTCTGCTGAAGTTCCGGTAACCGTCCGGTCCGTCTCCAACACGGTGACCCAGCGAGTCATCGTCCCCGCCCGCAGCACCGCCGACCAGCACCTCCTCATTCAAGGCAAGCCCACCGAAGTCCAGGTCAACGACGGCACCGTCCCCGAAACCCAAGCCACCGTCCACATCACCAAGCTGACCGATACAGCCGTGAGTTCGCCCGGAGAGGCGAAGTCTGCTCTTCCTTGAGATGCCGGATGCTTCCGGGGGTGAGCTGCATGGCCAGCTTCTAGTCCTTCTTAGACGCATTTCGCGCGCGCACCTTGAACCAGATCGGAGTCCCTTTGAATCCGAATGCTTCGCGGATCTGGTTCTCCAGAAAGCGCTCGAAGCTGAAGTGGAGCTTGATGTCCCGATCCGTGAACAGGATGAAGGTGGGCGGAGCTACGGCGGCTTGGGTCATATAGAAGATTCGAATGCGCTTGGCCATCGGCACCGGCGCGCGCTGAAAGTCGATGCGCTCCAAGAATCGATTCATCTGTCCTGTGGATACGCGCTTGCGGCGTTCGACGGCTACGGCTTTGACTTCGTTGAGGACGCGGGCCATGCCTTTGCGCGCAGTCCCTTCGGCAGTCGGAATGGTGCCTTCGAGTGCGGACAGGAAGATGACCGGAGCGTAGTGGAGATACTTGAGGGTGCGGCGCAGCTGCTGCTCGAAGATGTCGCGATCGGCGGGGGGCTTGCCGTCGGTGCGGCCGGTGGTCACGGCGTCCCACTTGTTGACGATGATGATGACGGAGCGGCCAGACTCGTGGGCGTATCCGCCGATGGTGGCGTCGGCGCCGGTGACGCCTTCAGTGGCGTCGATGATGAGCAGGGCGACGTCGGCGGCTTCAAGGTGGCGGCGGGCCATGATCACGCTCAGCTTCTCGGCCATTTCGTGGGTCTTGCCCTTGCGGCGGATGCCGGCGGTGTCAATGAAGCGGAACTGGGCGCCTTCGAATTCGACGACTTCGTCCACGGCGTCGCGGGTGGTGCCGGCGATGGGCGAGACGATGGCGCGGGAGGTTCCGGTGAGAGCGTTGAGCAGGGTGGACTTGCCGACGTTGGGGCGTCCGATGATGGCGACGGAGGTTTCGTGCTGCTCGAATTCGCCGTGGGTTCTGTGGAGTTGGTGGGCGTCGGCGGAGTCTTCCTCAGGGGCGAAAGCCCCTTTTCCTTTTGAGGTCTCGATGGCACGACTGAAGTCGTGCCCTTTCAAAGCAGCGGCGAAGGGAGTGTCGAGGGCAAGGTCTTCGGCGTCGTCGGCTTCTGGGTCGGGCGGGATGGTGCCGCCTTCGTAGATCTCATTCTCTTCAGCTTGCAGGTCGGCTTCGGCCTGGGCTTCCTCTGTCTGGTCTTCCTGAGCAGCTTCTGCGGCTGCTGCTGGGGCCGGGATGGCGGCGGAGATGGCGTCCAGCAGGTCGCCGATGCCCAGGCCGTGCTCGGAGCTGATGGGGTAGACGTTGCGCAGGCCGAGGCGGCGGAAGTTCTCGGCTTCGGCGGCCATGGCGTCGCCTTCCACCTTGTTGACGGCGAGGAAGACGGGTTTGCCGCCGCGAATGAGCAGCTTGACCAGGTCGTAATCCGGACTGGCGAGTTCGGTGCGCGCGTCGACCATGAGGATGAGGGCGTCGGCTTCTTCGAGGGCAACTTTGGCCTGGTTGTAGATTTCGGTGGGAATGAGCTCGGGGTCATCGGGCACGATGCCGCCGGTGTCGACCAGGCGGAACTGGCGGCCTGCCCAGTCGTATTCGCCGTAGATGCGGTCGCGGGTGATGCCGGGCTCGTCGCCCACGATGGAGCGGCGGCTGCCGGTGAGGCGGTTGAACAGGGTGGATTTTCCCACGTTGGGGCGGCCGACGATGGCGACCAGGGGCAGCGCGCCGGCGGCCGTCCTGGTGGGGGTTCCCGATTTGCGATACTTCGCCAAAACTTGTCTCCAGTCGATTGATGGCCTTGAGGCCGGGGCGTACGGGCTGCGGTTCAGGTCCAGATGCGGTTTACGCCGTATAGGTCGAAGATTTCGTTGCGGCTTACCAGGGGAATGCGCAGGTCGAGCGATTGCGCGGCGAGCAGGCGGTCGAAGGGGTCGCGGTGGTGCAGGGGCAGGCGTCCGCCTCGAATGGCTTGTCGGACGGTGGTCTCAAGGATGATGTAGCCGGCCCGCGCGGCCAGGAGTTCGAAGTTGTTCAGGACCTCGGCGGCGTTCAGCTTTCCGGTGGTTTGTTTGATCGCCATCTCCCACGGAGTGACGACCGATAGAACCAGGGTGCTTGCGCTATCGGCAGCAATTTCTCGAACCTGGAGGGGTAGTATTTCGGGGGCTCTAAGCAGCCAGAGAAAGGTGTGGGTGTCGAGCAGGTAGGTCATTTGTCGAGGATCGGAGTTGGGGGCGAGGCTGGGGGCGCAGCCGGGGGTGAAATCAGCGGCGCATCCAGCATATAGCCCAGGCCGCCCTCGATGAGTCCCTCGTCAGTCATGGGATCGAAGGCGTCTTCATCCCAGCTGATCTGCCCGCGATAGGCGCCAATGAGGCGGAAATTGCTGCCAGGCTGCTGCGGAGAGGCTTCGTTGATGGGGACAAGTTTGGCGACGGGCTTTCTACCGCGCATGACAATGACTTCCTGGCCCACTTCGGCTTCCTTGAGCAGGCGGGAGAAGTGGGTTTTCGCCTGGTGGACGGTGTAGGCCATGGACTAAGTGTACTTAGTCCACTTGGGGGAGTCAATTGAAAGGGGGTCGGCCAGGACACGAGACTGGCAGCCCGTGGTAGTTCTTACGATTTCCACTAACTCTACAATATTTGCAACCTTCATTCGTCTAGGGAACTGGATGGATGAGTTATGAGCGTGGCTTCGATGATGGAGCAGGACCGGGAAATCTCCGAAGTCATGGCGGAAGAGCGGCCGCGGCTGCGCAGCTTCATTCGCAGGCGGGTGCCGAACGAAGAGGACGTGGAGGACATTCTCCAGGAAATCTTCTACGAGCTGACCCAGGCGAGGCGGCTGCTGATGCCGATCGACTACGTGACCGGGTGGCTGTTCAGCGTGGCGCGCAACCGGATTACGGACCTGTTCAGGAAGAAGCGGCCGGAGAACTTCTCTGACGCGGCGGCGGTGGACGATGAGGGCCAGTTGTTGGCAATGGAAGACCTGCTGCCCTCCGCGGATGCGGGGCCGGAGGCGGTGTACCTTCGCGGCTTGCTGATGGACGAGCTGGAGATGGCGCTGGACGAGTTGCCGCGCGAGCAGCGGGAGGTGTTTCTGGCGCACGAGGTGGAGGGGCGCAGCTTCAAGGAGATTTCCGCGGAAACGGGCCTGGGGGTTAACACTCTGCTGTCGCGGAAGCGGTATGCGGTGCTGCATTTGCGGGCGCGGCTTAAAAGGATTCATGACGAGTTTTTGGAGAAGTGATTCACGACGGGTTTCAAGAGAAATGAGGACGGATGATGAAAAAGAGATGGTGGTTATTTCTGCTAGCGCCGCCGGCGATTGTGCTGTTTACGTGGATCTTTGGCGAGATTGTGATGCACCTGTGGAACTGGCTGGCTCCGGCGCTGTTTGGGTGGCACACGATTGGCTTCTGGCAGGCGCTGGGACTGCTGGTTTTGTGCAGGATTCTGTTTGGCGGCTGGGGTGGACATGGCGGCGACGGCGGGAGAGGGCGGCGGATGTCAGAGAAGCGCTGGGAGCGGATGACGCCGGAGGAGCGGGAGAAGTTCCGCGAGAAGATGCGCTCGCGGTGCGGCGGGTTTTGGGAGCCGGAGGGCGATACGGGCGAGCCGGCGTGAAAGGCGAGGGACTAGGGACCAGGGACTAGGGACTGGGGACTGGGGACTTAGGGACTCTGAGATGAGGGTTTTCTGAGGGGCCGCTGTGGGATGGCGGCCCGGCAATTGCTTCCATGGGCCGCATGGAGGCACAGATGCACATTCACGGTAACCAGACGAAACTCAATATGGTGAACTCGTATTCGGCAGCGGCGGAGAAGGCGGCGGCCGCGCAACGAGCTGTTCACATGCGCAGGATGCGGAGAGAGCGTGCGGTGGACGCTGAGGGAATGGCGGGTCCCAAGGCAGGGGTTGCGGCGGGGGGCTGGATGCACTCGGAGCGGTACTCCGAGGCGGCGGGGATGGATGGGGTGGAATACCATCCTTTGCAGGCGGGCGGGTTTTTGGGCTTCCTCTAAGGGCGGGCTGGCTCGCACGCCAGGGGTGCTGGATTGACAGGCCCTGCCGACGCTCGAGAGAGGCTCGGGCGGCAAAGAGCCGGGCTCACTATGATGGAATGGTGGCTGCCCCTGACACGACAATCCGAGCCTTGCCGAGCTTGCACGAGTTCTTTGCGCCGGGAGGGATTCTGGCGCAGTCGTCGCTGCCGTATGAGTACAGGCCTGGGCAGTTGGAGATGGCCAAGGCGGTTGAGCGGGCGCTGGGCGAGCGGCGGCACCTGATTGTCGAGGCGGGGACGGGCACGGGCAAGACGCTGGCCTACCTGCTGCCGGCGCTGCGGACGGGACAGCGGGTGATTGTCTCGACGGGAACGAAGGCGCTGCAGGACCAGCTTTTCTTCCGGGATGTGCCGTTTCTGGAGACGCTGCTCGGTCCGCTGCGCGTGTGCTACATGAAGGGACGCGCCAACTACCTGTGCCGGCACAAGCTGGTGACGCTGCGCAATCAGCCGATTCTGTCTGGGCTTGAGGAAATTGACCAGTACCGGCAGATCTCCGAGTGGGAGCAGACCACTGAGACCGGCGACCGCGCGGAGCTTTCCGGCATGCCGGAGACGAGCGCGCTGTGGAACAAGCTGGACGCGCGGACGGAAGCCTGCCTGGGGTCGACCTGCCCGGATTACCGGCGCTGCTTTATTACCGAGATGCGGCGGCGGGCGCTGGAATCGGACATCGTCATTGTCAATCACCACTTGTTTTTTGCGGACCTGTCAGTCAAGCAGGAAGCCACGGGCGTGCCTGATGCGGGGATTCTGCCCGAGGCCGCGGCGGTGGTCTTCGATGAGGCGCATGAGCTCGAGGAGGTTGCTTCGAATTACTTTGGCCTCTCGGTGAGCAACGTGCGCTTTGAAGAGCTGGCGCGCGACACCGATGCTTTGCTGCGCGGCAAGGAGGGGGCCGAAAGCCTGCCCGGCGTGACGCAGCAACTGCGGGAGCGGGCGAGGATGTTCTTTGCCGGGCTTCCCATGGCCGGCGACGGGCGGCAGCCGTTTGTAGGGCGCGAGGATTTCCTGGAGACCTCGGGCGACTTGTATATGGCGGTGCGGGCGACACTCAAGCGGCTTGAGGCGGAGATGGAGGGGCTCAAGATCGATGAGGCTCCAGGGCTGAAGAAGCGGGTGGCGCGGCTGCGCGGAGAGCTTGAGTTTCTGCTCGAATCGAATGCCAGCAACATGGTGTATTGGATGGAGCGGCGGGCTCATGGGGGTGGAATTGAAAACGCCGCGGGGCGCGCGGCAGGCTTTCGATCGCAAGCTCGGACTACGTTTTTGCAGGCTACGCCGATTGATGTTTCGGAACTGCTGCATGAGCTGGTGTTCGAGCAAATCCCCACCGTGGTGCTGACGTCGGCCACGCTAACCGTGCAGGGCGGCTTTGAGCACATGCGCAAGCGGCTGGGGCTCACCGAAGCGCGCGAGCTGGTGGTGCCCTCGCATTTCAAATATGGCGAACAGGCGCTGCTCTATTTGCCGCCGAATATGCCTGATCCGCGGGAGCCGGATTTTCCTGAGGCGGCGGCGAGGTGCATTCAGCGCGTGCTGGAGATTTCGCGCGGGCGGGCGTTCTGTCTATTCACAAGTTATAGCCAGATGCGGGATCTGTATGAGCGGCTGCTGCCGGTGTTGGATTTTCCGCTGCTGCTGCATGGGACAGCCCCGCGCAAGGCGCTGCTCGAGGAGTTTCGCTCTACGCCGAACGCGGTGCTGTTTGGGACGTCGAGCTTCTGGCAGGGCGTGGATGTGCAGGGCGAGGCGCTGAGCTGCGTGATCATTGACCGGTTGCCGTTTGCGGTGCCCAGCGACCCGGTGGTGAGCGCGCGCATGAAGGCGATTGAGGAAGCTGGAGGGAAGCCGTTCTTCGACTACCAGGTACCGGCTGCGGTGCTGACGCTGAAGCAGGGGTTTGGACGACTGATCCGGTCGCTTGAAGACCGGGGGGTGCTGGTGCTGCTGGATCCGCGGGTGCGAAGACAGCGGTATGGGCAGACGTTCTTGGCCAGCCTGCCGCCGTATCGGATGACGGCGACGATTACAGACGTGGAGGCGTTTTTTGATGAGGCCGACCAAAGCAAATGAGAAAATGACAGCGGGTCCTCGATCGGCCTCGTTCAGGAACTGAGAAAACGGACCCGCCATTGTCGTGCCGGGTTATCTCGACACGCCTTAGCCCATAAATCCCAGGTAGGGGCTGGAGCCGAAGTTGCCGAAGTTTGGCAGTACCTGTCTAATCTGGCCATCGGAAAGACCGAACCAGCGCGCCAGCGTGCCGGCGTACTGGTCTACCGATGTGGTAGGAATCAGGCGGCCTGCGCCCACATCGTTGGCCTGGTCTGTGCCGATTACCGGATACTGGCCGTACATGTCCCCGCCTTGAACCGCGCCCCCCACAACGAAGTGATGGCTTCCCCAACCGTGGTCGGTGCCGTTGCTGTTCGATGTAAGAGTGCGGCCGAAATCTGAGGCGGTGAAGGTGGTTACATTGTTGCCGAGGCCTGCGGCCACCATCACGCCGTCAAAATATTCAAGCGCCTGGCCAAGTTGCGTGAGAAGCTGCGCATGCTGAATGGCCTGGTTGTTGTGCGTGTCAAAGCTGCCGAGCTGCACGTAGAAGATCTGCCGGGTTACGCCCAGGCTGCTGTATCCGCTGATGATGCGTGCCACGGTTTGCAGCGAAGTGGCGAGCTGGTTATTGGTCAGCATCTTCGATTGCGGGTCGAGATACTGAGGCGGGTTCGGAACTCCGCCCACGCCGGCCGGAAGCATGGCGCTGGCAAGCATTGCCTGTGCCTGGATGGAGCGGTTGATGACGACCCCGTACTCCTTGGCGAAGAGGTTGGTCTCTTCGGCGGTGAGGATGGACGAGAGCGGGTTCGACGACGACGGCAAGCCGAACGGCGGGTTCGCCACTCCGTAGATGGGTATGGGACCGGCCGAGGTGACGTTCAGTTGAAAGGACGACTGCCCGGCGAGAAACAGCGCAATGCCCGCGGTGGAGATGCAGGTGAACATGGAGTTCGAATTCATATTCATGCTCTCAATGGCATCCGCTACCGCACCGCCCCAACCCACGTGTTCGGCGCTGCCGCCATTCGATGCGATGGCCTGCCAGGCGGCCGACTGATCGAAGTGCGAAAACAGCGATGCGGGCAGCGGAACGGAGTTGGCGTTGACCTGGGCTTTGCTTGCCGGAGCGATCAGCGTGCCGCTGTTGGCGACGATGGCAGCGCGTCCGGCGTTGAACAGGTTCTGAATCCCGCCCAGGGCAGGGTTGAGCGCAAAGGTGCGGCCGCTTTGTGGGGTTGCCAAGGTAATCGGCAGCAGTGCGTTCATGGGATAAGCGAGGCCCGGCGCTCCCGAACGCGCCTGCGTAAACGCTGCGAAGGAAGTGGGGTCGGTGGCGATCACGGTACCGTGGCCGTCGTTGCCGCCCTGCAGAAAGACGCAGACGAGGGCGCGATAGTCGGATGTGGCGCTCGACTGTGCCATGGCGGCCAT
This sequence comes from Occallatibacter sp., assembly GCA_052145815.1. Classification (GTDB taxonomy): domain Bacteria; phylum Acidobacteriota; class Terriglobia; order Terriglobales; family Acidobacteriaceae; genus Telmatobacter. Next base: position 22,285 of record JBKQNU010000109.1, read on the forward strand.
GGAATTCAGGCCGAGGATAAAAGGGCTGGCCGATATGCCTGCCATCGACGCCATGGAAGCTGTACGCAGGAATTGCCGGCGGGACCGCTCGAATTTGTTCATCATGATACGGCTCCTTAAAATTGCGCGCAGAATGATGGCGAAGCCATCGTCAGGTAAATGGCCGTCTGCACGCGATTCAGCAGTGCGGCATTGATTGCGGTTTGATCGCCTGCCGGAATATCGATTGCGCTGATAGCGCCGAGAATTTGTCCGTAAAGCGTCGGATCCATTTCGCCGGCCATCAGCAGCAGGTTGATGCGGTCCAGAAGTGCAGTGGGCGTTGCCGCCAGGCTCATTTCGGTCTCGTAGCTTGAGAACATGTCAGGGCCACTGGTCGCGCCGCTGCCGATCGCGTTCTGCATGTAATTGATGTAGCCAACGACCGTTGAAACATTGGTCATCTGCATCTCGGGCGCCACCAGGTTGGCCGCCGCGATGCTGGTGCCGGGTGGAACGTAACCGGGAGCAAACCAGTTGAAGACGGTGGGCGAGCGCAGAGACATTTCGCCGAGTCCCCAGATGGGGTCTTCAGTGCTGCCGTTGTCATAGGAGCCATTGCGGGACTGGGCAGTGAATGCGCGCGCCCATTCCGTATAGCGAAGGAGAGCTTCGCGCACCTTGCCGTATTGCGGGTTGTTGAAGTCGGTGGCGGAACTGCGCGCCTCCGGATCGAGCAGGATCTCAGAGATGACCGCCTGCAGGTTTCCGCGCACGCCTGTTCCATCGTTCTCGAATGCGGCGGAGCAGTTGCCGATGTACGTCGGGCTCGGATTGCTGGTGACGAGGTGCTGAATCATCTGCTTGCAGAAAAACGGCGGCAGATTGGGGTGATTGAAGAGGGTATCGAGCGCGATCTTGAGGTCGCCTGCAGGATCGGGCGCGGCAGAGGCCGGAATGGTGACGCCTAGAAACTGCTTCTGCACCGTCGAATGGTGGTCGGAGAAACTCTGCATGGGCAAAAGCTCTTCGCCATATCCAGGACCGACGTAGAGGCAGCAGTTCGACCAGGCAGTGTCGGAATTGTCGCCGGGGATATTCCAGCTCCATCCGGTGAAGACCGCTGCCATGCCCATGACATCGGTGTTGGAGTAGGTCGGGATGGGGTTGCCGTTGGAGTCCAGTTTTTGTGAGCCGTCGTCATTCAATTGCCAAAGCCCGATGGTGAAAAGCTGCATCACCTCGCGCGCATAATTCTCGTCGGGATCGGTGGTGTCGTTGCCCTTGTCGTTGCCGAGCATGTTGAGGAACTGACCCATCATCGGGTTGAGGGTCACATCCTGCAGCAGGTTGCGGAAGTTGCCGAACGCGTCAGCGCCGAGCACATCGTAGTAATTGGATTCGCCGCGGGGCATGCTTTGAATGGAGAAATTCGGTTCGCTGGAGATGACCATCAGTTGCGTGAGCGCATATTCCACACGCTGGCGCAATTGATCGTTTCCGGAGATGGATTGCTGCCAGAATCCATCCTGAACGAATTGTTCATTGCCGCTGTTCTGCTCAAACAGCGCCGCGTTGCACTTGACGTCTGTGGCCGCACAGGGTGGATTATCGAGGATCACAGCCTGTTCCACGGCGGGCTCGTGCAGGGTCGGCGCCATGGCAAACTGCTCATTGAGCCACGCCTGATAGCCAATCAAAGAGAGATGGTGAACGCTTGCGTCCGTCGCGCCGAAGGTGGCCTGCTCGAGGAATCGCGAGGCATCCTGCTCGGAGATCAAAGGTGTCGGCGGCGTTCCATTCACCTGCGCAATCAGATCCGCGGAAGTCGCGGGACCGGGGCTGGGATTTAACACCTGCAGATCGAGATTGCCGGCCTCAGTCGGAGACACGGCCGCAGTGAGTTGCGTTCCGCTGTTGAAGCTGGTGCTTGCCGGCGACCCGTTCACCAGCACCTGCGCGCCGTTGATGAAATCCTGGCCGGTGAGAACAACCGTCGTGGCCGGCGGTCCCACATCGAACGTGTTCGGCGTGGCGGTGTTGAGAATCGGAATCGGATTCAGGACTGAGATATTCTGCGCGACTGCCACCGCAGGATTGTCGACGCTGGTGATGGTCAGCTGAACGACGTTGTTGGGCGTGGGAACAACTGCCGGCGCGGTGTAATTGATCGACCCGTCTGGCTGCGATACCGCAGTGCCCACTTGCGCGTTGCCGCCGGCGATGCCGTTCACCTGCACTGTTACGCCGGTGTGATTTGTTCCCGCAACATTCAGCCCGATATTCAGGGTATTGTTCACGCGCACGTCGATGCCTGACGACGGCTGCACCGTCAGCACCACCTGGCCGGGACCCACCACTATCGGGAGGGTGGATGAATTGGCGGCGCCGGGATTGGGGTTACTCACCAGCAACGGAAACGTTCCCGGATTGGGAGCAGGAATGGCTGCTACCAGTTGCGTCCCTGACATCAGTGTCGTGGGAACCGCAATGCCATTCCAAATAATCTGCGCGCCGTAGACAAACTGCGATCCTGACACCGTGACGGTGGTCGTTCCTTCTGAAAAGCCCGAAGGAGTGACGGTGTTGAGGACCGGGATCGGATTGAGCACGGCGAGTGTCACCGAACCATGCGGCAGGCCGGGATCGTTGCTGGCCTCGCTGGTGATGGTGACGGAGTTGGGAACCGGAACGATGGCCGGCGCTGTGTACATGCCGTTGCTGTCGATGGTGCCCAGTACCGCATTGCCGCCCTGGACGCCGTTGACGTAGTAGATCAGCGGCGCGCCGGTGGCCTGCGAAACGCGCGCAAGCTGCATTTGCTGGTTGACGCGGAGGCTGCTGCCCGGGGCGGTTATGGCGGCGTAAAAATTAGAATTGGCGATACTAACGCCGGCGCAACCGGTCAACAACCACATGGCACCGGCAAGCGATGCCACAACTGCGATGACTCTCAAGGCTTGGGGACGAACAGATAGTGCGCGCACACATGCTCCAAGGTGCTTTGGTTACCAAGGAAAGTTGCAATGCAAAGTCCAACAGGGAAGTAGCAGGGTAAGACGATTTTGATCGAATCTAACCGTGCTTCGGGTGGGAATCAATACATCTTTTGGGTTATTCGAATGTTTCATTCTCTATCGGGCGGAAAAGATGCGAGGTTTAAATCTGTTGAATCAGAGCGGATGGAACCAAGACTTTCAATACCGGAAGGACGAATCGAAATGGGATTTCCCGGCCGTGCGTTTGTGCAGAAGACGCGGCAGCCCGATTTCGGCGCGGGTGTGCCACAATACCCAACAATGAGAAAACTCTTTCTTGCGTTGTTGTTGGCCGGGATGGCGGCTCTGGGTCCGGCACAAAAGAGGCTCGTTCTGATCGATCAGGACGGATCGGGTCCAGGCGGGTCAAACCAGATGGCGATGCTGGCGCTGCTCGAGGCGCCGCAGGTGGAGGTGCTGGGCATTACCATGGTGACCGGCAACGCCTGGCGCGACGAGGAAACTCAGCACACGCTGCGCATGTTGGAACTGACCGGGCACGTCAACATTCCAGTGGCAAAAGGCGCGGTGTTTCCGCTGGTGCGGACGGAGCGCGAGACACAGCTCGGCGAATCGCTTTACGGCAAGGTGGCTTGGCTGGGCGCATGGGGACAGGGACAGACGGCGCTAGTGGAAACACAAAGCGGCGCGTTGGTCCCAATTACGCCGGAACACCTGCATGCGCACGGGCCGTATGTGATTCCGCCGATGCCGGAGGGGATGCCGGCACTGAAGGCGATCGACGAGGACGCGGCGCATTTTCTGGTTCGCCAGGTGCGGGCGCATCCGCATGAGGTGACGATCTATGCGGCGGGGCCGATGACCAACATTGCGCTCGCCATTAGCATCGATCCCGAGTTTGCCGCGCTCAGTAAGGGGATCGTGCTGATGGGCGGCAGCCTGAACCCGCAGACCGACGATCCCGAGTTTGCCACCAGCCCGCGGCATGAATTCAATTTCTGGTTCGATCCGGAGGCGGCTCATATTGTGCTGCGCGCCGACTGGCCGCGCATGGATGTGACGACGGTGGACGTATCGATCAAGGCGCCGTTCACGGAAAAGATGCTGAATGAAATTGCCAAGGCGCAAACACCCGCCGCGAAGTACATTGCCGCGTGGAGCCAGGACCGCTATTACCTGTGGGACGAATTGGCAGCCTGCGCGTGGCTTGACCCGACGCTGATCACCAAGGAGAAACTGCTTTATATGGATGTGGATCTGAGCCATGGGCCAAGCTACGGCGACACGCTGACTTGGACGGAGAAGTTCAAGCCGGCAAACGGCGTGCGGCTGGTGCATGCGCAGGTGGATTTGGACCTGGCGCGATTCCAGAAAATGTTTGTGGAATTGATGACGAAGACTCGGATAAAGGATTACTGACAACTATTCACTGAAGACTCTCGTCACTTGGGCAGTTGCGTCGTATCCCATCCGCCACCCAGGGAGCGGATGAGCGCTACGCTGTCTACAAACTGGCGCGTGACCAAGTCGACGGCAGTACGCTGATTCTGGATCAGCGTGGCTTCCGCGGTCAGGACTTCAAGATAGCTGGTGACGCCGCCTTTGTAGCGTTGATTGGAAATGTCGAGCGAGTGCCGCGCGGATTCTACCGCCTTCTGTTCCGCACTGGATTCCTGCTCCAGAATCCTCAGGCCGGAGAGCTGGTCCTCGACATCCTCGAAGGCCAGGAAGATCGCGCCTCTGTAGCCGGCGACCTGCGCTTCGTAGGCGTGCTCTGCCTGGTCAGTCAATGCGCGCCGCTGCCCGGCGTCAAACAGCAGTTCCGTGGCCTGCGCGCCCAGCGACCACAGAGCGCTTGGCCCCTGAATCCAGGTGCCGGCGTGGGTGCTTTCAAAGCCGCCCTGTCCGGTTAGATTGATATTTGGGTAGAACGCGCTAACCGCAATCCCGATCTGCTCATTGGCTGCTGCTGTGCGGCGCTCCGCGGCCGCAATGTCGGGCCGGCGCTCCAGCAACTGTGAGGGAACGCCGAGAGGAATCTTCGGCAGGGATAGATCGAGCGGGGAAAATGGAATGCTGAAGGTGGGCAGCTTGTAGTTGGCGATGGTGCCGACGGCGTGTTCATACTGTGCGCGTGCTACGCCCACGTCGACCAGCTGCGCCCGCGTGGTCTCGAGCTGTGTGCGGGCCTGGGCCACGTCCACCTCGGTGGCCACACCTCCCTTGAGCCGGCGCTCGGCCAGATCCAATTGGCTTTCGAGATCCTTGATGGTGGCGTTGAGCAGCTTGATCTCGGCATCCAGGCCGCGCAGCTGGAAGTAATCCGAGGCCATCTGCGCCTGCAGACTCAGGTCCACGTTGGCCATGTCTGCCGCGCTGGCCTGCGCGTTCTCGTGCGCCGCTTCCACGGTGCGGCGAATGCGCCCCCAGAAGTCCGGTTCCCAGCTTCCCCCGCCCGCCAGGATCAGATCGTTGTAGTTGGTGTTCGTACTTGGGGTCACTAGCGGCCGGTGCGCTGAATTCTTGTCGTGGGCCACTGAAGGATCGAGCGAGAGCGTGGGATAGAGCGCCGACCGCGCCGCTTTGGCCTGGTCCTGCGCGGCGAGATAGGTCTCAAGAGCCTGGCGCAGCCCCTGATTGCTGGTGGCGATACGCTCTTCAAGCTGATTGAGTTGGGGGTCCTGGTAAATCTCCCACCATGTTCCCTTGAGCATTCCGTCGGAAGGGTTGGCGGGCTGCCACGCGCCCCCGGGTGGATTGGGGGGCGGCGTCAGGACGATGGATGCACCGGTTTCCTTGTAGTTAGGCGGCGCGGTGTAAGTGGGGCGGGTGTAGTTCGGGCCGACGGGCTTGCAGCCGGCAAGACCGATTACCGCGGCGAAGCACGCCGCCGCCAGGCTCGCCTGGAGCGAGCGGTTGGCTGCTTTGAAAGGGCACGACTTCACTCGTGCCGCAAACCTCGCATCAACATCGATGGGCTTTAGCCCCTGAGGCAATGCTTTCGCTCTGACAGACATTCCCTCGGCGGCTAAAGCCGGAGCCGTGTTTGTGCCTTCATCGGCACGACTGAAGTCGTGCCCTTTCAAAGCGGCTCTTCCCTTCGCATTCTGAAGGCTGAACATTTCTACTTGCCCCCTGCATTGGCGGCTTCGCCGGGGCTCTCCACATGGACCTTCTCACCCTCAATGAGCGAGTCGGGCGGATCCTGGATCACTTTGTCGCCGGCATTCAGGCCACTCACAATCTGTACGGTGGCGCCATCGTCCTCGCCAATCACCACGGGAACCAGGTGCGCCTTGTTCCCATCGACCACCGTGCCCAGGCGCAAACCCTCCCTGCGGAAGATCAGCGCCGCGGCGGGCACAATGTATGTCTGCGTGGTCGCGGGTGTCTTGAAGTGAACCTGGGCCAGCGAGCCCGGCATCAGTTGGCCATCGCGGTTGTTCACGTCCACTTCCACCAGCAGGGTGCGGCTCACGGGATCGATGGCGTCGGCGGTTCGCACCAGTGTTCCCTGGTAGGTCTTTCCCGGGTACTCGACGAAGGTCAGGTCGATCTTGGCTCCTCGCTTCACATTGGCGGAGTAAATCTGCGGCAGGTTGGCGTACACGCGCAACGTCTGAAGCGCCTGCATGTGAAACAGCTCGCTGTTCGAGCCTTCGGTGATCAACTGCCCGGTGTCGATGTTGCGCGCTGTGACCACGCCGTCGAACGGCGCATACACCTTCTCGAAAGATTGCAGTTCCTTCAGCCGCTGCACATTGGCCTGGGCGGATTTGACCGCCGCTGCCGTCGCCGCTGCCTGGTTCACAAACGTGTCCGTATCCTGGTGCGAAACCGCATCCGTCTTTACCAGCCCGGTGTATCTCTCTGCCTGGATTCGGGCGTTGTTCGCAGTGGCCTGGGCGGTGACCAGGTCGTTCTCCGCCTGCTCCAGTTGCTGGTCGAGCTCGGGAGTGGCGATCTCCGCCAGCAGGGCGCCCTTCTGCACGCGCGCGCCGATGTCGAAGTACCACTTGGTGAGGTAGCCCGAGGTGCGCGCGTAGATGGGCGAATCGGTGTATGCCGTGACGTTGCCGGGAAGCACAAAGCTGTCCACGGGTGCGCCCTGTTTGGGGGCCTCGGCGATCACTGAAGGCGCGGCCAGGTCGGTGGTGCGCTCGGCAAGCACGGTGTTGGCAGCCCTGCGGCTCAGGATGCCCCAGGCCGCCAGGGCGACTGTTATCACCACAATGGCCAGAATGCCAATCAGGCCAATGCGGCCGGAGATCGGCTTCTGTTCCGGAGCGGTCTCGGTTGCGTGGCCGGTTTCGTGGCTCGGCGGCGCTGCGTGTTTGTTCGGATTGTTTTCGTTGGTCATAGTGAAAGCTACTCCGCTAGCTCGTCAAACTCGTCAATCGTTCCGGCCCGTGTTGCTGTTGCTTTTCGTCGGCTCTCAAGCCAGCCGTGGACGACGGAAAAGAACGCAGGCACAAAAAACAGCGTGGCCACGGTGGCCAGCAGAAGTCCGCCGATGACCGCGCGGCCCAGCGGCGCATTCTGCTCGCCGCCGTCGCCCAGGCCAAGCGACATGGGGATCATGCCGATGATCATTGCCAGCGCGGTCATCACCACCGGCCGCAGGCGAACGAACCCGGCATTGAGCGCCGCACGCCGGGCGTCGCCAACCAGGATCTCCAACTGCTCGCGGGCAAACGTGACTACCAGGATGGAATTGGAAGTGGCCACGCCCATGCACATGATGGCGCCGGTGAGCGCCGGCACGCTCAGCCTGGTGTGCGTGATAAACAGGAACCAGGCAATTCCCGCCAGAGCCGCCGGCAGCGCCGCGATGATCAAAAACGGGTCAAGCCACGACTGGAAGTTCACCACGATCAGCAGGTAGACCAGGAGGATGGAGAAGACGAGGCCGCCCAGCAACCCGATGTACGACTTCCTCATCGTTTCGCTTTGCCCGCGGAGAATGAAGTGCGAGCCGCGCGGCAGATCCTGCTGGTGGTCCTTGATGATCTTTTCCATAGCCCGGGTCACCGTGCCCAGGTCGGTGCCGTCGACATTGGTGTAGATATCGAGCACCGGCTGCACGTTGTAGTGGCTCACTGTGCCGAGCTCGGTTCCGGGCACAATCGACGCGACATTCCCCAGCACGTTCACTGGTGACGGAGTTCCCGGCACCCTGGTCTGCGCGGCTCCGGCCGTTGTTGCGGCGGAAGCTTGTTGCGCGGTCTGCGTTGCGCCGGTGATGGGCAGGCTCTGCAACTGGGCCAGAGAGTCGAGCCGGTACTGCGGAGCCTGAATGGCCACGCTGTACGTGACTCCGCTCTTGGGGTCAAGGTAGAAATTCGGCGTGGTCTGGAAGCTACCGCTGAGCGCGACAAGAATGCTCTGCGCCACATTGGCCTGGGTGAGCCCGATGTCCTCTGCGCGCGTGCGGTCTACGGCCACAGTCATGTTGGGATAATCGAAAGGCTGCTGAATGCGCGCGTCAGCCGCCCCGGGAACGTAGCGGACTTCGTTCAGCATCTTTTCTGCGAGAGCCCGGTTTCCGTAGAGATCCGGCCCAACTATCTGAATATCGATCGGTGCCGACAATCCGAAGTTCAAAATCTGCGTCACGATGTCCACCGGCAGCACATAAAACGTCACGCCGGGATACTCGCGATTCAGGACCGCGCGCAGGGTTTCAACATAGTCGTTCGTATGGTGATGGTCTTCCGTCAGCTGCACCTGGATGTCGGCATCCGCCGGCCCGATGGGCGCCGAGGTCGAGTAGGAAAGGTTCAACCCCGAGTAGGGAAGGCCGATGTTATCGACGATGGAGACAACTTCTTTGGAGGGAATGTGCTCGCGGATGGTGGCATCGATGTGGTCGCACAGCAGGGCCGTCTCTTCGATGCGTGTGCCGGTGCGGGCGCGCACGTGAATCTTGAACTGGCCGGCATCGACGGAAGGAAAGAAGTCCTGCCCCAGCGGCGGGGTCAGCAATGCGACAGAGCCTACCGCGAACAGTGTAAAGAGAATCAGAAAAACCGGCGCCTGATCCACGCACAGGGTCAGTATGCGCAGGTAACCGAGGCGCATCCTGGTGAAACCCGATTCGAAGCCCAATTGGAAGCGCACCAGGGGATTGCGGCTGTGCTGCTTGCGCGCCATCTCCGCGTCGTCGTGCTCATGGAGCAGGTATTTGGCCATGGTGGGCACAACCGTGCGGCTGAGCAGGTAGCTGGCCAGCATCGCGAACACCACGGCCTCGGCCATGGGAACGAACAGGTACCTCGCCACGCCGCTCAGGAAGAACATGGGTACAAACACGATGCAGATGGCCAGCGTGGAAACCAGCGCCGGGGTGGCAATCTGCGCCGCACCATCAAGAATGGCTTGCTCGATCTCCTTGCCCGATTCCAGGTTGCGATTGATGTTCTCAATCTCCACGGTCGCGTCGTCAACCAGGATGCCCACGGCCAGCGCCAGCCCGCCCAGCGTCATGATGTTGACGGTCTCGCCCAACGAGTAGAGCATGGTCAGGGAGCACAAAATCGAGAGTGGGATCGATATTGCGATGATCACCGTGGAGCGCCAGCTGCCCAGGAAGACCAGGATCATGATCGCCGTGAGGCATGCGGCAACCAGCGCCTCGCGCACCACGCCGTTGATCGCCCCGCGCACAAAGATCGACTGGTCTGACAAGGGGCTGATCTTCAACTGCGGCGGCAATTGGCCCTTAATATTGGCCAGCACGTTCTGTACGCCCTTAATGATGTCCAGTGTGGAGGATGAACCGGTCTTGAGAATATTCATCAGCACGCCGCGGTTGCCGTTGACGCGGACGATGTTGGTCTGCGGCGGATAGCCGTCGCGCACGTGGGCCACGTCGCGGATGTAGATGACAGCCCCGTTCACCGCCTTGATGGGCAGGTTGTTGAGGTCGCTTACCAGGGCAGGCGCGGAGTTGGTCTCTATCGCGTATTCGAAGCGGTCCACTTTCATGGTGCCGGAAGGAGCAATGATGTTCTGCGCGTTGATGGCATTGACTACGTCCACCGGCGACAGGCCCTTGGCCTGCAAGGCGTGGAGGTCCAAGTCGACCTGGATCTGGCGCTGCTTGCCGCCATAGGGAAACGGCGTCTGGGCTCCTTCGATGGTCGCCAACTGGGTGCGGATGTTGTTCTGGCCCAGGTCGTTCAACTGCTGCTCGTTCAACCCTTGGCCGCTCAAACCGAGTTGCAGAACCGGCACGCTCGATGCGTTGTACTGGATGATGAAGGGCGGCGTTGAACCTGGCGGAAGGCTGCGCAGCTGCACCTGGCAGATGGCCGTCACCTGTGCAACCGCGTTACCGATATTCACGTGCGGCTGGAAGAAAATCTTGATGACGCCGATGCCGTTGAACGACTGCGATTCAATGTGCTCGATGTCGTTGACCGTGGTGGTCATGCCGCGTTCGCTGTTGAACACGATGCGCTGCGACATCTGGTCAGCGGAGAGGCCGGTGTAGTTCCATACCACCGTTACGACGGGGATATTGATATTGGGAAAGATGTCCGTCGGCATCGACACAATGCTGAAGACGCCGAGCAGCAGAATCAAAAACGCAAAGACGGCAAAGGTGTAAGGCCGCCGCAGCGCAAGCCGGACAATCCACATCATAAGGCTGGTTCTCGCTCCTGAGCCGGGCAGCCGCACCCTGGTCGACGGACAAAAGGTCTGTATGACCCCCGTCCGGCTGCCACCGGCTCACCGGGTTCCGGAACCCCTGGCGAGTACGGCCCTGGGACCGGCTGAACGTGCAGTTGAAATACTATGGTAGACGATTTGATTGATTCAGTCCGAAGTCCGAACAAAATGCCCTGTTATCACGTTAAATTGACGCTCGAATCGTGGGAAAGATGCAGATAACTGCTTTCCGGCTCCTCCCGCCCAGCAGTCGTAAAAAAAAGTCGAAAACTTCTTTCTGACCAGACAACCAATCCTTGAGAAGGCGCACCAAACCGATCAGCAGCCCTCCCTCCGCCTTCCCCTCATCAGCTCGAGTTGCGAAGCGCCGATTAGCGTCCCGCCGGCTCATCTTCCCTGACTCTTCGATGGCCGGAGCCGGTATCGCGACGAAGCCGCCAATCGGCAGAAGAAACTTCCCTGCAGACCGTTCCGTCCGTAGTAGGAGAAAAGTGTGCCCACAACCACGTCTTCCTTTGACTCAAGCTGCCCCCCGGCAGTTATGTTTGCTTTTACACTTGGGACCACGATGGGAAGCAACGCCATGTCCACTGAAACCATTCCGCAATCACCCTTGCCGTCAACAGACCCGTTTGGCCATTCGCCTGCGCCGCGCACCCGCAAGGGTTCCTGGCTGCGCATCGTCGTGTATGTCGTGCTTCTCGCGGGCCTTGGCCTCATCGTCTGGCGCATCCACAAGAACCAGCAGTTGAGCGCGCAGAACAGCGCCAACCAGGCAGCGGCGCTGGCCAACCAGCCAATTCCGGTGCAGGTGGCCGCCGCCGAGCAGAAGCCGATGCCCATCTACCTGACTGCCCTGGGCACCGTGACCCCCTACATGAGTGTCACCGTCAAGGCCCGTGTGAGCGGCGAACTGGAACCGGTGAAGTTCACGGAAGGGCAGCAGGTGCGCCAGGGCCAGACCATCATGGTCATCGACCCCAAGCCCTACCAGGCCGCGCTGAACCAGGCCAAGGGCAACCTGCTGCACGATGAAGCCCTGCTCAAGAATGCGCAGGCGGAGTATGCGCGCTACAAGGCGCTTTACGATGCGGGGGTCACCTCCAAGGAGACACTCGACGCCGATGAGGCCGCGCAGGGCCAATACCAGGGCGCCATTGCCGCAGACAAGGCCGCCATCGAGACCGCGCAGCTGCAACTCGACTGGTGCTCCATCCAGTCGCCCATTGACGGGCGCATTGGGCTGCGGCTGGTCGATCCCGGCAACATTATTACTGCCAACACCACCAACCTGGTGATCATCAATCAGCTCCAGCCCATCGCCGTCTACTTTACCCTGCCGGAAAACGAGCTGCCCCAAGTGCTGCGCAAGCTGGCCGCGGACAAGCGCCTCGCCGTAGACGCCTACGATCACAATGACCTGGTCAAGCTCACCAGCGGCTACCTGCTCACGGGCGACAACCAGATCGACACCACGACAGGAACGGAAAAGCTGAAGGCAGTCTTCGACAACCGCGACGAGGCGCTGTTTCCCAACCAGTTCGTCAACATCCACCTGGTTCTCGAAGACCGTCCCAGCGCGCTTGTTGTTCCCTCGGCAGCGATTCAGAGCGGGCTGCAGGGTTCCTTTGTCTGGGTCATCGATTCAATTGCCGCAAACGGCTCCGGAACCGCGCGGCTGCAGCCGGTGAAGGTCGCGCTCTCTGAAGGCCAGTTCACCATTCTCGACAGCGGCCTCAAGGCGGGCCAAAACGTGGTCATCGACGGTGCCGACCGGCTGCGCAACGGTCAGTCGGTGACCGTGACCGGCACGCAGGCTCCCAAAAGGCAACAACCGTGAGTTTGAGCCCCTCCAGGCCGTTCATCCTCCGACCGGTGGCTACCTCTCTGCTGATGGCGGCCATCCTTCTGACCGGCGTTATCGGCTACCGGCAGTTGCCCGTCTCCGCTCTGCCTGAAGTCGACTACCCGATCATCCAGGTGCTTACTTTCTACCCCGGCGGCGGCCCGGAGGTGATGGCCTCGTCGGTGACAGCGCCGCTGGAACGCCAGTTTGGACAGATGCCGGGGCTGAAGCAGATGACGTCCGTGAGTTCGGGCGGCGGGTCGGTGATCACGCTTGAGTTCAACCTGGATGAGAACATCGACGTGGCCGAGCAGGAGGTGCAGGCCGCCATCAACGCGGCGAACAGCTTTCTGCCCATCGACCTGCCCAATCCTCCCATTTACAGCAAGGTTAACCCTGCCGACGCGCCCATCCTGACGCTGGCGCTGACCTCCGACTCGCTGCCCTTGGACAGAATAGAAGACGCCGCCGACACCAACTTGGCGCAAAAGATCTCGCAGGTTACAGGCGTCGGGCTGGTTTCAATTGCCGGCGGACAGAAGCCTTCGGTGCGCATCCAGGCCAATCCGGCCCAGCTTGCGGCCTACAACCTGAGCCTTGAAGACCTGCGCGCCGCCGTGGCCGCGGCCAATATCGACCAGGCCAAGGGGACACTGAACGGCGCGCGCCAGTCGTTCACCATCGACGCCAACGACCAGCTTCTCTCGAGCAGCGACTACAAGCCCGTCATTGTGGCCTATCGCAATGGCGCAGCCGTCCGCGCGTCGGACGTGGCCACCATCGTCGACGCCGCCGAGAACTCGCAGCAGGCCGCGTGGATGGACCGCGAGCCTGCGGTTATCGTCAACATCCAGCGGCAACCCGGCGCCAACATCATTGCGGTTGTCGACCGCATCCACAAGCTGCTGCCCACGCTGCAGGCGAGCCTTCCTGCATCGGTCAAAGTGAAGGTGCTGACCGACCGCACCATCACCATCCGCGCCTCGGTTCTCGACGTGGAATACGAGCTCATGCTCACCGTCGCGCTGGTGGTGATGGTGATCTTTCTCTTTCTGCGCAACCTGGCAGCCACGGTGATTCCCTCGGTTGCCGTGCCGCTCTCGATCGTCGGAACGTTCGGCGTGATGTACCTGCTGGGCTACTCGCTCAACAACCTGACGCTCATGGCGCTCACCATTTCGACCGGATTTGTGGTGGACGACGCCATCGTGATGATCGAAAACATTTCGCGCTACATCGAGGAAGGCATGAGCCCGATGCGCGCCGCGCTGAAGGGTTCGGAACAGATTGGCTTCACCATCATGTCGCTGACGGTCTCGCTCATCGCGGTGCTGATTCCGCTGTTGTTCATGAGCGACGTGGTCGGACGGCTGTTCCGCGAGTTTGCTATTACGCTGGCGGTCACCATTCTGGTTTCGGCCTTCGTCTCGCTCACGCTGACGCCGATGATGTGTTCGCGCATTCTGCAGGACAAAGCCACTGCGCGGCAGACGCGCTTCTACTATTGGTCGGAGCGCATATTCAACTCCATCATTGCCGCCTACGGGCGCTCGATCCAGGTGGTGCTGCGCTACCGGTTTACCACGCTTATGGTCACCATCTCCACGCTGGTGGCTACGATTCTGCTCTTCATCGTGATACCCAAAGGCTTCTTTCCGGTGCAGGATACGGGTGTGATTCTGGGCATCTCGGAAGCTCCGCAGACGGTAAGTTTCCTGAGCATGGCCGAGCGCCAGCAGAAGCTTGTGGACGCGCTGCTGCAAGACCCGGCAGTCGACAATATCTCCTCTTTCATCGGCGTGGATGGGACCAACACCACGCTCAACTCCGGCCGCATCCAGATCAATCTCAAGCCGCTCGAAGAGCGCAAGATTTCTGCTACGGAAGTCATTCGCCGCATGCAGCCGCGCCTTGCTGGCGTTGAAGGCATTCAGCTCTTCCTGCAGCCGCTGCAGGATCTGACGGTCGAGGACCGCGTCAGCAGGACGGAGTTTCAATACTCGCTCGAAGATCCTAACCAGCAAGAGCTGGCCGTCTATACCCGCAAGATGGTGGATGAGCTGAGACGCGAAAAAGTCGTCACCGATGTAGCCAGCGACTTGCAGGATCAGGGCCTGGGCGCGAGGCTGGTCATCGACCGCGATACCGCTGCGCGGCTGGGGATCGCGATGGCCGACGTGGACAACACGCTCTACGACGCATTCGGCCAGCGGCAGGTGTCGACCATCTTTACGCAGTTGAACCAATACCATGTGGTTATGGAAGTCGATCGGAACTTCCAGACCGACCCTGGCGTCTTGAACAATCTCTATGTAAAATCCGGCAACGGCACGCAAGTTCCGCTCAGCATGCTGGCGCACTGGGAACAATCGCGAGCGCAGCTTGCCATTGGTCATCAGGGGCAGTTCCCGTCCACGGTGATCAGCTTCAACCTGGCGCCCGGCAAGGCACTTGGCGATGCCGTCAATGCCGTCAACCGCATCGAGCGGCAGATCCAGATGCCGGCGGCCATCAACGCCAGCTTCCAGGGCACGGCCGCAGCATTTCAGACCTCGCTGGCCAATGAGCCTATACTCATCCTCGCTGCGCTGGTTACGGTCTACATCGTGCTCGGGGTGCTTTACGAGAGCTATATTCACCCCATCACCATCATCTCGTCGCTGCCATCGGCCGGGGTGGGCGCGCTGCTGGCGCTGCTGATCACGCGGACTGAATTCTCCGTGATCGCGCTCATCGGCATCATTCTGCTCATCGGCATTGTGCAGAAGAATGCCATCATGATGATCGACTTTGCGCTGCAAGCCGAGCGCACCGAGGGCAAATCCGCCGAGGAGGCCATTTTTCAAGCATGTTTGTTGCGCTTTCGCCCTATCATCATGACCACCATGGCCGCGCTGCTCGGCGGCCTGCCGCTGGCCCTCGGCGGAGGCGTCGGCGCAGAACTCCGCAAGCCCCTGGGCATCACCATCGTAGGCGGCCTGATCTTTTCGCAGCTGCTCACTCTGTACACCATTCCCGTCGTCTACCTCTACTTCGACAAGCTGGCCACGAGGATGAAACCGAAAGCTGCTCAACAAAGGTTCGAACAGGAAACGGCGGTCAGCCATTAGCTCTCAGCTCTCAGCTAGAGGCTGAAAGCTGAGAGCTAAAAGCTCAACATCAGGAACCCCGAACGATGCACATCTCGGCACTCTTCATTCGGCGACCGGTAGCTACATCGCTGCTCTCGCTGGCCCTGCTGATGGCCGGCTCGGGGGCGTATTCCATCCTGCCTGTGGCTTCGCTGCCCAATGTAGACTTCCCCGTCATCGGCATCAATGCCGCCTTGCCCGGCGCCAGCCCGGAGACCATGGCTTCTTCGGTTGCAACGCCGCTCGAGCGCCAGTTTGGCCGCATCGCCGGCGTCAACCAGATGACTTCGTCGAGTTCGCTGGGCGCATCGTCCGTAACCCTCCAATTCGACATCGACCGCAACATCGACGCTGCCGCCCGCGACGTGCAGGCCGCCATCAACGCCGCACGCAACCAGTTGCCCAGCAACCTGCCGCAGAATCCCGGCTACCGCAAGGCCAATCCGGCGGAAGCGCCGATCCTCATCCTGACGCTCACTTCCGATGTCGTTCCCAAGCCGCAGATGTACGACATGGCCGATTCGATCCTGGCGCAGAAGATTTCGCAGATCCAGGGCGTGGGCCAGGTTTTTGTTTTCGGCAGCGCCAGCCCTGCGGTGCGCGTGGAACTGAACCCGATGCAACTCGGGTCGAACGGCGTGGGCCTTGAGGCGGTGCGCACCGCGCTGGCCAACGCCAACGCCAACCGGCCCAAAGGAGCATTTCAGGACCCCGCGCAACGCTGGCAGATCGGCGACAACGACCAGATCTTCAAAGCCTCTGACTACGCGCCCATCATTGCCGGCTACAACCAGCAGACCGGCGCTCCCGTCCGCATGTCGGACCTGGGCACCATCGTCGACAGCGTTGCCGACATCCACACTGCGGGCGTCTCCGGCATCAACCGCGCCGACGGCACGCAGGGCCGCATCAAGGACGGCATCTCGCTGGTGGTCTTCAAGATTCCCGGCGCCAACGTCATTTCCACTGTGGACGCGGTCATGGCCGAACTGCCGCGTCTGCAGGCCGCGATTCCGCCCACCATCAAGCTCGACGTCGCAGTCGACCGCACCACCACCATCCGTTCCAGCGTTCACGATGTCGAGATCTCGCTGATCATCAGCGTCTGCCTGGTGGTGCTGGTGGTGTTTCTCTTTCTGCGTGAAGTGTGGGCCACGATCATTCCTTCCATCGCCGTGCCGCTGTCGCTGGTGGGCACCTTCGGCATCATGTACCTGATCGGCTACACCATCGACAACCTCTCGCTGATGGCCCTCACCATCTCCACCGGCTTCGTTGTCGACGACGCCATCGTGGTCATCGAAAACATCACCCGCTATATCGAGATGGGCATGACTCCCTTCGACGCAGCCATGAAAGGCTCGCGCGAAATCAGCTTTACGGTGCTGTCAATGAGCACGTCCCTGATCGCCGTCTTCATTCCGATTCTTCTGATGGGCGGCCTGGTCGGCAAGCTCTTCCGCGAGTTTGCCGTTACGCTTTCGGTAGCCATTGCCGTCTCGCTTCTGGTTTCGCTCACCACTACGCCCATGCTGTGCGCCCGCTTCCTTCAGCAGCGCGACGAAAGCCGCCACGGCCGCCTCTATCGCTTCACGGAGAGGCTCTTCTATCGCCTTCATCACGAATACAACGGTGCGCTGCGCTGGGTACTGCGCCACCAGGGGCTGATGCTGGGCGTGGTTTTTGCCACCATGGCGCTGAACGTGTATCTGTTCAAGATCGTGCCCAAAGGCTTTTTTCCGCAGCAGGACACGGGCCGCCTGAACGGCCGCACCCTGGCCGCGCAGGACATCAGCTTTCCCGCCATGCGCGACAAGAACCGCCAACTGGCGGAGATGGTGCTCCAGGATCCCGCTGTGTATTCAGCAACCGCAGCCGTCGGCGGGGCAGGCCCGGGCGGCGGCAGCACCAACATCGGCAATTTGTGGGTAGCGCTCAAGCCGCTCAACGAGCGCCCCGGCCGCGTCACCGCCGACCAGGTCGTGAATCGTCTTCGCGGCAAGCTCACCAGCGTGCCCGGCGCAATCACGTATCTTCAAGTGCAGCAGGACCTGCAGATCGGCGGGCGCGGCAGCGCTGCTCAGTACCAGTACACGCTGAGCGACGAAAATCTGAATGAGCTGAACTTCTGGGCGCCTCAACTGCAGGACCGGCTGCGCGCCATGCCCGAACTGCGCGATGTCTCAACCGACCAGCAGAATCGGGGCCTGGCCGCGAACCTGGTGATCGATCGCGACACCGCGTCGCGCCTGGGAATCTCTGCCTCAGCCATCGACAACGTGCTTTACGACGCGTTTGGCCAGCGCGAAGTCTCGACCATGTACACACCGCTGAACCAGTACTACGTGGTCATGGAAGTCGATCCGCGCTACCAGCTCAGCCCCGACTCGCTGAACGGGATATACATCAAGGCCAGCAATGTTCCGGGCGCAACCACCTCAATGCCGTCTACCCTTTCCCATACTGCCTCCGGCACAGCGGCAGCTCCGGCCATCGCAACGGGCGCCACCGTCCCCGCTGTTACCTCACCCACGGCCACGGTCGCCGGCGCAAACCCGGCAACCGGGGCCACCGCGCCCACAGGCGGAGCCATGGTTCCGCTCTCGGCGATTGCGCATTACGACGCACAGCGCACCGCGTTGCAGGTGAACCACCAGGGCCAGTACCCCGCAGTCACGCTGACGTTCAACCTTGCCCCCAACGTGGCTCTCGGCGACGCGGTTACTGCTCTCGAAAAGGTTCAGCGCGAACTGGGCATGCCCAGTTCGGTCCACGGAACCTTTCAGGGCTCAGCGCAGGCCTTTCAGGATTCGCTGCGCAACGAGCCCTATCTCATTCTGGCTGCGGTGGTGGCTGTGTACATCGTGCTCGGCATCCTGTACGAGAGCCTGATTCATCCGCTCACCATTCTCTCCACGCTGCCCCCGGCGGGCGTGGGCGCGATTCTCGCGCTGTTGCTGACGGGAACGGATCTCAGCATCATCGCGCTGATCGGCATCATCCTGCTGATCGGCATCGTGAAAAAGAACGCCATCTTGATGATCGACTTCGCCCTCCAGGCCGAGCGCGACCAGGGACTGCCCCCGGTTGAGGCCATTTATCAGGCGTGTTTGCTCCGCTTCCGGCCCATCATGATGACCACCATGGCGGCTTTGTTTGGCGGGTTGCCGCTGGCCATCGGCATGGGGGTCGGATCGGAACTGCGCAAGCCGCTGGGCATCACCATTGTCGGTGGCCTCATTGTTTCGCAGATGCTCACGCTGTTTACTACGCCGGTGGTCTACTTGTTCTTCGACAGGCTGCAATGGCGGGTAATGAAGCTGCACAGGCTCGGGTCGGAGCTGGAAGAGTCGGCTGGCGATTGAGCGGGCATCGCATTGAACTTCGAGATCCCGAAGCAACTGCGTCCAGAATTGATGTGAAATTGGCTTGATATCGGCAACGAATGCGGGGTATGCTTGCCGCCATGTCGGAAGCAAACAAACAACTCGCGCGGCAATGGTTTGAGCAGGTCTGGAACCAAAAGAGCGAAGAGGCCATCGACCGGATGCTTCATCCGCGAGGAAAGGCATACGGATTTTTGGGACCGGACGGTGTTCTCGAGGGTCCTGAAGCTTTCAAAGAGGCTCACCGTGTTTTCTGCGCAGCGTTTCCTGACATTCACGTCGACGTTGAGCAGGTCATCGCTGAAGGCGACGTCGTTGCCCTTCGCTGGAAGGCCACGATGACGCATCTCGGCGACCAGCTCGGGTTCCCCGCCAGCGGGAAGAAAGCCGAGTTGACGGGCTCCTCCTTCGTCGTCATCAAGGGAGACCAGATCATGGAAGGATGGAACCAGATGGATCTGCAGGCGCTCTTCCTGAAGCTCCAGGCGCCATAGAAAACCAGCCTGCGTCCTTCACCATCTTCACCACCGGCAGCGCCTCGCCATTGCCCAGCGGAACCGCAATCCGCTCCACCTCTACGTAGCCCTTTAGCAGGTAGAGTGGCACTCCGGTCAGCGTGGATCCCATTTCAAATCGACGGAAGCCGGCGGCTCGCGCGGCCGCCTCGACCCGCGCCAGAATCAGCGTTCCCAGCCCTCGCCGCGCAAAATCCGGATGCACGAAAATTGCCCGGACTTTGGCCGCATCGGTCTCCGGATTTAGCAGGTCCGGTTCGCGTCCGGGGCCGCGATCGGCTCCAAAGAGCGTCTTGCGCTTCGACCATCCGCCGCAACCCGCGAGCGGCTGCCCGTGATCGCCGCCAACCGGCTCCGCCACAAAATAAGTTTCATCGCGGATCAACTGCGTATCGAGACCGAGCACCGTTCCCAGCGCGCCTTCAATCTGCGCCGGCGCATAGTCGCCAGCCTGCAGGCCGCGTACCGACGCCTCAATCAGGGCGTGGAGCGCGGGAATGTCCGCCTCCGTTGCCAGCCGCAGCGTGAAGCCGGTTGCACCGTGCATGCGCCTCTCAACCTACCTGCCGCTCAAGATTTCCGCTGCCCGCCCATAGGACCCGAGGTTGAAGGTGTGGGCATATCCAAGCGCCTTCAGCTTCCGGCGCGCTTCACCGCTGCGCGCGCCGCTTCTGCAGTGCAGCAGCAGCACCTGGTTCTTGTCCTTTACCTTGCGCGCGATCACCGTCTCAATCTCACTGAGCGGAATGTTGATCGCCTTGGGCAAATGCCCGGCGGTAAACTCCCCCGCACTGCGCACGTCAATGACCACCGCACCGCTGCGCAGATACTCCCGCGCGTCCCTGGTAGAAACCTGGCCACCACTTTTCAACATCAGCAGAATTGCCAGCAAGGCAACCACGATCAAAACGGATGTCCAAGTCATATTCGTTCGCCTATTGCCCGGCTTTCCCGGTCGAGTCCGCACAGCAATCTGGGACCAAATAAAGCAATTGCGCAGTGCAGCCCAACCGCACTCCGGCCGACCGCACATTCTACGCGCAGGAACAATCGTTTGTATTGCTTAATTTGCCAGACGCGGATCGAAGGCCATTCCGATGAGGCACCCACGTTTTCGGCCACCGTCAGGGAGGCGCTGGACACCATCTTCAGGGCTCAACCGGCCAAACCTCACCCCTGATCCCTAATATCTGACCCCTGTTCTTTCGTTACTTCCACCAGGGTCGAATAAAACGTAGCTCCCGCCCCTATGTCCGTCAGCCGTTCGCTGGTCAAGGCATTCACATTCTCCCCATCCGCGCTCATCTTGGCCCAGTCGAGCTTGCTGGCCACCACCCCGGCGGACAGGTTCGCATTGAGCATCGCTCTCAGCTTGAGAGCGCCCCGGTCGTTCCATACACGCACGGCGTCGCCTTCCCCAATGCCGCGAGAGGCCGCGTCTCGAGGATGCATCTCCAGACGCTGGCTGGTCCGCGATTCCATTTTTCGGTGTCCGTCCAGGTTGGCAAACGTCGAGTTCATATAGTTGTCCGCTTTGCGGCTCAGAAACTCCAGCGGGAAGCGCATAGCCAGCTCGCCGAACCGGGATTCAACTGAGGGGACAAACCGCGGAAGCGGATCCAGGCCTTGCGCCGCGAGTGTTTCGGAATAGAATTCGATCTTGCCGGAAGGCGTCGGCAGGGCGCCCGACACATAGGGCTGGTACGGTTTTGTTTCCGGTTCACGATGAAAGGCGAGCGGAATATGTCCCCGCTCGCGCAAGTCCTGGAGCGTAATGTGCTCCATCTCTGGGCGGGTCGAGTGGCCATCCGCACCGATCCCCAGTGCCTGCCCAATCAAATCCATCTCCGAGTCGTGGAAGCACTCTTCCTGGAAGCCCATCCGGCGCGCTAATTCGGCAAAAAGCCACACATTGGGTCGCGCCTCTCCTGGCGGCTCAATGGCTTGTTGGCTGAGCTGGACAAAGTAGTGCCCGTATGCTCCCTGCACATCCGTGTGCTCAAGGAACGTGGTCGCGGGCAATACGTAGTCCGCATAATCGGTTGTATCGGTAAAGAAGAGCTCGTGCACGACCGTAAACAGGTCGGGCCGCGCCATGCCGCGCCGCACCGCGTTCTGGTTGGGCGCGACCGCTCCGGGGTTCGAGTTATAGACGAACAGCGCCTTCACCGGCGGCGAATCAGTCCCTAGTCCCTCAGTCCCTAGTCCCTGCTTTTCCGGCCCTGATCCCTGTTCCCTGATCCCTGTTTCCTGCTCGACAAGCGCCTTGCCGAGCTCGCACATATTTACGACACGCGCCTGCCGCTTGATTGGCGAAGCCAGCGCCAGGTCCGGGCGCTCAAGCGCCTCCTTATCCCATTGGAAAGCACCGGAAGTGGAGAGAGCGCCACCACCCCCGCGATGCTTCCAGGCGCCTGTCAATGCCGGCAGCATGGCGATGGCCCGAACCGCCGTTCCGCCGTTTTCGCTGCGCTGCACGCCATAATTCAGCCGCAACGCCGCCGGCCGCGTGGTCGCGTATTCCCGCGCCAGACTTTCAATCTCCGCCGCCGTCATTCCGGTCCATGCTGCAACTCGCTCCGGCGTATACTCCCGCGCCCGTTCGGCAAGCGGCTCGAAGCCATGCGTCATGGCATCGATATAGGCGCGGTCTTCAAGGCCCTCGTTGAGAATCACATGCATCATCCCCAGGGCGAGCGCCCCATCGGTTCCCGGCCTGATGGCGATATGCCAGTCGGCCAGCGCCGCAGTGCGG
The DNA here is from genome assembly GCA_052145815.1 of Occallatibacter sp. Classification (GTDB taxonomy): domain Bacteria; phylum Acidobacteriota; class Terriglobia; order Terriglobales; family Acidobacteriaceae; genus Telmatobacter. The sequence continues at coordinate 44,570 of JBKQNU010000109.1, forward strand.
GTGCGATAGGGATCGATCACGATCAGCCGCGCGCCTTTGCGCCGCGCTTGCTCCACCATGGGCCAAAGGTGCACGTTGTTGCCATGGATGTTCGCGCCCCACGCCAGAATCAGCTTGGCCAGACGGAAGTCCTCCGCCGGTGTTCCCAGCTTCTTTCCGTAAACCAGCTTCCAGGCCTCGCCCCCGGCTTCCGAGCAGATGGTCCGGTCCAGTTGGCTTGCGCCCAGGCGGTGAAAGAACCGCCGGTCCATCGACCCGAAGCCCAGCACGCCAATCGTGCCCGCATAACTGTAGGGCAGAATCGACTCCGGCCCGAACTCCTCGGCAACCGACTTGAGCCGCGCAGCAATGGCATCCAGCGCCTCGTCCCAGGTCACACGTTCAAAGGCCTCGTGTTCGCGCCCCCGTTCCAGTGGCCCCTTGGCCACGCCCGCCTTTCTTTTCAATGGATAGAGAATTCGCGACGGCGCATAGACCCGGTCAAGGTATTTGGCCACCTTGCCGCAGAGAAATCCCTGCGTCACCGGGTGCGCAGGATCGCCCGCCACTTTAACCGCACGACCCTCCTCATTCACGGTGACGAGCACACCGCAGGAGTCGGGGCAATCGTGCGAGCAGACGGTATGCACCACGCGAAAAGGAGAGGAAGCGGCGGACGCTGTCATGATCTCATTGTAAGCTGAACCCAGTTCATTTCCACCCGTGAGGAATCCGATGAAGCGTTTAGCCGCAACCTTGGTCCTGCTGTCGCTGCTTACCGTCGCTTTTGCTCGCTCCCAGGCCCAGGCCACCGATGAAGCAGCCATCCGCGCTGCCATCGCCGCGCAGGCCGAGGCATGGAATCGCGCCGACATTCCCGCATTCATGCAGACCTACGAGAACTCGCCCGAAACGACGTTCATCGGCGCCAAACTGCGCAAAGGCTATGGCCTCATTCTGGAGCGCTACAAGCAGTCCTACACAACTCCCGAGCAGATGGGCAAGCTCACCTTTGGAGATCTCGACATCCGCCTGCTTCCCAGTTCCTCCGGCGCCGTCGAGTACGCCGTCGTTACCGGCTCTTTCCACCTGGAGCGCGCGGCCCGCGGCGAAGCCAAGAAGGACGACGGCGTTTTCTCTCTCGTCTGGCGCAAAGGACCGCAAGGCTGGAAGATCATTCTCGACCACACCAGTTGACCGTTCTCGGACAGTTTCTCAGGGAAAAGGCCGGAACAATCGCACTTGGGCCTGCGTAGGTCTAGAGCAATTGCAGAGGACGGTCGTGTCTCGGGACGCGCGAACTCCCATGCCTTGAGGCACACGTCCTCAAAAAAAGGAGGCGCCGAGGCCATGCGCTCTCTTGCTCTCCGCATTCTCGCCGTCGTTTGGGCGACACTTCTGGGCTTTCTCATTCTCGTGTTTGGCGCAGGGACCTGGTCGGCGCTGGTCGCCGTCAACCTCAGCGTCAGCCCGGCGGTTCCATTGGCAGTCCCCGCCATGTCAGTGGTACTGGTGCTGATGTGGGTCTATCTGGCGGGCAAAGGCTGGCCGCGCAGCACCTCGCAGGCGCGGCGCCTCTGCCTGCGCGCCAACCTCGTGCCTTCTACGGTCTTCGCCTGGTCGGTAATTGCAGGCGGACTTTCCGTCATTGCGCTAGCTGGATTCTGGATCGTGATGACGCAACTTGTCAGGATGCCGGGCAACGCGCTGCCGGATTTCTCGCGCTATACCCTGTTCACCGTCGCGGCCCTGATTGTCATGGGTTCCATCGCCGCTCCACTGACTGAAGAGCCCGCATTCCGCGGCTATTGCCAGGTGATTCTCGAGCGCCATTTCAACGGCCCGGTTGCGGTGGGCCTTTCATCGGCGGTCTTCGCACTCGCGCATGGGCCCACGCGAGGTTTCCTGTGGCCCAAACTGCTTTTCTATTTTCTCGTCGGCGTTGTCTTCGGGACCACGGCCTATCTCACCAAGTCCATTCTTCCCGCGATTCCCGGCCACATCTTTGGACTGCTGATCTTCTTCACGCTGATCTGGCCGCACGACGCGGCGCGGACGCTGGTATGGGTGTCAGGAACCGATGCCTGGTTCTGGATTCATGTTTTGCAGGCAATCGTTTTTGCCGCGCTCGCTGCGTGGTCATTTCGACGGCTCGCACACAAGTGTGGTCCTTCAGAAAGAGCAGGATGACTTGGGACTGACTACGCCTGCGCGAAGACAACAAATCCGTTGGCGGGAATGGTGATTGATGCCGAGGCGGGAAAGCCATGCATGGGCGGTCCTGAGGCAAAGATTCCTACGCCGTTGCCGGCCACGATCGGATTGGGGAAGTTGTCGTAAAGATCGCTGTTGAAGATCTCTTTCCATGCTCCGCCGTACGGAAACCCGACCGCATAGTTGTACCAGGTGTCTTCGGCGAGCGTGGCGACCACGATCACATCCTGCCCGCTGCCCTCCAGCCAGCGCTGGAACGCGAGTACGCGATTGCCATCGTGCACGTGAAATGCATTCACGTTATCGCCGCGCAACGCGGGGTAATTCCAGCGCAACTGGATGAGGTCTTTTGTAAAGTGCAGATGATTCACCATGGCCGGGTCGGCGCCGTTGGCGAGCCCGCCCCACCAGATGAGGTTGGATCCGCCGGGAAACTCATTCCACTGCTTGTCTTCGAGAAACTCCTGCCCCATGAAAAGCTGGGGAATGCCCGGCGAGGTGAGTAGGATTCCCGTCGCAAAGCGCGATCGGCTGCGCGCATACCACGAGCGGTGATTCGATGAATCGGAAAGCGTGGGAATGCGCGGATCGCGCCCGGCGTAAACCACGTCGTGGTTTTCGACGCAGGTCACGGCCTGCCATCCATGGCTGAAACCTGGCGGATAGAGCGCCGCGGCCAGGCTGTCCATGCTTACCGCTGCCCGTTGCCCTTGCGACGCCGACTGTAGCACGCCGCGCACCGCGCCGCGCAAAGCGTCGTGCTGCACGACGTCGAAGCCGGCTCCGCCACTCGCAACCGGAGTGACAATCGAAGGCCACGGCTTGGGGTAGTCGCCGAACTCGAAGGGCCAGTACTCGGCATTCTGCAGCAGGCGCGGCTTGATGTACCTGAGCGTGTCCGTCAGGTCGCAGCAGAACGTCCAGCCGGAATCCTTGTTTGTCGAGAGCAGGATGCTGATCTCGTCGTAGCGGAATCCGTCGGCATGAAATTCATTCAGATAGTAGGACGCGTTGTTCACCAGGAACTGGCTTACATCGTTGTTCCACAGCGCAAACGCCAGGCCGCCGGTGCCGCGATCCTGGTCAGTGAAATACAGGCTGTCGTTATTGTTGTTCACGTTGGGCACGCGATCGAAGTAATAGATGCATTGGTCGTCAAGCGTGCCGTTCACGGTGAATCCGCCGGCATGGTTGTAAACCACATCGAACGCCACCGCAATTCCGTACACGTGGCACAGGTCGACGAGCGCCTGCAGTTGAGCATGTCCAGACGCAATATCCTGCAAAGCGATGGGTGACAGTCCCTTTGTCTGCAAGAGTCCATTGATTGTGGCCAGGTAGCCGGCTAGCGCATTCTGATCCGTGACCACGTAGGGAAAATCCGGGGAGAAATAATCGGCGCCGCTATAGCCCATGTTGGGATTCGCTTCCATCTCGTCGACAGGCAGGGGCTGCAGGACATTGATTCCCAGGCTTACGAGGTAGGAAATCTTTCCAATCACATCCAGAAACGTTGCCGCCACGCCCGGGGTGCTGATGGCGTAAGTCCCAATGTGAATCTGGTAGACAATCATGTTGCTGAAGTCCGGCGTGACAAAGCTCGCGTCGTGCCAGGGATACGCATTGCCGTTGCGGAGGATGCTGCTGCACGCGGGAAACGGCGCATCCGTTGCCAGTTGGCGTGCGTAGGGGTCGCGCTTGTTGCCGGCCGAGCCTGTGCCGGTGACGTAGATCTGATACAGGTCGCCCTCCTGCGCGCCTGCCTGGAATCCAGCCCAGTAGCCGGTGCCGTCATTGACCAGCAACCGGTCGGGCGTCTGGCTGTTGAATGCCTGGCCGCCAAAGGCGCCGTTCAAGTAGACCGCTGTAGCGCGGGGAGCCCAGACGCGAAATGTTGCGCCGCCGGGGACAAGTGTCCCGCCCATGGGCGTATTCGCTGAGATGTTTTGCTGGGTGATCATGATTGTCCTCCTGAGACGGGGTTGGGGGAAGTCCCTTCGTTCTGAGGATGATTGACCCGAGAATGAAACGAAACGGAGATCGGCGCAGGTCCGTGCCTTGCGTGTGTTTGCTGAGTTATGTAATCGGGCCGGGGGAAATGTGACTGCAGGTGGAATCAGTTCAGCACAACTTTTATTCGGGGTCAAATGAATTCAGGCTGGATTTACCGCGCATCAGCGTCTTTTCACAATTGCTGTGAGCAGGCGCTGATGCGCTCGCGTATTCAATCTCCGTATAACTTCTTTAGTAAGCACTCTTCACCAGCACAAACGCCGGCGCTTTTGGATCGGGCTCGCTCTCGTTCACCAGCGCAGCGTTACCCGCGCCATCGACCATGAGCCGGAAGGTTACCGGCCCGTCTTGCAACGAACCCGGTGGATGCGCGCGCCGATGGCTCACTTGAAACGTCAGTGTTTTCCCGTCGAACTGCAGATGGAACAACGGCTCCGGAATTCCGGGCGTCGCCGTCACCGGCTGCCCCGGTTCGCGGCGATGCAGATAGAACAGGACGGCGCCTGTCAGGCTTCCACCCTCGTCCGTTACGGTCAGTGTTATCGCGGGCAGTCCGTCCATCTGCGCCCGCCATACGCCCACAACCGGCGCGGCGCTCGCATCGCCAGACCCGCCCGTCTGCGCTACGCAAACGCCCGCCAACATGGTCATCGCAATATACGTCAAAACAACTCTTCTCCTCATCTCTCCCTCCTTTGGTTTTACGCGCCTTGCTGCTTCCCAATCGCCGCTGTCGCCAGCGTTCCACCCAGACCCATTGTTTCGACCGCTGACGACGGCACAATCACCATCGAGCCTCTTTCCTTGATCGCCTCATAGAGCATGTTCATGGCGCGCAGATGCAGCGCGCCGGGGTTGTCGTTGTAAACCCGCGAGGCCTCGGCAAACTGTTCCGACACCTGGACCTCGGCATGGCCCAGAATCACACGGGCCTGGCGTTCGCGCTCGGCCTGCGCCTGCTGCGACATCGCGTCCTCAAGGCTTTGCGGAATGCGCACATCGCGAATCTCCACCGACTGCACCGTGATGCCCCACGGATTTGTCTTCTCGTCCAGAATCTGCTGCAGCTGGCGGCCCATTACCTCGCGCTCGGTAATCATCTGCGCCAGTTCATGCCGCCCGATCGATTCGCGCAACGCGGTCTGCGCGCTCATATTCACGGCCTCGGTGAAATTCTCCACTTCAAGTATTGCTTTCTCCGCATTCCAGACCATCCAGAACACGATCGCATCCACGTTCACCGGAACCGTGTCGCGGGTCAGCGTCGACTCCGCTGTGACGCTGTGCACGCGTACACGCTGGTCGATGTACTCGCTGATCGTCTCGAAGACCGGAACCACGTGAAACCATCCCGGCCCGCGCAGCCCCACGTAGCGTCCCAGGCGCAGAAGCGCTACCTTCTCCCACTGCTGCACCACCTTGATGGCGAACAGCAGGTAAAGGCCAATCAGGGAGCCCACAATCACCGGCAGAGGGTTCTTGAGCAACAAGGTTACAACAAGTCCAGCCGCCCAGCAAACCGTAAACGCCGTCACCGCAACGCGATTCAAAGGAACCATTTCCATCTTCGCTCTCATCGTTCATCTCCTTCGCGCCGGCTCTGAAGAGAGCCCGCGCAACTCTTCGATCAGTTCATCCACGGTGAAACCCGCTGCCCCCGCGCGCGACACGCAATCGGCGACAATCTGCGTCAACTGCTTTTCGCGCTGTGCATCCGCCCGCTTCATCTTCTGGGCGCTGATAAATGTGCCTGTGCCCTGGTGCGTTTCCAGCAATCCGCCCAGTTCCAGTTCGCGATAGGCCCGGACCACGGTATTCGGATTGATTTCAAGATCCACGGCCAACTGCCGCACCGTGGGCAGCTGATCTCCGGCAGCCAGCGCGCCGGAAGCAATGCCCCCGCGCACCTGGTCGATGATCTGCCGGTACACGGGCATGCCGCTGTGCAAGTCGAGCAGGAAGCGGAAGCCGGTGGTTCTGGGAGGGGCGCTCATAACGAATCCAATGTACTATAAGACTAGTACATTATGTCAAGAGAAAAATTCACGGGGCGTCAAAGCATGCCCGCAAATCGCCATTGACCCAGTCGGCGCCGGCCCGCATACTGGTTCCATTCCCGGAAAAGGAGCTAACTATGCCCCATCCCGTTGTTCATTTTGAAATCGGCTGCCAGGACAAGGAAAAGACCAGCAACTTCTACCGCAGCGTCTTTGGCTGGGCCATCGATTCCGGCCCCATGGGCTTGATCGAAACCGGCTCGGCTACGGGCATCCCGGGCCACATCGCCTCCCTGGGCCACGAGCCGCACCAGTTCACACACTTCTACATCGAAACCGACGATGTGGCCGGGTCGCTTGTAAAGGTCGAGGCCGAGGGTGGAAAGACGATCGTCCCTCCGGTGCAGATACCCGCAGGGACCTTTGCCTGGTTCGCCGACGTGGAAGGTAACGTGGTGGGGCTGTGGAAGCCGACGCCGAGCGCCTGAGCGGCGCGGCAACCTTACCCCAGGCTGTACACTGGGTTCGCTATGAGCTGCCTGTTCTGCAAGATCGCTGAAGGCGCAATTCCGTCTACGCCGGTGTATGAGGATGAGCTGACCTACGCCTTCGCCGACCTCCACCCCAAGGCTCCGGTTCACGTACTCATCATTCCCCGCGAGCACATTTCGTCGATGATCGACGCTGACCAAAGCAAGCGCGACCTTCTCGGCCACCTGCACTGGGCAGCTGCGGAGATCGCACGCAACAAGGGCCTGGCCAAGGGCTACCGCATCGTCGTGAATACGGGTGAATACGGCGGCCAGACCGTCGACCATCTTCACCTGCATCTGCTGGGCGGGCGCGCAATGACCTGGCCTCCCGGCTAGTTTAGTGAGATTGCTGCTGTGAAGCGCCTGCCGGTGTCTGGCCTTGAGGCGGACGCGGACCTTCGTGTTCTTCCGGGATCACGAATGGCTCGGGGCCCAGATGTCCGCGATGGCATGTGCCGCAGGTGACAGGCTCGTCGGAATTTGGAACCTTGGATACGTAATCCACGTTGATGGCCTCGGTCATGGTGTACATCAGCCGCGCCGTCTGCTTCTCTTCCTTGGAGTCGTCGGCATAGTTGAGCCGCGGGCGTCCATTGGGGCCGATGTTCTTGGGGTCCGCCGTGTGGCAGGTACTGCAATGCGCGCCCAGCGAGCCCTCCCATTTCTCCATGATGTCGCGCACCTGCTGCCCGGTCAGGTTCTTGGGCAGGACTTTAAGGTTGGTGGGCGCCGGGTAGTCGCGTGGCGGCGGAGGGGGCCCACCGGCGGAGGGCTGTTGCGATGGGGGGGCCTGAGCAATGGTGGAGATGGCGAAAACCGCGGCAGTGAGCAATGCAGCCGCGGCAGGCAACGAGTAGGAAGGGATTTTCAAGCCGGAAGTCTCCTGGGCATTCGAAGTTATGTTCCGATGGACGCAAGATTACGCGGGCCAGTTTAAATTCTTGCTGAAGACGCTTGCAGAGTTTTCATCCTAGCGAAGGATACCTGCCTGGTGGCCGCACTGCCCCACCTTTTGGGATGAGACGGGCATTGTCCGCCGGGGGTATTCATATCGCTTGCGAAGGCCTCTTTCCGTCAAGAGATTACCTCATGCTTTTTGGCCCGGAGACACAGGCGTGGCCGCGCAGAGCAAAGCGCAGCGGCAAGTCAACGGCGTGGCTGATCCCGATGCGGACGGTGACGAGAGGGTCGGCTGCGGGGCAGCCGTCGTCGCGCACCTGCAGCGGGGAGGCCGGATCGAGCAGATCGAGGCCGTTGTGGGCGAGACGAGTGAGTCCGAGAGCCTGGCAGAGGCGGCTTGGTCCAGAGGTCAGCAGCCTGGCCGGCGCTCCCGGCTGCAAGCCGCGATTCTTTGCCATTTGATCGGCGCCTGAAACCGGCTCCAAGGCGCGGAGAAGCACACAGCCCGCCTGGCCCTCCTCCTCGCAGGAAATGTTGGCGCAAAAATAGCGGCCGTAAATGCTGTAGACATAGGCGAAGCCGGCAGGGCCGAAGAGGACCTGGTTGCGCGGTGTTGGCCCGCGATGGGAGTGGGCGGCCGGGTCGGGAGGGTTGTTGTGCGGGCCGAGATAGGCTTCGACCTCGACGATGCGTCCGGCGAGGTACTTCGTACGGTTCTCGTCTTCGATCCGATGGACGAGGATTTTGCCAAGCAGGCGCGGCGCAACAAGCTCCGGCGGCGCCTCAAAGAAGGCGCGGGTCAGCGCGCGGCCAGGCATGTGCTTGGGACTGGTCAAGGTTTGCTCTTTATGAAAGGCATTGTGGGCGGGGGTTCGTGGTTTCCCACCCATTCGCCGAAAACAAGGCGAATGGATGGGGCACGGGCTCCTTGTGGAAGCTCCGTCCGGAAGCTCCATGCTCCACCCTTCGAGCGTTCTTGTTCGAAAGGGGGGATCCCCGCCCGGTTTACTTGTGCGCCTTGTTCCATTCCTTGATCAGGGCCAGCACCTCCTCGGCGTGGCCTTCGGGCGTGACTTTGGGGAAGACGTGCAGCAGCGTCTGGTCGGGGCCAATCACAAAGGTGGTCCGCTCGATGCCCCACACTTTCTTGCCATACATGTTCTTTTCCTTCAGCACGCCAAACTGATTGCAGACTTTCTCGTCTACATCAGCAAGGAGTGTGTACGGCAGGTCGTATTTGGCGCGAAACTTGGCCTGGGCCTTGGGAGTATCGCGGGAGATGCCCAACACTACGGCGCCGGCAGCCTGCAGCTTTTTAAAGGTGTCCCGGAAGCCGCAAGCCTCAATGGTGCAGCCAGGAGTGTCCGCTCTGGGGTAAAAGAAGAGTATGACGGGTTTGTCGGCATACTCTGACAGGCTGACCGTTTTGTCCTCGTCGGTCTGCAGGGTAAAGTCGGCGACTTTCTGGTTGAGTTCCATGGAGATCCCTCGCATCTTAAAGGTAGGTCCCGCTGGGGCCGTCAGGTTCGATTATTCCCGAGGTGGGCGGCAGATGTCATCGTGCAAGGCGAATCGATTGTTGATGGGACGAATGGTTGTAGGCGCGGCAGCCCTGCTGGCGGCATTGCCGGTGGCCGCGCAGTATGTGGGCACAGTGGCCAAGCCCGACAAGGGCGTGCCCGAGCTGCGCTCGATTGCGGTGCTCGAGTGGACGGGCGATCTGTCCAATCCCAAGGCCAGCCGCCTGGTTCCGGTGTCCGTTCTGGACGGCGGTGAATTGCAGGACGGCGGTATCTACCTGGCCCGGCCGGAACCGTTGGCGGTTGCTCCTGAGGTGGAGTACCAGTTGGAGGAGGACGGCAAGCCGACGGGCTTGTTCGACATCAAGAGCGCCGGCCAGCAGTTCGGTTCGTGGGTGGGCCTCGGATCATGGAAGCCGCTGCCCTCGGCGCCGCGCAAGCCCACTGCCAAAGAACTGGCGAAGACCCGCCTGGACGACAATGACGCGCAGAGCGACACACCGGTTCTGCACCGCAAGCACCATGCGGATGACGCGCCTTCGGGAAGCTCCGGCAGCTCGGGTTCTGGAAGCGGATCGGATTCGGGCGCGGGAACGGCGCCCAGTGACCCGGACCGGCCGGTGCTGCATAAGAAGAGCGACAGCGACAGCAAGAACTCCAGCGATAATCAGAGCGCCACCGGCACCGCGGGCAACGCCAGCCCGGCGGCAGGCGATTCAACGTCCAATTCCGATCCGGACCGGCCGACGCTGCATAGGAGCAAGAAGGCTGAGAGTGCAGACCAGCCTTCTGTGGAATCCGTGCGCGGCGATTCCGACCCTGACCGGCCGCGGCTGAAGCGCGGCAAATCCAGCGGCGACGCCATTGAAGTCGCTCCGACCTTGGTGGGTTTCCCGCCCGACCTACAGCAGGCCGTGGCTGTCTCCGACGCCAAAGCCCATCCGGCGCACCCGTGGGATTACTCCTGGGCAAGCGCGGACGACGAGGCGAAGATGAAGGCGCAGATCGAGGACATGGCTCGCGACGCGCTGGGATTGAATCCGCCTCCGGCCGCGACTCCTCAGAAGCATGCATCGACGACAAGGAAGAGCACCAAGCCGGCTCCGCCGCCGCCTCCGCCGGCTGCGCTTGAGGGCGAGGAGTTTCGCGTCTTCGAGCTGGCCTACGGCTCCGGCGCCACACTGGTGTTGAGCGCTCATACCGCTGGCCTGCCCGCGCAGCAGAAGTTTGTCACGCTCATCGCGCAGCCGGACCTCTATGGCAACCTGCTGGTGCTCAAGAAGAACGTGACCGACGGCGCGCATCTCGACGACAAGCCGCGCATGCGCCTGGTGGATGCTGTGGACGCGATGGCCGACAATCGCGGCGAGCTGCTGTTTGAATTGCGCGGCAACACGCAGCGCCAATTCGCCCTTTACCGCGTGCTGCGCGGGCAGGCCGAGCAGTTGTTCGTGACCGGAGGCGGGCAGTTCGGAGCGTCGAGCAACGAATAGGCAGAGCAGCAATCCAAGCTGCGAAGATTCTCATTCACGGGCAAGCTGGATAAGAAGTCCGTTTGTTGTAATCCCGGAGAATGTGATCAATAGTGAACACTTTTTCCCGGAATCGATAACGTTTCGTCAAATAACACTCTGGTGCAATAGCGGCCTTATGTACTATGTCCTATACAATGGGAGTTAGAGTGGGCATGTCGCCACTCTCTGAGGATGTCTCATCGAATGGCTTCTGTGTTAACCGCCCCCGCCGCGCCCGCCGTCACAACTGAAGGTCTAACTTTACCGATTCCGGAAACTGCGGAAATCCCATCTTCCCCGGCGGCAGCGCACGCGGTTCCAGCACGGCTGGAAGTTCGCATGGGACGCGCCGCATCGATTGGCGAAGGCATCAACTGGCTCACCCTTGGAGTGATCGTTGCATTTCACATTGGCGCGTTGGCGTCGCTGTTCTTTTTTACCTGGGAACGCCTGCTGGTGATGCTGGTCTTGTATGTGGTGGCCATCAATGTGGGCATCGGCATGTGCTACCACCGGCTGCTTACCCATCGCGGCTACCAGGTTCCCAAGTGGCTGGAATATGCCATGGCCGTTTGCGCTACGCTGGCGCTTGAGGGCGGCCCGATCTTCTGGGTGGCCACGCACCGTGTGCACCACCAGATGAGCGACCAGGAAGGCGATCCGCACACACCGCGCGAAGGCGGATGGTGGGCGCATACCGGCTGGCTTCTCTGGGGCAACTCCTTGCACATGGAAACTGAGGTCCTTGGCCGCTATGTTCCCGATCTGATGCGCGACCGCTTCATGGTCTGGTTGAGCAAGTGGCACTGGATTCCGCTGGTCGTGAGTGGCGCAATGCTGTTCGGATTCGGCTGGCTCGCGGGCGGCGCTTCCTGCGCGGTGGGAATGCTGCTGTGGGGCGCTTTCATGCGCGTCACCCTCGGTCTTCATGCCACCTGGTTTGTGAACTCGGCAACCCACCTGTGGGGCAGCCGCCGTTTTGAAACCCGCGACGACTCGCGCAACAACTGGTGGGTGGCCCTGATTAGCGGCGGCGAGGGCTGGCACAACAACCACCATGCTCATCCCGTCTCCGCCAGGCACGGCCAGACATGGTATGAAGTGGACCTCAACTTCTGGGGTATCTGGCTTCTCTCCAAACTCGGGCTCGCGAAAAAGATCAAGCTTGCCAAGTTCGACCGCCGCAACCCCAAGCCGGCAGGCGCCTCCCAGCCCTATTGAGATTGGGAATCGAGTACGAACAAGGCGGTCATCCTCACCGGATGGCCGCCTTTTATTGCGTAAGACGAAACCTCCACGGCTTTGAAAGGGCTCGACCGGGGACCCGGGGGACCCGGGGACCCTCTGGGTCGGGGTCGGGGTCGCGTGCCGAAACACGCACCAAAAAAGGGACGCGGCTTCAGCCGCTGGCTACAATGGAGTCCCGCCAGCCGACTGCTTACCAAGTCGTTATTGAGCGTTTGCCGACGAAACAAGTGCAACAGCGATTCCGGACCCTGGGGCGCTTTACAGTACCTTTCCTCGCGCTCCCAGCTTCAATATGTAGCGAGCGATACTCGCAGGGCATCGGGGTCCGACCCGAAGTCCAACCCCCAGTCGGTTTGATCGCCGTTCAGAATGCGGTGCGATTGAAAGACGCCGTTCTCATACACGCCTTCTTCTACGCGCAGGAACTGACGGTGCTGCCAAATCCCATCGATACGGGCCGAGGGCGTCTGGCCGGTCCCGACGACGATCTCCTGCGTTTTCTGTTGCTGAGCGGTGCCTGCAGGACGGAAGTCAACGCGGCAATGGAATCCTGTGACAAGAAACTGATTGTCGCTCAATTGAGCCACGAGTGCGCGTCCGATCGGCTCTGCATTCCCTTTGGCTGCACTTCCCCGGCCAACGCCGAATGAGACCACAGCGTCCCAACTTCCGAAGTGAAGCGTCTGCCTGGGCTGGTCCTCCACTTCTGCTACAGCCTGCAGTTTTCCTTCGAAGTTGAGGCGGGCAACGTCGCGCATCATCGGGCCAAGAAGCTTGTAGTTCTGCGCCGTGGGATCGAGAAAGGCATTCGGCTCATTGGGCACCATTCTCTCCGGATGATTGGTCCGCGTGTAGTCCAGCCCGAACGGGGAATAGCCGATCGTCTGCATGCCCAAGGCAGCAAAAAGAAAACGCGCCGCACGCGGCGTTCCCGCTGTCTCCGGAATGAACAAGGCGTTATCCGGCCGGTGGTATAGCTCGATGACCTTCAGATAGGACTGCGTATCCAGCAGGTAGATATCCGGCGCCATGACGTCGATCGCCGGCGCCTCGGCCTTCCAGATAGAGAGCACGTTGTCTGTCGGGCCACCGCTTTCGTAGGTCCCAGGTTCGCCTTTGAATGGATCGCGCAGCGCCGCATTCACGTACAAAGGCAGCGGGTAAACTGCCTTACCCGCGAGGGCGATCTGCCCCACGTACCGGGCGATGGCCCAGGCATGGAAGTAGACGTCGGCATCCGGCCCAAACACCTCGGCCCATCCCGCCCCATTTGTGGCAGTCTTGTTCATCGCGTTCAACACATCGTCAGGAACCGCCGCCGCGAACAGCTTGTTGGCTTCGGCAGAGTAATCGCGCAACGTTCCCCAGGTGCCTGTTTCATTCTCTACCTGCACCATCAACACCGTTCGCTCAGGATCTGCCGCCTTCAAGTGCCGCATGAAAGCAGTGAACGCACGTATGTCCGCTTCCAGTGAGGCCCGCGCAAACGGCGAGGGCGAGTCCACGCGTTCCCCGTTTTTGTTGACGACGTGGGAGTAGCGCTCCGGGTTCAGCTTCATCCACTCAGGCATGTAGTGCTGGCTGCCGTTTTTCCAAGTACCGAACCAAAGCAGAACAAGGTGAACGCGATGCGCGCGGGCCTGCGCAAGAACGCTGTCGATCTGCGAGTAGTCGAACTGACCCTGCCTGGGCTCGAACTGCTCCCAATAGATGGGGATTTCGAGCGTATTGGCATGCAGATACTCGATCGCGGGCCACACTTTTGCAAGCGTAGCCGGCCAGTCGCTGGAGTTGTTGGCCTGCGCGCCAAGCATCAGAAATGGCGCGCCATCCACCATCAGGGCATAGCGGCCGTTCTCGTGAACAATACGCGGGATGGGGTGCGCCGTCCCCTGCGAATACGCGGCCGGCCCGAAAGCAAATAGAGCCGCGACGATTGCCGCGGCAAACGATTTCATCTTCATTCTGCGCACCTTTCTCGCCGGCACCTGATTGTGCGGGAATTCATCTTCCGGTCTCCTGCGCTTGAACCTCGTGGGAGGATGCAAATTTGACCCGTAGACCAAAACCATATCTGAATCGGCATCGGCGGGCAGCTATGGAAAGCGGTAAAGAGTCACGCGGAGGATGGTGTACGGCCGCAAAATCAGAATCTCTCCTTGCGCATCGTCGTCGCCCGCGATCTGGCGGGTCACGGTCCATTTTCCGTCGACGAAGTTGCCCTGCTGCACGTCCCCGAGTCCGACATTCTGTGGCCCTTGAGTGTTTGGGGTGAAGTCGACTCGCATGCCGCCACCGGCAAAATAATACTCGTCGGGACCGGTCGCGATGAGGATGGCTGCTGCTTCGAGCGGCGGCTCAGGGGTGGTTGCCGTTGCAGAAGATTGCGGCGAAGCGGCAACCTGCCCCTTCGGTTGCGGCGCAATGTGCGAACTGCGGCCTGTGTAGGTGAGTGTCAGTGTGTAGTTGCCCAGCTTGACTTGTTTAGGCGAATCTCCCTGGTTGAGTCGCACAGCCGTGATGGAGTCAGTCCCCTGGTGAGCCAGAATCATGGGCGACATCTGATCAAGAAGGCCGTATACGGTGGCAAGATCCGGTGGAATGGGCCTGTTTCCGTCTATGCCGAAGGGAGAGAATCCGATAGTGTCGTATTTGCCCACAGCCATGATGACATTGGCGGGATTGGTACTCGTTTCAGGAATGAAGAGCGGATTGCCATTACGCTTGAAGCGCTCGCAGAGATCGTCAAAGTATTCGAGGTAAAGATCGGGCGCGAGGATGTCGATGTCCGGGGCGCCTGCGCGCCAGATGTCATGAACCTGCGGGAGCGGGCCTCCGCTGGGATAGGTGCCAGGCCATGCGTGGTTCGGCTGCTGCAGCCATGCGTTCACGTACATGGGGATGTCGTACGCGGCCTTGCCGGCCTGCACAACTTTTTCCAAAAAGCGTGCATAGTTCCAGGCCATGAAGATTTCATCCGAGGCCCAGTGCAGATGCTGCCAGCTGTTTTCGTGTTCGAGGGGGCCCAGCAACGAAAGGGAGGTCTGAATGGGGATCTCCAGGGTAGCCGGTTTGCCGGGGCCGAATACCTCTTCCCATGTTCCCGACTTCTTATAACCGTTTGCCGCCCAAACCTCGCGAAACTCGGGGATCAGGGTATCCTTGTGGGATTCAAGATAGTTCATCAATTCCGCGGGAACCTGCCCGGCAAATGCGCGATTGGCAACTGCAGAGCGGTCGCGAGTATCGCGCAGAACGCCGACTTCATTCTCGACCTGCATCATCACCACGGTGTGCTGAGTCCCGTCGACCTCTTTGATGTGGCGCATGAGAGCGGCGAAGGCCCGGGCATCGGCGTCGCGCGTGGCGTCGCTCAAGGTGCTGAGCAACTCAACTGGCCCGGAGACCGAGACCGTCTTGCCTTCACCGATCTGGATGCGGGGAAAGCGGAGATAGTTCTTCTTGACCCAATAGGGCGGATAACTTGAGGTGCCATTCTTCCAGCCGCCAAACCACAGAAAGACAACGTGCATATGGTTCTCTCTGGCCTTGGCAATCACGCCATCCACCAGGGCGTAATTGAATTTACCTTCCTCCGGCTCGAACTGCGCCCACGACACTCCTACCAGTACAGTGTTCAGATTGGCGGCTACGAGCTTGGGCCAGATGGCCTCCATGGGCTCAAGAGCGGTAGCCGCGTTGTTGCTCAACTCCCCGGAAAGAATCAGGAAGGGCTTCCCGTCGACGATCAACTGAGTGGCGTCGCCGTGCTTTTCGAGGTGTGGCGCGTCGTTGCGATTCTGCGCCTGATTTGATATCGGCAGGCAGGCAACAGAAAAAAACAGAGCGAAAAGAGACAGGCGACCGATGCGCATTCAAGCCTCCGATTGGCGGGTTCAACAGGGAGATTGGCTGTACAGGTACCTTTCGCTCGCCTGAAGACGTTTTCAGGCGTGGAATTCTCTCGCCTTCCCGGTTGCCAGCGATTGTATGCCCGAACGGAAGGGCTATGTCCTGTTTTTTATCTTGATATAAAGGGTATGCGAGTCAGGGATCTGAGCTCCTAATGGCCTGGTTATCTCGTGGTCTGGTCTTCTGCCAATCCACACTGCGGTTCCGGTCGGTTGACCGGCAATCCGTAAGCAACCACTTAGCCAACATTCGGGCCCGCGCGGCAGGGCGATGCCCCCTTTGCCAACTCACGGGCTGAAGCCCATGCGAGTCTTGGCTGCCTTGCGGCACGGGACCCCGACCCCGACCCAGAGGGTCCCCGGTCCCCCGGTCGTGCCCTTTCAAATCATGCTTTCTTCGAGTCTGCCGGCCGGCAGACTTCCTATCTACGCATCTTGGCCCGTACCCAGAGCGTTCCAAACAACGGCAGCGCCACAAGCAAAACGATTACACCGGCGGGAAATCCAACATAGCGGTAACTGTCGGCGTAGCTGACGGTGTGGTGGCCGAAGACGTTCCACGCCAGCAGGGAAAAGATGGCAATGCAGGTGGTGGCGAAAAAGGTGAAAAAGGCTGACGCCACGGCCAGCAACAGGCTGGTGAACAGGCCAAAGCCCTCGAGCGGAAAGCCCAGAACCTTGCCGCCGCCGGGGCGATGCGTCCCAATAAATTCGGTCATCTCGAAGGCCCTCGTCGTCTAGAATACAAGTTCAGTGTCTACCAGCGCACAAATCGAGCTTTGGCACGCGGAAAAGGTCGCCACCCAGGTGACTGTGGCCCAGGCCGCGAACGGCATCCACTACGCCGCCTGGGGCGAGACCCGCATCTCCGACACCGACCTGGAGCGGCTGGTGGGCGCAGTACCGTCTACGCTTTCAGCCGCCCTGAGCAACCGCGCCTATTACTTTGTGCCTCTGGCCATCGCCGACACCGGCGAAGTTATGATTGCGCCTGCCTACACGGTCGACTTGGGCGACAGGGCAATCTGTCATCGCAACGCGACCTTTGGATCGACAGAGGCGGTGTTCCTGTCCACGCGCCTGGTTGAAGACCGCTTTGGACTGGCCTTCGAGTTCTTCATCAACGTGGCGCACAACTTTGTCGAAGCTGCAGGCGTGCCGGAGAGCTTTTCCGCGCTGGCCTGGTCGCAGGCCGAGGCCCAGGTGCGCGGCGAAACCAGCCAGGACGCCTGGGAGACCCGCCGCAGGGCCATGGACAGCCGGGCTCCGGGCGGTTCCGGTTCCGACGGCCGCAGCGGGCAGAAGGTGATTGACGAGCGCTCCCGCAACAGCTACTACGAGTCGGCGTTCTCCGATGCGCTTGCCGTTTACATGCTCTCGCTGGCGGTCGACTTCGACTACCACGACCTGCGCGAGCGCGAATATCCTCTGCTGGCTGCTCCGGCGCTCGCCGAGCGGCTGCGCCATGTAGCCGGGCTCTTTCATGCCAACTCCGGCTACGATTTCCAGATTCTCTATCGGCGCAAGGGGTGAGGGTCCTCCCCGCAACCTATGCGACGGCACGTGCTCATCTACGGGTTGGTCGGAGGAATCCTGATCACCCTGCTGCAGTGGACGCAGTACCGGTTCCTGGTGATCGAGCATTCGGTTGAGATTTACAGCGGGCTGATCGCGGCGACATTCGCCATTCTTGGCATCTGGCTCGGACTCAAACTGACCGGACCGCGGCGTAGTCTTGCCGCGAAGGAAGATGCCGCTCCCAAGGCCGGGGAACCGTTTGTTTCGGATGAGAAAAAACGAGAGAATCTGGGCATCACCCCCCGCGAGCTTGAGGTGCTGGTTCTGATCGCCGAGGGCATGAGCAACAGAGAGATCGCTCAAAAGCTGTTCGTGAGCGAGAACACCGTCAAGACCCATTCCAGCCGCGTTTTCGACAAACTGGGCGCCAAGCGGCGAACGCAGGCCGTGCAACTTGGCAAGGAACTGGGGCTGCTTCCATAATTCCGTCACGCAAATGAGTGATTTTTCGCTCCCGCGCCTAAAATCACCCGAAAGCATGACGACAGATACGGTGCCCGCCGCGGTAAGTTGGGTTGGAACTCAACTCACTTACCAGGGGAGAAACACATGAAAAAGACAATCCTGAAGTTCGGGCTGATCTCCGGCGTCCTTTCCTCGGGGATGATGGTGGCCACGCTGCCTCTCGAAAACAAGATCGGCCTTGACTGGGCCTACCTTGTCGGTTACACCATCATCGTACTGTCGTTTCTAATGGTGTACTTCGGCATCCGCTCATACCGCGACAGCCAGGGCAACGGCCACATCACGTTTACCAAGGCGTTTACCGTCGGCATTGCCATCACCCTCATTTCCTGCATTTGCTACGTGGTGGCCTGGGAGATCATCTACTTCAACTTCATGCACGATTACATTGACAAGTACGGCGCCCACATTGTCGAGAAGCTGAGAGCCTCCGGCGCCAGCGCGGCCGCGATCCAGGCGCAATTGGAGCAAACCAGGAAAATGAAGGAGATGTACGAGAACCCGCTCTACAACTCCGCCATGACGTTCCTGGAGCCGTTTCCGGTCGGACTCCTGATTACGCTGATCTCCGCGGCCATTCTGAGGAAGAAAGCGCAATCGCAACCGGCACAGGCGACCGCGACAGCGTCGTAATGAGGATTAGCAAACCTAGTGTCGATCTTCCTCGGTCCGGCAACATCAGATACTGCCTGGCGTTTGGTGGCCGGCTGTACAACCGGGAAAGGATCGCCGCGTTGCCCATGGCCCTACGTGGACCGAGCGAGGCCTGAAGAACACCGCCGCAATTTATATCAGCTCACGGCCAACGGGAGGGAGGTCGATCCATTCTCGATCCTCTGACGACATTGGTTGTGAAAAATCAGACTTTGCCAGTAATTCGTCCATCGTGTGACGAGGCTTGGGTTGCGGCGTGTGCTCCGCGGCGAGACATTCGAACCCGCGTGCGGCAAGTTTCTTCGCATAATTTCTCACATCGATCGGCCAAGGCTCGACGAGCGCTGCGAATCGTTCCTGGTTTCCCCCAAATAGAGCTCTGGTTGCCTCTTCAAAGCCTGGTTCGTTTCCCGCCATGGCTTTCATGAACACGTAGGCTGCCTCGCGGGCAAGCCGCAGACGATCTTTGCCCTGGCTTGCCCGTCGGGCGTCTTCGACCAGCTTTCGCAGGGCCACCGAAGCTCCGCCGGGCTGGGTAGCAAGCCAATCCCAGTGGCGGGGAAGCAGCGTGACTTCCCGTGCCACCACACCCAGCTTGGGCCGGCCAGGACGGCGCTCGGGTTCGTCTGTCCGGGCAGGCTCGGGGGGCGATTGGGCCTCAACGTCCCCTCGGAGATCCAGATCGATTACCTGGCCAGTAAGATCGTCGAAGATCAGCACCGGTTCAAGGTTGTAAAGGGAGCTCTTCGCCTTCACCTGGTTTGCTACCTGCCACACGTACCCGCTGGCAATCTGCCTTGGTCCTTCAAAGGCTGTGCAGAGTCTTATGAGATTCAGATCCATTGGAGCCTCGCACCCATTTATATCCGGGTAAAATAATAATACCCGGATATAAATCAAGCGTCAAGGCACGCTAGTGTAGGCCACCTGCCCCTCGCTGATGGTCCAGCGGACTTTGCCTTGCATGGTCCAGCCATCGAAGGGAGTGTTGCGGGATTTGGATTTGGTTTCGCGGGCGCGGTAGATCCACTCGACCTTGGGGTCGAAGATGACGACGTCGGCGAAGCTGCCCACGGCGAGCGTCCCACGGCCTTTGAGGCCCAGCAATGCGGCGGGCTGGGCGCTGAGCAGGCTCAACACGCGGCCGAGCGGCATCTTCCACTCCTTGTGCAGCCAGCGCAGGCTCAGGCCGAGCGCCGTTTCCAGGCCGGTGATGCCGTTGGGCGCGTTCTCAAACTCCACTTCCTTCTCGTGAACGGCGTGGGGTGCGTGGTCGGTGGCGATGGCGTCCACCACGCCGTCGAGGATGGCCTCGATCATGGCGTCTCTATCGAATGCAGATCGCAGCGGCGGGTTCATCTTGGCGTTGGTGTTGTAGAAGCCGACATGCTCTTCGGTGAGCAGGAAATGGTGCGGTGCGACCTCACAGGTGACGCGCAAACCGCTGCGCCGGGCCTGGCGAACGGCGGCAAGCGCGGCTGCCGTAGAAGTGTGGGCCACGTGCAGGTGGGCGCGGGTGTCGCGCAGTTCCGTAACCAGACGGATATCGCGCTCGACTATTCCTGATTCGGCCTCTGCCGTCATACCTCGTAAGCCGAGTTTGAACGCCACCGGCCCGGCGTTCATGCTGGCGCTTTGCGTGAGCCGCGTGTCCTCGGCGTGCTGGATGACGCTCAGGCCGACGCGGGTGGAGGCAGCCAGGGTCTCGCGCATGATGTTGTCTTTGAGGATTGGCGAGCCGTCGTCGGTGACGCCGACGGCGCCGGCGGATTTGAGGGCGGCGTAGTCGTTAATCGCCTCGCCCTTTGACCCTCGGGTAGCGGCGGCGATGGGAAAGACGCGAATGGAGGCGCCAC
>JBKQNU010000110.1:0-4966 GCA_052145815.1 Occallatibacter sp.
CTTGCGCAGTTTTGCCCTCAGCCAGAGGGTTCCAAAGGTCGGCAGCGCAATAAGAAGAACGAGAACTCCGGCAGGAAACCCGATATACAGGTAGGTGTCGGCGAAGTTGATTTTGTGCGCGCTTGCAGCATTCCAAATGAGAAATCCGAAGATGGCAATGCATGTGGTGGCGAAAAAAGTGAAAAACGCCGCTGCAAATGAAAGCAAGAGGCTGGTGAACAGGCCAAATCCCTCGATTGGGAAACCCAGTACCTTAGCGCCGCCTGGGCGCGCGGGTTGGATGGATTGCGTCATTGTCGCGGCCTCCTTCGACTAGAATAAAGCTTCATGGCCAGCATTGCACAAATCGAACTGTGGCACGCAGAGAAGGTCGCCACCCAAGTGACCGTACTTGAGGCGGCAAACGGGATTCACTATGGAGCGTGGGGCGAAACGCGCATCTCCGATTCCGACCTGGAGCAACTGGTCGGCGCCGTGCCCTCAACGATGTCAGCCGCTCTTCAGAAACGCGCTTATTACTTTGTTCCATTGGCCTTGGCCGATACCGGCGACATCATGATTGCACCGGCTTATACGGTGGACCTGGGCGATCGAGCCATCTGCCATCGCAATGCAGTTTTTGGTGATACCGAAGCGGTTTTTCTTTCCACGCGACTGGTGGAAGATCGATTCGGAATGGCCTTTGAGTTCTTCATCAACGTGGCGCACAACTTTGTTGAGGCAGCGGGTGTGCCGGAGAGTTTTTCAACGCTTGTCTGGTCGCAGGCAGAGGCACAGGTCCGCGGCGAAACCAGCCAGGATGCGTGGGAGACACGGCGTCGTGCGCTGGACAATGTGGCTGGACAAAAGGGAATTGACGAGCGCGCCCGCAACACCTTCTTTGAGTCAACTTTTTCCGATGCGCTGGCCGTGTATATGTTGTCGCTGGCCGTTGACTTCGACTACCACGATCTTCGCGAGCGCGAGTACCCGCTGCTGTCCGCTCCATCGCTGGCTGAGCGCCTGCGCCACGTAGCCGGCCTTTTCCCTACGAATACCGGTTACGATTTCCAGATACTTTACCGTCGCAAAGGCTAAAGCAGATTTTGAAATGGCGTAAACTGATGGGCCTTCCCTCAGGGGCTAAAGCCCGGGGTTTTGATTGATGTTGGGCGGCGCAGCTGAAGCCGCGCCCTTTCAAAACTGGTCTGCAGTCGATACAGAAATGCTCCGGCTTCCTGCTCGCCGTCAGCTTGCGTAGAGATTTGTATTGATGAATCTGTTGCGGAGCTTGCCTTTCGGGTCGTAGTGGGCCATGAGCTTGCGGAAATCAGGCATTCGCGCGTAGCAGGGCTCTAACTGAGCCTCATCCAGAGTGAACAACTTGCCCCAGTGCGGACGCGGAGCGAACGGCTTGAGCGCGGCTTCGATCAGCGGCAATACCTGTTTGACATCAGGCCATTCCGGCTTCCATGTGAAGTGAATCGCCAGTGACTTGCGCTGATAAGCCATGCTCATCCAGAGCTGGTCGGCCGCGATGGTGCGGAGTTCGGTGACGAAGAGGTGCGGGGAAATTTTGTCGTGCAATTTTTCGACTGCCAGGACGGCTTCGAAGCCGCGATCGTAGGGAACGAAGTATTCCGATTGCAATTCCTGGCCGCTGGAGGGCGTTTGCCCGATGCGGAAGTGGGGCAGGCGATCGTACCAGGGGCCGGGAATCCCCTCTTGTTCAGTGCAGCTTACGGCGGGGTGGTCGGCGAGCGGGTGGAGTTTTTTTGTTGCGAGTTTTGCGCCGAAAAGCTCGGGCTGCCACTGATTGCTGTCGCCTTCAGCGAGACGGCGCTTGACCCAGCCCTGGGTGGCGCGATGCTGTTCCCAATCAGTAAAGACGCTGACGCTGTAGCCGCTTGAAAAGATCTCGTCGAAGTGGCGGCCGAGCTGGTCGAAGCTCAGGTCGCGATAGACCGACTGCGCGACTTTGTAGGTTGGTTGCAGGTCGAGCGTGGTGCGGGTGACGATGCCGAGCGAGCCGAGAGCAACCACGGCGGCGAGGAAACGGTCGCCGTCCTTTTGGCGGGAGAGGTGGATTAGGCCGCCGTCGGCGGTGGCGATTTCAAGGGCTGAGACGGCGGTAGCGAGGTTGCCGTTGTGGACGCCAGAGCCGTGGGTGGCTGTGGCACAGGCACCGGCGACGGTGATGTGCGGGAGCGAGGCGAGGTTGTGGAGCGCATAGCCGCGCTCGTCGAGCCAAGGGGCGAGCTGGCTGTATGTGACGCCACCGCCTACGGTGACGGTGCGGGCCTTTTCGTCGAGCTCGATTCCGTCGAGATGCGCGACTGAGATCTGCTCGTACTCGCTGTCGGCGATTGTGTTGAAGGAGTGGCAAGTGCCGAGAGCGCGAAGGCGATTGGCGCTCTTGAGGGCTGCACGGAGCTCGTCGATGGTGGCCGGGGACTGGAGGTTGGCGGTGCTGTAGGTCTGGTTGCCGGCCCAGTTGGTGCGCGGGGCGTGGGTGGGCTGAGCGACGCCCGCGACGCGCGAGAGGAGGGAGCCGGCGACTAGTGTGCCGGATGTCTTGAGGAATTCACGCTTGTCCATTGGTTGTTGACGACCTCACTTGACTGAGCCGCGGCGACGGGGACGCCTGCGGCTGCCGGATCAGGATAGGGGTTGAGCGTGAGGAGAGGCAAATGGTGGATCTGCCTCAATCGAGTGCGTTGAGGCGTGCGAGGATCTCCGTGGGCAGGGTGAGTTGAGCTGCGGCCAGGTTTTCGCGCAGGTGTTGGACGGAGGAGGTACCTGGGATGAGCAGGATATTGGGCGCGCGGTGGAGGAGCCAGGCAAGCGCAACGTGCATGGGTGTGGCGTTGAGTTCGGCAGCGACCGCGGAGAGCGTGGTGGATTGGAGCGGGGTGAAGCCGCCCAAGGGGAAGAAGGGGACGTAGGCTATTCCTGCGACGGCGAGCTCATGGATGAGCGCGTCGTCATGGCGTTGCACCAGGTTGTAGTGGTTCTGCACGCAGACGATGGGTGCGAGGTCGCGGGATTGCTGGACTTGTGATGCGATGACGTTACTGACGCCGATGTGGCGGATGAGTCCTTGCTGCTGGAGTTCGGCGAGAGTGGTGATCTGTTCCTCGACGGGTCCGTCGCCGGGGCCGTGGCCCGCGCCGAAGAAGCGCATGTTGACGACGTCGAGGGCGTTGAGGCCGAGGTTGCGGAGATTGTCGTGGACGGCTGAGACGAGTTCGGCTGGGGACGTTGCCGCATGCCAGGAGCCCTTGGGGCCGCGTCGGCCGCCGACCTTGGTGACGAGGGTGAGGCCGGCTGGATAGGGATGGAGTGCTTCGCGAATGATCTGGTTGGTGACGTGGGGGCCGTAGTAGTCACAGGTGTCGATGTGATTGACGCCGGCGGCAACGGCTTCGCGGAGGACGCGGACGGCTTCTGGGCGGTCTTTGGGCGGGCCGAAGACTTGCGGACCGGCGAGTTGCATGGCGCCATAGCCCATGCGATGGACGGTGATGGTGGTGTTGGGGAAGGTGAATGTGCCGCCTAAGGTTTGTGTGTTTGACATGTGATCTCCGATTGGTGGGTTTGGTGGGGGCGGTCTCAATCCCCGGTCTCAAAAGCGGACCGGGGGCACCCACAAAGTCAAAAGCAAAAGCAAATGCAAAAACAAAAGCAGCCGCAGGTCCTTCGACTCCCTCCGCTGCGCTATGGTCGCTCAGGATGACAGTCAGTTTTATTCTGACTCGAAGACCCGCTCATCGCGATAAAACCTGTTCAGTATCAGTACATGCTTTACAGGTTGTTATCAGGACATCCTTTACAAGTCAGGATCGGGAGATCGATTTTGAGCTGGGGGATCGAGGATGTCGTGGAGGCTTGTAGGCGTGCGGGATCAGCGAGTGGAGTTTGTGGTTCGAGCCAGCCGTGGCGAGAGCCTGAGCAGCTTGTGCCGGGAGTACGAGATCAGCCGTCCAACAGGCTATCTGTGGCTGAAGCGTTTCGGCGAGCAGGGCGTTGCCGGAGTTGAGGAGCACAGCCGGCGACCGCACCAGAGCCCGCGCCGAACCGCGACGGGGATCGAAGCACGCATTGTCAGGTTGCGCCGCCAGCGGCCCGACTGGGGAGCGCGCAAGCTGGCTGTGCTCTTGGAACGGGAAGGGCTGGTGTTGCCGGTGATCACGGTGCATCGGGTGCTGGTTCGGCATGGCCTGGTGCTGGACCGGGAGAGCCGCCGGCAGGCTACCGGCCGGTTCGAGCGGGAAGAGCCCAACCAACTATGGCAGATGGACTTTAAGGGGCAGAAGGGTGCTGATGCTGCCATCGGCCCATTGTCTTTACTCGACGATCACAGCCGCTATCTGGTGGCGCTGGAACAGACCGGCACGACACGCAGCGAAGCAGTGCGCGAGCGGCTGGAAGGCGCCTTCCGCAGCAGCGGTCTGCCGGACGAGTTGCTGATGGACCATGGCGTTCCGTGGTGGAACGCCCGTTCTCCCAACGGCTGGACGAAGCTGATGGTGTGGCTGATGAAGCAGGGCGTTCGCTGCCGTTTTTCCGGCGTGCGCCATCCCCAGACACAGGGCAAGGTGGAGCGGTTCCACGGTTCGCTGGAGCGCGCACGCAGCAGGACGGGCGCAGAACAGTGGCTGACGCAAGACTGGCTGGATAACTTCCGCCACGAGTACAACCAACTGCGGCCCCATGAAGCTCTGGGCATGCGCACCCCGGCCAGTCTATGGCGGCCCAGCAGCCGGGCCTACGATCCCAACCCGCAGGCCTGGGATTACGGCGCCGGAGCCGAGTTGCGCAAGGTCGGCGCGCAGGGACACATCTACCTCGGCGACCGGCCCTGGAGGGTGAGCCAGGCGCTGGCCTCGCATATGGTCCAGCTCGAACGTGTCGATCAGCGCGTGCTGGTCTACTTCTGCCGCACCCTGGTGCAGGAAATCGATCTCAGCGGGGAGCGTTCCACTGC
>JBKQNU010000111.1:0-4713 GCA_052145815.1 Occallatibacter sp.
AGTCAATAAAAATACGCAGCAGGATGGACTACAGCAACATGCCAAATATCAACGTCACGGTCTTCGATTCCACGGAGAATAAACGCGTTCCCGTCGAACTTCCCAACGACGCTCCCTGCAACAAAATCATTGCGGTACTCATCCAGAAACTTCGTCTGCCTACCAACGGCCCGGATGGCGCTCCGCTGAGTTACAAATTTCACCATAAGAATTCAGGCCGCCAAATCCAAGACACGCAAACGCTGGGCGAAGCCCAGGTACAAGACGGTGACATCCTGCGATTGCAACCGGAGATCACCGCGGGATAGAAGGTACCCATGGCACAGGTCTTGAATGGAGATGTCGGTGAAGACCGCTTCAGCCGGTTGCGATTGATTCCATGGTGGGACCAACCGAAGATCGTGCGCTGCCGCTTACTGGTGGTCGGCGCCGGCGCGTTGGGAAACGAAATCCTGAAGAACGCCGGGTTGCTTGGATTCCGCGATCTCGTGGTGGTGGATACGGATCGCATCGAGGAGTCGAACCTCTCGCGCAGCATCTTGTATCGGAGTCGAGACATTGGCGAATTTAAGGCGCAGGCCGCCGCCAGGGCTTATCGGTCGCTTAGCCCTGGTTCGCGCGTCCAGCCGCTGGTTGCAGACATCGTCCATGGATGCGGTCTCGGCCTGTTCGAGTGGAGCGATGTTATTCTTGGCGGCCTCGATAACCGCGAGGCCCGGTTGTGGATCAACCGCTCGGCGTGGAAGATGAACCGGCCTTGGATTGACGGCGCCATCGAAGGCATCAACGGCGTGGCCCGCGTGTTCTTGCCCGGAGTTCCCCCCTGTTACGAATGCACGCTCGGAGAAGTCGACTGGGCCCTGCTGCGAAAGCGCATGTCGTGCAACCTGCTGGTGCATGAGGCGACGGTTGAAGGAAAGATCCCGACGACGCCGACCATTTCGTCGATTATTGCGGCCATCCAGGTGCAGGAAGCGGTGAAGCTGATTCACGGGTTGCCCACGCTGGCCGGGAAAGGCTACATCTTCGAAGGCGTGAACCACTCCTCATATGTCGTGGAGTACACGGCGAACGCCGATTGTGAGAGCCACTATGTCTTGCCCAGGATCGTGCACTTGCCGGAGACATCGGGCGAACTGACGCTGCGGGAACTGCACCGGCGGGCACAAGCCGACCTGGGATCGGAGAACGTGGTGGTGGAACTGAGCCGCGATGTGATTGAGAAGTTTATCTGCCCAGCATGCCACGAAGAAGAAGAAAAATTTGCCGCGGCCGGGACCATTCCTTTCAGCGATGGCCAATGCGCCAAGGACGGACAGCTGCGCTCGGTCGTTGCGGTCCATAGCTATAGCGGACGGGAAGAATTTGGCGAGCGGCCACTGAGCAAAATCGGAGTGCCGTTGTTCGATGTGTTCACGGCCCGCACAGCGGAACGCGAGATTGGGTATATCCCGTACGGCGACGCGCCCAAGGTGCTGGGAAGCCTGGTGACGGGGCGGGCGACGGAATGACGCAAAAATCAAACAGCGGAGGCCGTCAGCCGAGCGTGCGGATCGACAGCGAAGTGGCGCGCCAGATCCGCCAGCATGCACACTCCAGCAGCAAGTCGGAGATTTGCGGCGTGTTGATCGGGCAGGACCGCGACGGCGTCATCAGGGTCGATGCTTCGATCACAGGGTTGAACGCTCAAGAAGCAGGCGCCCATGTGACGTTCACGCAGGACACCTGGGAGCACATTTACAAAGTCAAGGACAAAGAATTCCCCGGCGATCGGATCGTAGGCTGGTACCACTCTCATCCAGGGTTCGGGGTGTTTCTGTCGGAACACGACTCTTTCATTCACAAGAATTTCTTTTCCTCGCCGGGACAGGTTGCATGGGTTGTCGATCCGCATTCCGATGAAGAAGGCTGCTTCGGATGGGTCGGCGGGAGAATTGAGCGGCTGACCCAAGTCGCTGTCGTGGACCGGCGTGGAGGCGAGCGCGCCGATGAGAGCGGGCGGCCGGAGCCGGTTTTCTCCGCTGCCGATGAGGAAGACGAGGACAATCCATACCCATCGAAGTTTGTCGATGCTTCCGGCGAAACCTCGGACTCATCTTCGCTGCAACGCCTGGTGGGAGCAATTTTTTCGTATCTCGGCACATTTCTTATAGGATTCCTTGTGGCCTGGTATCTGTTTCCCCAAGTTGAGCTTGTGCCCGTGCCGGTAGATCCGCAAACCGGCCAGCCGCTCCTCGGTCTCATGGAAGGCTCGCGCGGCGGCAGCGGCGCACACAATCGAGATAAAGATAAAGATAACGACAAAGGCAAAGCCGACTCGTTGGTGGGCGGCGGCGAAGTCAATCAGCGTCCCTCCCAGCCCGGCCAAGCTGGAAACGGCGCAAAGGGGGACCATGCCCAACCCAAGTGAACGGCAACCGATCAAAATCACGCTTGACGATTTGGCGAGCATCACGGTTCCGGAAACGAGTGCCGCTTCTCAGGTTACCCATGCGACGGGGGTGAAGTCTTACGGCACAATTGCCGAGACAGCGGAGCAATTCGTGCCGGTTTCGGAAGATCGCGGCAGCATTTTGCTCCAGGGCTGGTTCTACCTGGGTGTGGCCGGGATGGTGGGGGCGCTCGCCGCCTGGGCGGTATGCGAACCGGGTTTCGTCGACGGCGGGAAGGTGCAGCGTTGGGGCAATTTTTTGATGGTTCCTATGTGCCTGATGCTGATGTGCGTGGGATTTGGCATTGCCGAAAGCACCGTCGAACGCTCGCTGCGCAAGGCGTTGTTGCGTGGAGTCCTGGCCCTGCCTCTAGGGCTGGTTCTGGGCTTCGTTTTCTACTTCATGGCGAACATGATCTACAGTGTGGGCTTGGGGATCTGTTACCAGGCGGGGGCCCAGACGTTTCGCAATCCCGCGGTCTGGATTGCGCGGGGCGTGGCTTGGATGGTGTTTGGCGCGGCCGGCGGAATCGTCTATGGCATTGTCGGACAATCGTCAAAGAAGGGATATTACGGCGTGCTCGGCGGGTTGATAGGGGCCGGCATTGGAGGCGTGATATTCGACCCAATTACAATGCTCACAAAAGGCGCGGCGCTCAGCCGGTGCGTCGGGTTTGGGCTGGTGGGCTTGTCCACTGGTGTCGCGATGGGGTTAGTGGAGAGCGCACTCAAAGATCGCTGGCTGTATGTTACTTCTGGCCCTCTCGCCGGCAAGCAGTTCATCTTGTATAAATCCGAGACGAGTATTGGAAGCCGCCAGGAATCGGACATCTATCTGTTCAAAGACCCGAATATTCTTCCCCGCCATGCGCAAATCCAGATTACCGGGGCGCGCGTTCAGTTGCGCGCGACCGGTCCGGTACAGTGGATGGGCCAGTTAATCAAGACCCGCGTCTTGCAGGACGGTGACTTGCTGCAACTGGGACGGTACTCGTTCCGGTACAAGGAGAAGCACCGGTCATGACGGCTGAGGTGTGCCCCTATTGCCGCGCATCGATCGCCGCAGAAGAACCGTGCACGATTTGCAGCGGCTGCGGCACCAAGCACCACCAAGACTGCTATGAAGAAAACGGCGGTTGCACGATTTTTGGTTGCAGTTGTGCGCCTGCCGAGGAACCGAAATTGAGCGTTTCCGGTCCGGACCTCGCAGCGGTTGGAACGCCGGCAACCTCAGCAGCGTCGATTGCAGTGGCAGCGCCGCCAGCGCCGCCCCCACCTCCGCCGCACGATCCAGTCCCGCCGACAATCGAAGAGTTGCGCGAGATCGCCAATCGTGTTGTGCCGTCGATGTTCAACTCGTTTGCCGGCGACGGCGGTCAGTCGAGCCCGGAACCGGCACCCATTCCACCCACTCGGCCTAAGAGTCGCACGACTTTCATCTTACTAGGCGCGCTACTGGGAACGTTTGGAGCGCATAATTTCTATGCCGGTTATCGCAACAAAGCCTTCCTTCAGCTCGCACTTACCCTGCTCACCTTGGGCTTTGGAAGCCCGATGAGCTGGCTTTGGGCGATCATCGATATCTGTACAGTCACTCAGGACCGTTGGGGAGTCCAATTCGAATCATAGGAGAGATCGCACATGGAGTACTTTGTCAAACGAGGCGAGCAGCGCTTCGGCCCTTACAGCCTTTCCGATCTTCAAAACTATGTTCAGTCGGGGAATATCCTGCCAGACGACCTTGCCCAGCGCGAGGTAATGAACGACTGGGTCCCAGTCTCTCAAGTTCTCGGCAACATCCCCGCACCTACGCTGGATGCCAGCGGGGCTGGGTTTGGCGCATCTCCGGAGGCTCAACTCGTTCCTCTGCCTCCGAATCTGCACTGGGCGATCCTGCTCATTCTGGTTGTTGCCACGCGGCAACTTTTCAATTTGATATGGGCCCTGATTCAAGCGAACTGGGCCAGGAAACTGTCTGGCGATAACAAGCCGCTAGTGTTGGTTGCCATGTACCCGGCAGGCATTGTCGCCGGCGTTCTAACTATCCTGGTGGCGAAACAAGCGGCATGGCTTGGCGGGTTGTTTATTATAGCCGGGGCAATCATGATGTTGGTTGGGGTCTTCAGCATTAAGGCGGCGATGGAAGAGTATTACAACTCGACAGAGAAAGCAGATCTAAAACTCAGCGGCGCTATGACATTCTTCTTCGGCACCATCTATCTGCAATATCATATCAATCGCTTGGCGCGGTGGAAGAAGACCGGGGTACTATCTTAAGTTAG
>JBKQNU010000112.1:0-57088 GCA_052145815.1 Occallatibacter sp.
ACGAAAATATTGATCGAGTTTCCTGGAGGCGGTTCATCCGAGTGACGGATCAAGATTCGGATCTACTTAATTCTAAATAGCTTATGTGTGGCAATGTTCTTCGCTATTTCGCTGCTTTTGTCTTGTAAACTATTGAAGATAAATATGTTAGTGGTGGAGGCGGCGGGAGTCGAACCCGCGTCCGAAATCGCTGTCAGCCAGGAGAGTCCATGCTGTGTCCGCTTCCGCATGTTTTCGCCTCATACGCTCAGAACGGACAAGATGCGCATGAAGCTAGTCCGATGATCTCGCGTGAAACGACACGGACCGAGCCGGTCACGCCAGCCTGCTGAATGACGTCCGCTCGCGGCCCACAGGCAAAACCATGAAGACGGCAGCTTAGTTAATTAAGCTGCAAGTGCCAGATTGTCGTTGGCAACTTTTGTTTTGCAGGCGATTACAGGTGCCCACACCCTGACATGCCTCCTAAGCCGCAATCGATCCCGTCGAAACCGTGACGCCCCCATATCGGTTGCTCAGCGACCGAAAATCGTTCGCTGAGCCCAGGTGCGAGCCGGGCCAACTGGCGCGTGCTGCACGGTTCTATTCTACGCCAATTCTGGTTTTCAAGCCGGGAAGGCCTGCCGGGTCTGGCGAGGCTACTGTATATAGATTTCCGGGCGCGCGAACGCGAGATCCTCCGGCGTACGCACCGGAATGGGGAAGTGCGCATCCAGATCCGCGGCAAGGACGGCGGAAACTTCTGGCTTGTCGGGGTGGACGTGCACGCGGATTTTCTTATCCTTGAGCGTCCACAGCCACTCCCATGCGCGGTCTTCATCGGCAAAGGGCCTGGAGAAATCGCCTGTATAGTAGTTGGTTTCGTCGCCATCTTTTACCGAGTAGGAATAGGTGAACGTGGCAAGGGGGTGCCGGGCGGAACCGTAAAATCTGGTTCCTTTGGTCACTTTGGTGGTCCCGACCCGGCCCTCGACCGAAGGCCAGTTCTGCGCCAGGCGCGCGTTGCGCCGTTTAACCCAGCGCCGCGAGAACTCGGCCAGCGAGCCACCGAAGACCGCAAAGAGATTGTGGAACTGCCACCAGGAATGAAACGAGCTCCACTTCATTCGCTTGAGCGCTTCGAAGATTTCGGGAACGGCCACCAGGGCTCACCTCTGCCGCGATCTGCTTTTCACGATACATCAGGTGGTTTGCGTCCGGGCCTAGATGGGCGCCTTCACTTCAGGCCAGTAGCGGAAGTTGCGGAATGTGGCCTGGCCCTGGCCGGCGGCGAAGAGGGCCGGGCGGACGTCGAGGAAGCCACCCAGCACGTTGTGGTTCATGCCGGATATCTCGGCGGATTCCTCGGTCTTGCGCCAACCCTCACCCGGCAGGCGGTAGTAGAAGTCGATCTCCTGGCGGTCATTGACGATGCGCAGCGTGGCGCGGGTAGCTCCTTGGTGCTGCCGGTTGGGTATGTAGCCGTTGGCAGTGCGGGCGCCGATTCCTTCCGCGTCGAGCAGGATGCCGGTGGCATGAGCGGGATCGTAGAAGAGCAGCAGCCCCGAAGAGCAGCCGGGAGAGATTTCGCAGTCGACTTCGACGCTATAGGAGTGACCGCCGACGGGGGTGGTGAGGGCGGAGGTATCGGCCGGGGACTTGCCGCGTGCTTGCAGCGTTAGTGCTCCGTTGCCGGTGGAGAAGCGGGCGCGGTCAAACTCGTGCCAGAAGGCCCATTGCAGGCCGAGTTCCGCGGCTGTGAAGTCGTCGGAAGGGTCGAGGAGCGGTTGCTGTGACGTGCCGGGGATGGGCATGGGGATGGCAGAATCGGCCATGATGCCTTCGGGGATACGGAACCAGCCGTCCGCGGTCCATTCGATGGGCAGCAGCAGAAGCTGGCGGCCGAGAGTGCGGTAGCCGTTCTCATACGAGTGGACGGTGATGAACCACTTGCCCTGTGTCGTGTCGACCAGGCGGCCGTGGCCGAGGGAGAGCCAGCGGTCATCGCGGGAACGGGTGTGAACGACGGGGTTGTAGGGCGAGAACTCCCAAGGGCCGTCGGCATGGCGGCTGCGGGCGCTGATGACGGAGTGGCTGGTGGACGGGCCGGCGGTGCCGCCTTCGGCAACATTAAGGTAAAACCAGCCGTTGTGCTCGAGCAGCTTGGGGGCTTCCAGGCAAGTGCACTCCATACGCGTGGAGGCGGGAACAGGCCATGGATCGATAGCTTTCCGGGGCGGTGTTTTCACGGAGAGCCCGTCGGGGTTAAGTTCGGCCATTTGACCGCCGGCCATGTAGAGGAAGCGATGGCCGTTTTCGGCGATGTGGCCGGGATCGATGGCGTTGATGCCGAGGTCGATGGGTTCGGACCAGGGGCCTTTTGGATGGTCGGCGTGGACCACGCACAGCTTTCCGTCAGCAGGGAAATAAATGTAAAAGCGCGACTGGTACTCGCACAGATACGGCGCCCAAACAGTGCCGTGATAGCGCGTCAGCGCGGCCGCTACGGGACGCCAGTTGATCAGGTCGCGCGAATGCCAGATGAGCAGGCCGGGCGCGTAATCGAAGCTGGAATGGGTCAGGTAAAACTCGTCGCCTACGCGGATGGGACTGGCGTCTGGGTGGTCGTCGCCGAGGATGGGATTTTGGTAGACGTTTGCGGGCTGCGGAATGGCGAGCCGGGAACTGGAGGCGAGGGCGATTGCGGTAGCGGCAGTGTTGAGTGCAAATTGGCGGCGGCTGAGCATGGCGGGGCCAGTTTAGCTTCTCGTGCCCATTGAGTAAAGCGATTGAATGATGCGCGTGTGCAAGTCAGCGGGTCAGCAACCGATAGAGCCGGAGAGTTTGCATCCGGCTTGGGCGGGACATAGCTGGTTAGCGAGTTAGCGGGTGTGTGGGATCCGGGAATGGATCGGAGGCGAGAGATTTAGACTGGAATCGACTCGTTTGAACGTGATGACACTTCGGTTTGGCAGGATTCGCCGCTTCCATTTCAATCTTCCGCAGCGTATTGCGGCGGGGCTCCTCGGTCTTTTTCTCATGCAAGGGCTGTGGCTCACGGAGCACCAGACGCTGACCGACCGCGACTACCAATATGCGCGGTGCGGGCGCGAAACCTGGGAGCGGCCTTCGGCGCTGGCCGGCTATTACACCACTTGCGGCAATATTCACGATGGCATTCTGGGCTACCGGCTCGCCGGGCTGCCGCTCACGCTGAACCTGCTTGCGGAGCGAGGGATGGACGCCTTCCGCAAGCCGGAGGACCGGGTGTTTCAGGCCGACGGCGAAGTGAGCACGTGGGAGTTGCGCCACCAGCTTACGCATGTGCTGCTGTTGCTGCGGCTGCCGTTTCTGTTGGCGGGATGCATGCTGGGCGCGGGCCTGTGGTGGGTGACGAGGCGTCTCTACGGCAACCTGGGTGGGTATACGGCGCTGGCGCTCTACTGCTTTTCTCCGCCGGTGCTGCGAGCATGCGTGGCGCCCAATGCGGAGATACTGGCAGCGTTGGGAGTGTATGGCGGCATGTATACCTGCATCGGCGTGGCGCACGCCATGCAAGGACCGCGGCGCAAATGGCGGCCGCGCATTGTGCTGCTGATTGCAGCCTTCGGGCTTGCAGCAGCGGCGCATATCGCGGCGTTGCCTGTGGTCGCTTTGTTGGGGCTGGTGGCGATGGTGTGGGTGGCCGAGGGACGCAGGAGCCAGGTGCTGCCGGTGGTGCTCATCGCCGTGGTGGGTGCACTGCTGATGGTGTTCGCCTGCTACGGCTTTTCACCCGACGCGTTCAGCTATGTTTTCCGCTCAGGGGTGGGGTTTCTGTGGGTTTCGCTGGACCCGGCGCGGCGGTTTTTCTCAGCGCTTGGCAACGCAGGGATCACGCTGGCCTCAGCGTCCGCAGTGGTGTTGTACTTCGCGCTGAGAAAGGCACGCTACTTCGGCAATACTGCGCCGCTGGTTTGCGCCCTGGTGCTGCTGCCTCTCGTCATGACTGGAGTTCCGGGCAGTCCCTGGCTATGGGCGCTGCCGTTTCTACTGACGTTTGTGGGCGGCGTTTGGGCCGATGCGTACGAAGGCCCGCGCGGACGGCTGGCGCTGGCTGCGGCGGGGGCGATTGTGCTGCTGCAGGGGGTTTTCTGCGTGCTGAGTTTGCCGGGGCTGCTTTAGGGTTTGATTTACTGATACTGGATGTAAGGAAATGCAATAGAAGACATTAGGCTTTTGAGAACATATTATGATAGCCTATTTGGAGATTGGGATGAACTGGGTGCCACCGGATCAGCCTGTAACTGAGGAGTGACTATGTCTCAGAAACAGAGTTTGCATGGAGGTGGCATGGGAAGACAATGGGCGGTTGAGTTTCACGACGAATTTGCGGCGGAAGTCCGGCAGTTGTCTCAAACGGTTCGGGAAAAGCTGAAGGCGGCGGCAATTATCCTGAGCGAAGACGGGCCGCTACTGGGAAGGCCGCAGGCAGATACGCTCAAGGGCTCACGCCACGCGAACATGAAGGAATTGCGATTTGATGCCGATGGAGGCGCATGGCGTGTAGCTTACGCCTTCGATTCAGAACGCAAGGCCATTCTGCTGGCGGGCGGAGACAAGAGCGGAACTGGAAAGGCACGCTTTTATCGCAATCTGTTGCGCATTGCGGATGAGCGGTTCGATCAGCATTTGAAAAATCTCCGTTTGAAGAGGTAGTCCAGATGACAGTTTCATTGGAAGAAATGCTTGCTGAGGAATCCGAGGAAAGCAGGGCGCGGATTCGTCTGCTTGCGGAGGAGATGCGGGCGGAGATGAACCTGCGCGAAGTACGACGACTGCGCAAGCTCACCCAGGCGCGCCTGTCGAAGAAGCTCAAGATTGGCCAGGAGGGGGTTTCCCGCATCGAGAAACGCACCGACCTCTACATCTCCACGCTGCGAAGCTATGTGGAAGGAGTGGGGGGCAAACTGAAGCTGGTGGTGGAATTGCCTGACCGGCCCCCGGTGATTCTGTCTGGATTGGGCGAGGAACAGAGCGAAAAGCGGGCGAAAAAGAAGGCCGGGAGCAGAGCCAAATCGAAGGCCAAAACTCGACATGCGGCATGAGGCTTGGCCACCCTTCCATTGACGCTGAAAAGATTACTATAAAGTAAAGAAAACCAATGACTTATTTGCCTCAATTCGCCTTGCTGAATGCCCCTCCCCGTGGGTAAAATAGAAGCATAGCCCACGGAGCCCGGCCCCGCATTCTCCGGACCCTCTCTGCCGCATTCCCGAGGGCTAAGAAAAGACCCTATGGCCGACGACAAGAATCCCCTCCTCCCTCTCGATGGCGGCATGCCGCCTAACGGCGGCACCAACCTTATCCCGATCAACATCGAGGAGGAGATGCGCCGGTCGTATCTCGATTATTCGATGTCGGTGATCATTGGCCGCGCGCTGCCAAGTGCTCTCGACGGCCTGAAGCCGGTGCATCGCCGCGTGCTCTATACGCTGAGCGAGATGGGGCTCGAGTACAACAAGAAATACGCCAAGTGCGCCAAGGTTGTGGGCCAGGCAATGGGTGTTTACCATCCGCACGGCGACTCCGCCATTTACGACACGCTGGTGCGCATGGCGCAGCCGTTTACGCTGCGCTACACGCTAGTGGATGGGCAGGGAAACTTCGGTTCGGTCGATGGCGATCCGCCGGCGGCCATGCGATACACGGAGTGCCGCATGTCGCGCATCGCCGGCGAACTGCTTTCCGACATCGAGATGGAGACGGTGGATTTTACGCCCAACTACGATGAGTCCACGTTTGAGCCGGTGGTGTTGCCGACGCGCATTCCGAATCTCATTGTGAATGGGTCGAGCGGCATTGCTGTTGGCATGGCGACTAATATTCCGCCGCACAATTTGACCGAGGTGGTGAACGCGGCGATTGAATTGGTGCAGAATCCGCATGCGGGCCTGGCCGAGGTGCTCAAGCACGTGCAGGGGCCGGACTTCCCCACGGGCGGCTTCCTCTACGGCAAGTCCGGAATTCCGCAGGCCTACAAGACGGGGCGCGGACGCTTCATGATGCGCGCCAAGGTGGCGACGGAAAACCTGACCAAGGAAAAGCAGGCGATCATTGTCACCGAGATTCCTTACCAGGTAAACAAGTCAAAACTCATCGAGCGCATCGCCGAGTTGGTGAACGAAAAAATCGTTGACGACATCAGCGACGTGCGCGACGAGAGCGACCGCGACGGTATGCGCATCGTGATCGAACTCAGGCGCGGCTCGCAGCCGGAGATTGTGCTCAACCAGCTCTACAAACACACGCAGATGCAAGAGAGCTTCTCCATGATCTTTCTCGCGGTGCTGAACGGGCAGCCGCGGGAGCTCTCGCTTGATCAGGCCATTCGCGCATTCATCGATCATCGCGTCGATGTGGTGCAGCGGCGCACCGTATTCCTTCTCAAGAAGGACCGCGCGCGTGAGCACATCCTTGAAGGCCTTAAGATTGCGCTCGACAATCTGGATACGGTCATCCGCATCATTCGCGCTTCCGGCTCGCGCGTTGAGGCTCGTGAGAACTTGTATGCGTGGGGCAAGGGCACGGAGATCGTCGTCACGCTGGGTCGCGAGCGACTGATGCATGAAGAGAAAGGCCTCACGCTGCGCCAGATCGACGCCATTCTGGAATTGCAGCTCTATCGCCTGACGCAGCTTTCCATCGATGAGTTGCTGAACGAGTTGAAGCAGGTGCGCGAGCGCATTGCCGAGTACGAGTCGATCCTGGCCAGCGAGAAGAAGCTGCGCGCGGTAATCGTCAAGGAGCTCGAAGAGGTTCGCGACAAATACGGCGATGCGCGCCGCACCCAGATCATCGACGAGAGCGCAGAGCTGCAGCTTGAAGACCTGATCGCCGACGAGCAGGTCGCTGTGACGGTGAGCCACCAGGGCTATCTGAAGCGGACACCCATCAGCATCTATCGCCAGCAGCGCCGTGGAGGGACAGGGCGCACCGGCATGAAGACGCGCGAGGAAGACTTTGTCTCGCAGCTTATCGTCAACTCGACGCACGCATACCTGCTGTGCTTTACCAACACTGGCCGTGTCTATTGGGTCAAGGTCTACGAAATCCCCGACGTGGGCGCGGCAGGCAAGGGCAAGAGCATGCAGAGCCTGCTCGATCTGCAGCCCGGCGAAAACGTGCGCGCGATTCTGCCGGTGCGCGATCTCGAAGAAGAAGGGAAGTATATCTTCTTCGCCACGCAGAAGGGAACGGTGAAGAAGACGCCGCTCAAGGACTTCTCCAACGTCATGGCGCGCGGCATCATCGCCATCGGCATCGACAAGGACGATGAGCTTGTGGCCGCCCGCATCACTGACGGCTCGCAGCTTGTCTTCCTGGCCACGCACCTCGGCATGGCGATTCGCTTCGACGAGTGCGACGTGCGTTCGATGGGCCGCCCGGCCTACGGCGTGCGTGGCATTGACCTGGCGAAGGGTGACTTTGTAGTCGGCGTTGCCATCACGCCCAAGGAGCACGAACCGGGCGCCTATCGCATTCTTGCCGTCACCGAGAACGGCTTTGGCAAGCGCACTGACGTTGACGAGTACCGGTTGCAGACGCGCGGGGGCAAGGGCGTGAAAAACATGGCCGTCACTCCGCGCATTGGCCGCGTGAACACAATTCAACTGGTCGACGATACGTCCGAACTGATGGTGATCAGCCAGTTCGGCAAGATCATCCGCATCGATACCAAGACAATCCGTGCCGCGGGCCGGGCGACCCAAGGCGTCCGACTTTTGAATCTGGAGCCCGAAGACAAGGTAGCTGCGGCGGTGATTATCCCGCCTGAGGAACTGAAGGACGACGAGCCGACGCTGCTGCAGTAGGACTGCGCACTCTACTCGGTCCAGTCCTCAATCACCAACCCCTTTACTCGTTCGAATTCCCGGGTATTGGCGGTAACCAGAATCAGGTTTCTGGCAAAGGCCTGCCCGGCAATCAGCGTATCGTATTCGCCGATGCGCTGGCCCTGGCGCTCCA
Organism: Occallatibacter sp.; assembly: GCA_052145815.1. Lineage (GTDB taxonomy): Bacteria > Acidobacteriota > Terriglobia > Terriglobales > Acidobacteriaceae > Telmatobacter. Next base: position 7,987 of record JBKQNU010000112.1, read on the forward strand.
ACTCGGCTCTGATTTCTCCCGCAGCCTGCGCGTCTTTTGCGGAATAGTCGAGCACGGCAATAGCTTGATTCAGAAATGTGATCAGTCGATTGGCGTTCTGAGCGACGCGATCGCTCTTGGCTACGCCATACCAAAGCTCATGGGCAACGATTGAAGAGGTGAAGGGTAAAGATCCGCGGCCTGTGGACTGGAGGTAGCGTCGGCGAACTCGGCGGGAAGTTCCATTGATCAGCGCGATGCAGACATTTGTATCAAGCAGATAACTCACTTGAAATACTCACGTATGGGCGCGAGGTTCTGTTTGCGGCCTTCCGGGAAAATCGGGTCAGCACCCATGGCATCCATCCGCGCAAACATCTCTTCCAGCGATTCCCTTTCGGTCGAAGGAAGCGGTTCGAGCAGGATGCCTGCACCCATGCGCGTCACGCGCACGCGGTCGCCCTCAAACCGGAATTCTTTGGGCAGACGCACAGCCTGACTGCGACCGTTCCAGAAGAGCTTCGCATCCATCGGCTTGGCTTTCGTCTTGGGTGTCATAGTTCCGCCCTCCCTTAGAGTAGCTACCAATAGTATATATCAATTCGAGCGAAACGCATTGTCGTCAACAGGTGTGATCCGGAAAGCCTGAAGCCGCCATCCCTAGTTATCGGACGCAGCCGCACCTTCGCAGGTACTCGGATTTGGGTGCGGAAGAATCTACACTGGAGTTGCTCTGGATTCTCCGCACCCCCTCTCATGCGCCGAACCTCTTTCATGGTTCTCGTGCTGACTGTTGCTTTTATGGCGATGGCCGATGCTGCGCCCGCATTGCTGGCGCAGGCCAACGGGACAGGTTCGTCTGCCTCGGGGCCGATCCACAAGACGACCGCGCACACGCGCAAGGGATCTCCTCGCCATCCCGGCAGGCATCGGTCTGCGCGGCTATACGGCTGCCCGGCTGCACGCACTTCCGGACATACGACAGGCCTAGCGTCGGCGCGCAAACGGCGGACTGTTATCAAGACGGGAACGGCTCTCGCTGGGCAGGGTATGGATACGCGCCAGGCTGTTTTGCCAACAGACCGAATCCGCCCTCAGAAGATCCCCGCGGCAGCGACGATGACTGAGGCCGATGTGATTGCTGGACCATCTCCTGCACCTGTTGCCCGGCCCGCTGCTCTGACCAGGAAGCGTATGGTGATGCTGCCGCCGATGCGGGGGTCTCTGATTTCCCTGGAACGGCAGAACGAGAAGGCGGAAGCCGAGGGGCTGGAGCGGATTGAAGACGAAGACGATCTGTCCGACCGCATTGCACGCAAGCTTCTGATTCCGATTCCCGTCTCCGCTTCGCTCACCGTGAACGGCAATCTGCCGGAACATCATCGCTACTGCCGGCCCTGGACAGCGCGTTTCCTCTCCGACCTGGCGCGAGCCCATGCGGCCCAGTTTCATGGGTCTCTGGAAGTGAGTTCGGCGGTGCGCACGGTTGAGTACCAGAAGCGGCTCATGGCTGTGAACGGCAACGCTGCCGCGGCCGAAGGCGATATCGTCAGCCCGCACCTGACCGGCGCCACAGTCGACATTGCCAAAAGCGGTCTGAGCCGCCAGGAGATTGGCTGGATGCGGTACTGGCTGCAGCCTCTGCAAGCAGCGGGCAAGATTGACGTGGAGGAGGAATTCCAGCAGGCCTGCTTCCACATTACGGTCTACAAGAACTACGTGACCGCCAGGCCGGCAAGCTCGGTTGCGCGAGGCAGATTCGGACAGACCGGGCCGGGGCAGCCTGCGACCGAGCAGCCGGAAAGCGGCCAGCCGAAGGTGACCCCGCCCAAAACCGGCCAAATAAGCCGCGATGTCGCCAGCGCCACGCCCGCCCTGGGACGATAAGCCCGCCGATATCCGAAGCAGCCGAGCGACTGCGGAAATTGATTGGGATTTTTCCGCAAATCAGGGGTACAATCGCGGGCAACAACAATTCCTGCCCGGAGTTGCCGGGAACGAGTCAGCGTGCCGCGAGCGCATTCCAGCGAGGATACGACCGCGGGCGCGATTTTCCGGTCTCCCATGGCGGCGGAAATGTAACCAGCCGAGGCGGCATTCGAGAGGCGAAATCATGAGCGATCTGGAAGTTCAACCATTGGCCGCAGCCCCTACGGGGCCTGGGCTATCCCAAATGCAACGCGTCACGAGCATTTTTTCCGCGCCGTCGAAGACATTCGAAGACATCAAGCGGGGCAACAAGAGCTGGTGGCTGCCGTGGGTGATTATGGCAGTCTTCGGCTATCTGTTCTTTGCGGCCGTGTCGTACAAGGTTAGCATGCAGACCGTCGTCGACAACCAATTCAAGTTGGCGGGCGAAAAGCAGCAGGAGCAGCTGGCCAAGCTGTCTCCTGAACAGCTTCAACTGCAAGAGAAAATCTCCCTGTACGTCACGGAGGGCATTTTTATTGCCGGCCCGGTCTTTGTGTTGTTAGTTGCGGCAGTCGTCGCGCTGGTGCTGTGGGGCACAATTAACTTTGTTTTCGGAGGCAAAGCCACTTTCGGAAGCATTTTTGCCGTATGGTTTTTTGCCAGCTTGCCGGAGGTTTTCAAGACACTCCTTGGCATTGTGGTGCTTTTTGCGGGGGGTACGCCGGAGACGTTCAACATCAAGAACTATGCACCCACGAACGTAGCTGCCTTTTTACCGGTCATGGAGACCAACAAGGCGGTGTACGCGCTTGCCAACTCGATCGACATCGTTACCATCTGGTCGCTGGTTCTGATGGGCATGGGGATTGCGATCGTGGCTGGAGTGAAGCGCAGTTCCGGCTATATTGCGGTGTTTGGATGGTGGGCGATCATGGTGCTGATCGGTGTAGGCGTGGCAGCGATCCAAGGCTGACGGACGGAAAGCTCGAAAGACAAACAGCGCGAAATCCCGGATCGGATTCGCGCTGTTTTGTTTGCGGGTAAAAGGCGTGAATTACTCTGTCCAGCGGCGCATGATGAGCGTGGCGTTGATGCCGCCGAAGCCGAAGGAGTTCGACAGCGCCACATCAAAGCTGTGATCGATGGCCACGTTCGGCACGTAGTCCAGACGGCACTCGGGGTCCGCGTTGTCCAGGTTGATGGTTGGCGGAATTTTCTGGTTCACAAGCGCCAGCACCGAAATGCCTGCTTCCAGGCCCCCGGCGCCGCCCAGCAGATGGCCGGTCATGGACTTGGTGCCGGATACCTTGAGATCTCCGCTCAGCGCGTGTTCGCCGAAGACCAGTTCAATCGCGCGGGACTCGTTGCCGTCGCCGGCGGGGGTCGACGTGGCATGGGCGTTCACGTAGCCCACTTCTTCCGGCGCAATGCCAGCGTCTTTGAGTGCGGCTCTCATACTGCGCTGCGCGCCCTGGCCGTCGGGAGCGATGCCCGTCATATGATGGGCGTCGGCGCTCATGCCGTAACCAATCACTTCGGCCAGGATCTTTGCGCCGCGCGCCTTGGCAAATTCTAGCTCTTCAAGGATGAGGATGCCGGCGCCTTCGCCGATCACAAAGCCGTCGCGATCCTTGTCGAAAGGGCGGCTGGCCTTGGTGGGCTCGTCGTTGCGGGCGGAGAGGGCGCGCATGGCGGCAAATCCGCCCACTGAAAGAGCCGTAACCGACGCCTCAGTGCCGCCGGCAATCATTACGTCGGCATCGCCGTGCATGATCATGCGCACCGAGTCGCCGATGGAGTTGGCCGAGGTGGCGCAGGCCGTAGCCGTGGCCGAGATGGGCCCCTTGGCGCCGTAGCGGATGCTGATATTGCCTGCCGCCATGTTCACGATAACCGCGGGAATAAAGAAGGGCGAGATCTTGCGCGGGCCGCCGGCAAGCAGGTTACTGTGCTCGCGCTCAATGATCTCGAAACCGCCGATGCCGGAGCCGATGAAGACGCCAACACGCTCGGAAATGTCGGGCGTGATTTCAAGGCCGGACTGGGCAAGGGCCTCCTGAGTTGCGGCAAAGGCAAAATGAATGAAGCGGCCCATCTTGCGGGCCTCTTTTTTGTCCACGAAATTCAGCGGGTCGAAATTCTTGACCTCGGCGGCAAAGGTGACGGAGAAGCCAGTGGTATCGAAGCCCTGAATGGGCGCCATGCCGCTGGCCCCGGCCAACAGCTGCCGCCAGACCTCGGGAGCGGTGTTGCCCACACCGCAGACCAGCCCAAGGCCGGTGACAACGACTCTGCGGGACGCATTGGACAAGGGTTATTTGCTGCCTTTCGCATTCTTCTCGATGTAATCAATCGCGTCCTTCACGGTCTTGATCTTCTCCGCGTCTTCGTCGGGAATCTCGAGATCGAAGGCTTCTTCGAACTGCATTACGAGCTCAACCACGTCGAGCGAATCGGCGCCCAAGTCTTCCTGAAAGCTGGCGCCGGGCGTGACCTCGGCTTCGTCCACCTGCAACTGCTCGACAATGATCTGCTTGACTTTCTCTTCAACGGCCATGCGTGAATCTCCTCGTAATTTTTTGGAACCTCAAGAATCTCTCCGGGTAAAGCGCAAACCCGTTCGCCTGCTTAAGATAACGGCCCAAGGCAGGGGAACACAACCACTGCGCAGAAAAAATCGCGCACAGCCCCGAAACTTCAAGTCTACCGGGCGGGTGGGGGTGTGTAAAGGCGGTGACAGGGATCAGGGATCAGGGGTCAGGGATCAGGGCGCGGGAATTTGGCACTCCCGGCCGTTTGGCGGGAAATGCACAGGCAGAAGGCGTACATTAGGCGAAGGGGAAAGGGGCGGGCGATGCAGGAATTGATTCTTGGAGTTGCCGCTGCATTCGTGGGGATTTTTCTGGGCTTCTGGTTGCGCGGTGCGTCTGGCAAGTCAGAAATTACGCAGCGGGATAAGCGCGCACAGGAGTTGACTGAAGAACTGTCGGTGGCGCGCGCGGCGTTGGTGAAGGCACAGGCGGAGTCCGCGGCGCGGGCAGGCTTTGAATCGCTTGCCAAGGAGCGCGAGAGAACGATCAATCAGTTGGCCGCCGAGCGAGAGGGGTTGCGCACGGAGCTTGGGACAAAAGCCAATGCTGAATCGCAGGCTCTTGCGCAGGTGAGCGGGTTGCGGGCCGAGTTGAGTGCGGAGCGAGCCGGGCTGGCTGAGAAACTCGCCATTTTGGATAAAGCGAGGGAAGCACTGGCCAACCAGTTCCAGACGCTTGCCGGAGAGATTCTTGAGACAAAGTCGAGGGTTTTCTCCGAAACAAACAAAAGCGAGCTTGGAACCTTGCTCAATCCGCTGCGAGAGCAGATCAAGGATTTCCGTGAGAAGGTCGAAGATGCGCAGAAGGACAGTCTGGTCAGCCGAACGGAACTCTCCGCGAAGTTGGAACAGTTGAAAGGCCTCAATGAACGGCTCTCTTCGGAAGCGCAGGCATTGACCAACGCATTGACCCGGGATACCAGCGAACAAGGGCATTGGGGCGAACTGGTTTTGCTGGACATTCTGGAGGCCTGCGATCTTAAGCGCGGTTTGCATTACACCTACCAACAGACATTCCTGGCAGAGGGCGAGGATGGAATACGGGATGAGCGGAAACGAACTGATGTGATCCTCAAATTTCCGGAGGGAAGGTCGCTAATCATTGATTCAAAGGTGACCCTGAGCGCCCACAAGGACTATGTCAATGCCATCGACGATATTACCCGCAAAGAGGCGTTGGATCGATTGGTCGTAAGTTTTCGAAATCACATTCGGGAACTCGCAGCGAAAAACTACCAGGAACTGCTTGGAGAAAAATCGCCGGACTATGTTGTCCTCTTCGCTCCGAACGAGGCGGCATACCTACTGGCTGTTCAGACTGATTCAAAACTCATTACGGACGGATACAAGAGCCGGGTCTTGATCGCAGGGCCGACCACCATCCTACACATTGCGCGAATCGTAGAAAGTCTATGGCGCAATGAGGAGAGGGCAAAATCATTGCATCAGGTTGGAGATCGTGCACGGCTACTCTTCGAGGAGTTCACACGGTTTGTGGATGCGTTGGAAAGGACCCGAGCCTCGATTCTGAAGGCCGTTGCAGCAATTCAAAATGCCGAGCAAAGCAACGACGAGGCGATAAAACGCCTTACGTCAGGGAAGGGCAATCTCGTGGATCAGGCTGAAAAGTTGAAGCGGCTTGCCAACAAATCGACCAAGCAGATTGCTCCTCGAGTTCTAGAGATAGCGGGCTGGGATGAAGGTGCGGAATCATCTTTGTCCCTTACCGCAGAAGCAGAGGAGAGCGAAACTGTCTAAGCTGGCGATTTCCCAAACGCCTCCCGCATGCGCTCCCAGGTAACATCCAGCTCCTCCGGCAGCACCCGTGACTCGGCTACTGTCGTCATGAAATTCGTATCCCCGGCCCAGCGGGGAAGGGCGTGCAGATGGAGGTGCCCGGCGACGCCGGCGCCGCCTGCCTTGCCAATGTTGAGGCCGAAATTGAGGCCATGCGGGTTGTAGAGCTGCTGCAGAACCAGCTCAGTCTGCTGGGCCAGGTCCATCAGTTCATGTGCGGCTTCGACGGGCAGAGCGGACAGGCGGTCGAGGTGGGCGTAGGGCATCACCATCACGTGGCCGGAGGTGTAGGGATAGGCATTCAGGCAAATGAAGCAATATTTGGCGCGCAGGATGAGGCCACCGGCAGCCTCAGCCTCCTCAGGCTTCATGCCGTTGGCGATGGCGTGATCGATGGAGGCGATCAGGTTGCAGAAGACGCAGCCCAGGTCCCCGGGCCAGGCGGCCAGGCTCGATGGGACGCCGGGGCGCGGTGCGCCGTCCGTCGCGGTGACGTAGGCATAGCGCCAGGGAGTCCAGAGGTGATCCATAGTCGCGGTCCATCCGTTGTACCACCGGATGCTCAGTTCTTCAATGCTACGGTCTCCGACCTGACTCCGGGCTTAAAGAAAGATCGATAGAGCCAAACTCTCTTTGCCAGAATTCACTTCATGGACAGCTTCCATAGGGGACCAGGAGTCTCCAAGGTCGCTCCACCGATCGTATTGTGTTGGGATCAGCGCCTGATTATCTCCTGGAAGGTTGGCAAGCCTGCGCCGTTAAGTCCATTGTTCTGCTCTGCCCCTGTAAAAATTTGATTGCAATGCGTTACAGGCAAACTGTTGGATTGACGCAGGAAAGATGAGGTTGCTACACTTGAGAGCGTAGCCTACTGCGCGTATTCCCGCAGTGAGTTACGGCCGCCCTCCAGCAAGCCGTTGCCTGCCGGGTGCATCCCAAGGACACTTCGACTCCAGCGCAACAGGCTGGGAGGACTGTCGTCTGCGATGACTCGCCGGTGCAGTCACAAAGGTCAGTGGCAGGGACGCGGTCAAGCAGGCAAGCCCGTCCGCGTCCGTCGCGGTGCGGGGCCACTCCCAGCGGCTAGCAATGGATGTCGCGGGAGCAAGGAATTCCGGAGCATCAGTGATGGCAAACGTCCTCAATCCCGAACCCGAGAGCATAACCCTGAACACCGAATTGGAAATCCCCACACTCGAACCTGCGACGGAGCCGGAGCAGCCGCCGTACGAATCCACGTCCAACACTGAGACCGCCGAAGCAGTAACAGCAGTCGAACCATCCGCGCTGGACGCCGATGCCCTAACCGAGCCCGTAGCTGAGGCCGCGTCTCAAGAACACGCGACAGCGGAGGTTGCGCCCGCCGCACCTCAAGCAGAAGCTCAATCTGCGGATTTGCGCCAACTGGCTGCACCGGTGGAAGGTCCGCCGGTGGCAGAGCCCGCGGAGGCTGCTGAGCAAAAGACGATCCAAGCGCAGGCTGAGCCGGCGCATGAGGCCCACGGTCTTGAATCCCATGGTATCGAGTCAATGGACGATTTCTCCGCCGCCCTGGCCGCTTTCGAGCGCGAGCAAGCCGCCGAGGCCGCCGCGGTGGAAGCCTATGGGGACAAGGTTGTCTCTGGCACCGTGCTCAAGCAGACGGACAAGCACCTGGTTGTGGATGTGGGCCTGAAGTCCGAGGGACTGGTTCCCATTGAGCAGGTTCTCGATCATACGGGTGCTGTGCGCTTCAATCCCGGCGATGTGATCGACGTGGTGATCGAGCGAGAGGAGCCGGAAGGCGGCTACCTGGTCAGCTTCGAGAAGGCGCAGCGCTTCCGTGTTTGGGACGTCATCGAGAAAGCAGCCGCCGAGAAGACTCCGGTGATGGGCACCGTAGTCAGCCGCGTCAAGGGCGGGCTTACCGTGGACATCGGCCTGAAGGCGTTTTTGCCCGGTTCGCAGCTTGAAATCCGGCCCGTCCGCAACCTGGATGGGTACCTTGGACAGCAGATCGAAGTCCGCGTCATCAAGCTGAACAAGAAGCGCGGCAACGTGGTGGTCAGCCGCAAGGAAATCCTGGAAGAAGAGCAGAACGCCAAGCGCTCCACCACACTGGAGCAGTTGGGCGAGGGCGCCGTGCTTACCGGTACAGTGAAGAACCTCACCGACTACGGCGCGTTTGTCGATCTGGGCGGGATTGACGGCTTGCTGCACATTACCGATATGAGCTGGGGCCGGCTTACGCATCCCCGCGACCTGGTCAACGTGGGCGACGAGATCCAGGTGAAGGTGCTCAAGTTCGACAAGGAAAAGCAGCGTGTTTCCCTGGGCTTCAAGCAGTTGACGCCTGACCCGTGGCTCGACGCGACTGAGCGGTATCCTGTCGGTGCGCACGTCAAGGGCCGGGTGCTTTCGGTTACCGACTACGGCGCGTTCGTGGAACTGGAGCAGGGCATCGAAGGCTTGGTTCACCTCTCTGAGATGACCTGGTCCAAGCGGCTCAAACATCCCTCCAAGCTGGTCAAGCCTGGCGACGAAGTTGAGACAGTGGTACTCAGCGTTAATCCGGCAGACCGCCGCATTTCGCTGGGCATGAAACAGCTGCTCGACAATCCCTGGGAGAACCTGACCGAGCGTTATCCTGCGGGCACAGTGGTCGAGGGCCGGGTGCGCAACCTCACCGATTTTGGCGCCTTCATTGAAATTGAAGACGGCATCGACGGCCTGGTGCACGTATCCAACCTGAGCTGGACCAAGCGCGTGAAACACCCCTCTGAAGTGGTGAAGAAGGGTGAAAAGGTAAAGGCAGTCGTACTGGGCGTTGAGCCGCAGAATCGCCGCCTCTCGCTGGGCATCAAGCAGTTGCAGCCCGATGTGTGGGAGAGCTTCTTCGCCACCCATCGCGTGGGCGACATCGTCCACGGCAAAGTGCTGCGCACGGCGCAGTTCGGCGCATTCGTCGAGATCGCGGAGGGCGTGGAGGGTCTATGCCACATTTCCGAAGCAGGCGAAGAAGCAGGCGGCGCGTCCAAGCTTGAAACCGGCATGGAGCACGACTTCAAGATCATCAAGATCAACGTGGAGGAGAAGAAGGTAGGCTTGAGCCTGCGCGCCGTCACCGGCCACGAGGCCAGCCGCGCCCAGGTGGAGCATTACAAGGCTGAAAGCCACGGCCACGGCGAACGCGGCGGCAGCCACAAGGCCCCGGTCTCCAGCTCAACCACCACCCTTGGCGATCTGATCAACTGGAAGAGCGAGCGGTAACTTTGGCTCATTAACCTTTGAAGCATAACGGCCACCCTTCGGGGTGGCGTTATGTTTTTGCACGGCAACTTCGGTGCATCTGTGAAGCGTCAAGATTCCTGGAAAGACTTGCCACACGCCCCTTTTTCATCCGCAAAATGGGCCCCATTTAACACAAGCGAAAGTTACCTCGGTACCGTATACAAAGGTTTGGACGCTCCCCTATGAATGAACAGTGAATATCCGGTGGTGGTCGGTGCACGGGGCTCCACAAAGCTTGACAAAATAACTAAACCGGGAAGAATAGAGGCAGGGGCGCTGATGCTGCGCAAAGCGGCTCGGTTCTTCATCCTCTCTCGCGGTAAGTTCCACCACTTCATCGAGGCTTGACCGGGCAATACGGTTCGAGATTCGGAGCATCTTGTGGACGCGTCGCATCGGCGCGATGTGGAGGCGACTGCAGTCAGCTTACGGAGATTCTTCATAACGCTCTCGCAACGCCGACTCAGGCCTGACACCCCGAGGGCCAACTCTTGAATTTGGAGATATGAGCATGAAGAAATCAAGCATTTCGGTCTTATCTCTCAGCCTCATTTGCGCCTTTGCAACGGTTCCCGCAACCGCCGGGACTCTCTACACGAATGGGCCCATCAATGGAACCTTTTCCGGCTTGACCATCGACTCCGGCCTTTCGGTTTCGGATTCGTTCACGCTTGCGCAAGCCTCAACCGTAAGCGGAGCGGATTTTGCCGTGTGGCTTTTTTCTGGAGACTCACTGAATACCGTTGACTGGTCGATTGGCGTCACGCCCTTTGGGGCATCGTCAGGCGCGGGGACGGCCTCTCCGACAGGTGTCTCCGATTTCGTTAATGAATACGGGTTCTCCATCGATACGGAGTCTTTTTCCACCCCCAGCTTGTTCCTCGCAGCCGGCACCTACTGGTTCACCCTGCAGAATGCGTCCACGTCGCTTGGCGATCAGGTCTTCTGGGATATTAATAACGGCTCGTCAGTTGCATATGACAGCTATCTTGGAAACGTCAATGGCTACGAAGAGCCCGGCTCAAATTCGGATACATTCGATATCAACGGCACCGCTACGCCGGAGCCGTCCAGTTGGCTGCTTTTGGGCACCGGGCTGTTGGGGTTCGCGAGAATGATGCGCCGCAAAGTCACGGCCTGACCTGGGCTTGACCTGAAACGGCAGCGTGCGCGGCAAACAGGGCTAGCTTTCATCGGACTTATACCGGCCACCTTGCGGGGTGGCCGTTGCTTGTTTGAACGCGCAGGGTACGAATCCGGACCATCAATCTCTTTGCGATTGCTGGAGCACGAGCACGATTCCCAGCGCGGTGAGCACGCTGGCCATCGCGAATAGGAACGCACTGCTGTAGCCCCAGGCGCCGATGACGGCTCCAGCGATGGGGCCGACCAGGAAGAACGAGACATCGGAGAAGCCGGTGAAGACGCCCAGCGCGGTGCCGCGATTGGGCAGGGGCACGCGCTTGACAGCTTCCACTCCCAAGGCGGGAAAGACCAGCGAGAAGCCGAAGCCGGTCAGCGCTGCGCCGCACGAAGCCATCCAGGGCGAGGCCGCGCTCCACATCTGAAGGACGCCGAGCGACTCGACCGACATGCAGACAATGCACACCGGGAATCCCCCAAAGCGGTTAATGGCCTGGATGAAGAGCAGGCGCGCGGCAATGAAGGCTACGCCAAAGGCGCTGAGGCAGAGGGCGGCGCCGTTCGGGTCCCAGTGGCGGCTGATGTAGTAGAGCGTGACAAACGTGGCCAGCACGCTGTAGCCGATGCCGCCGAGCGCGAGCGCCATGCCGTGGGGGGCGATGCGGCCCAGGACATCGCGAAAGGGCAAATGCTCGCCCGGGGTAATGGGAACGGGGCTCTTGCGCAGGGCTACGGCGAAGCTGGCGGCACAGAGCAAAGTGGTCAACAGGCCGAGCGAGGCGAGTCCCCAACGCTGATCGAGAAAAACGCCGAGCGGTGCGCCCAGGGCCAGTCCGCTGTAGGTGGCGACGCCGTTAAAGGAGATGACCTTGGCAGTGTGCTGCGGGCCGGCGCTGGTGATGCCCCACAGCGTTGCGCCCGTGGAGCCAAGGCTTTCTCCTACGCCCAGGGCCAGGCGGCTGACGATCAGCGCGAAAAACGTGAGCGAGGGGCTGAAGTGGACGGCGACGGCGGCGAGAAGCAGAAGTCCGCTCAGGGTGCAGGCGGCCATTCCCCAGAGGACGGAGATTTTGGCGCCGGCGCGGTCGGAGATGCGGCCGGCCCAGGGGCGGCTGAGGAAGGTGGCAATGTACTGAATGCTGATGACCAGGCCCGCCAGCGCGGCGTGCAGGCCCATGCGGAAATGCACAAAGGCAGGCAGCACGGCCAATGGCAGCCCGATGGACAAATAACAGATAAAGGTGAAGTAGACATACCCGAGAATGGAGCCGACCGCACCGCTGTCGGCAGTTGTGGTGGAGGAAGGAAAGCTGGCGCGAGCGGCGGATTGCATTCGAAAGGGATCGGTCTGCGGAAGGATGCGGCCTGTCTCAAGTATAGCGGAGGCGGAGTGTGGCGTTAGGCCGGTTGAAGGGGTTCAGCTCGGCGTCGAATCGCATTAAACTGGGACAATGCCGGGATTTCACGTTGAGCATTTCGGATGCCGGGCAGCCCGCGCGGATGGCGAGGCGATGAGCGAACGGCTGCGCGCAGCAGGACATTGCGAGCTGCGGCCCGCGGTGGCCGATGTGGTAATTGTGAATACGTGCAGCGTGACGGCAGAGGCTGACCGGGCGGCGCGGGCATTTATCCGGCGGGCGCACCGTGTAAATCCAGAGGCGCGGATTTTGGTGACCGGTTGCTACGCGCAGCGAGCGCCGCAGGAACTTGCTGGACTGGAGGGGGTGGCCGCGGTGGTGGGCAACAGCCACAAGGCTCTTGCTCCGCGGATCGCTTTGAGCCTCATGGAGTTCGCGGGGCCGCACGGACCTCTTGCCACGGCACAGGCGGGGAGCGGACTTATACACATACGGGCGGCGCAGGCCGCGTCTGATCCAGAGCAGGTTTCTGCCCCGCAGCAGGTGATCTGGGCCGACGATCGCTTTGCGCATTCGTTTCTGGAGGAGACGCAGCTTGTTCCGGGAACGCAGACCCGCCCCAACCTCAAGATCCAGGAGGGGTGCGGGAACCGGTGTACGTTTTGCGTGATTCCGCAGACGCGCGGGTCGTCGAGAAGTCTTCCTGCCGAGCGGGTGCTGGAACAGGTGAATGGATTTGTGGCGGCCGGAGGGAATGAACTGGTGCTTTCCGGGATCAATCTGGGGCGATGGGGACGGGATCTTCCTGGTTCGCATTCGCGTGACTCAAACCGGTTCGCGACGCACACGTTGGCTGGTCTGGTGCGGCGGATCCTCGAGGAGACGGGGCTGCCGCGGCTGCGGCTCAGCTCGATTGAGCCGATGGACTGGTGCATGGAGCTGATTGGGCTGATGCGGGAGTTCGGAGGTGGGCGCCTGGCGCGTCATGCGCATTTGCCGCTGCAATCCGGTTCAGACGCGGTGCTGCGTCGCATGCACCGGCGCTACCGGCCTTGGCACTATGAGGAAAAAGTCTGGGCGCTCAGGGAGGCGGCCGGGCCGGAACTGACGCTGGGCGCGGACGTGATGGCTGGTTTTCCGGGCGAGACTGACCGCGAATTTGAGGAAACGCTGGAACTTCTGCGCAAACTGCCGTTTGGGTATCTTCATTTGTTTCCTTTTTCGCCGCGGCCTGGAACACCCGGGTGGGCCCTCCATGCCGAACGGCCGGTCGCGCCGCAAAAGGTGGAAGAGCGGATGTCTGCGCTTCGCGCTTTGGCCGCAGAGAAGAGTAAGACCCACCGTAGGTGGTTTGTGGGTCGGGAGTTGGAAGCGATCACATTGCACACTCCAGCGAAACTGGAACGAGCCGGGCGGACTGAAGCGCTGACGGAGAACTTTCTGCCTGTGGAGTTGAATGGACAACTGCCGGCTAACCGGTTGGTCCGGGTGCGAGTGACATCATTGGGCGAGGATTGGGTTCTTCTGGCTGCGGCAGAGGTAACCGGAAAGACTCAGTATTTGGCCGCGACGATGTCAGTCTGACTGAAATCGGTTCCTTTGAAGAGGAGTTCTTCTCCGCTCTCTTTAGCCAACGCGTAGGCCATGCAGTCGCCGAAGTTCAGCTTGGCTGGATGCCGGCCCTTGCCGAAGCGCCGAAAGGCACCCCGCGCCAGGCCTGCCTGGGATTCCGTGAATGGTGCGATCTCCAATTTGCTCCGTGCTACGTAGAGGTCAAGGTCCCTCATCCCATCTTCACCGTGTCGCGCAAGGATCAGCATGGAGGCTTCCAGAAGACAAGAAGCAGGCAGCCGGCAAATCGGGCTCTTTGCGATCGCAGTGGTGAGCGCCAATGCGTCACTTTCCTTGAAGAGGATGGCAACCAAGGCCGACGAATCGACAATCATGTCGGGAGCCCATTCTCGTCCCAGCCCATGATTTCATCCTCTGTGCGGTTATCGAGGACAGGCAGAGAAGAGCAATGTCTGGCGATTGCCATTAAGTCGTCGATGAGCTGGTCCTTACCCGCCTGCTTTCGCTGCTCCCGTGCCAGGCGCTCACGCACGGCGACGATTACGGCGTCGGTGATGGTCTCTCCGGTGACAGCGGCGAGTTGACGGGCTAACCTATCCGCTTCCGGGGCCTTGATACTGATCGGCACGGTACCTATCCTCCTGATTATCTACCTATCTATACGATACCATGACCATCTTCACCGGCTGCTTCACTCAAGAGGCATGGCGGGAGATTCGGTTCGGAGACCATAGGGAAGCCGGCGTCTCGTTTGTTCGTTGGCAAATCCAGAAGCCGCAGACCGCAGGTTCCGGAAAGCCAAGCCAATGCTATACTCAGTGTGCGTTCGTGTACCCGCGGCGACTCCGGAAGGCCCGTGAGGCGGGGAGCGACGACTTTTGGAGGAGCATCATCGCACTCGACAAACGTTCTGCAAAGTCCTTTATCCGCATCAACGACCGAATTCGCGCGCGTGAAATCCGCGTAATCGACGAAAACGGCGAACAGCTGGGCATTCTTCCCCCATTTGAGGCGCTGAAAATTGCGCGCGAGCGCGGCCTGGACCTGGTGGAGGTTTCACCCAATGCAGTACCCCCGGTTTGCCGCATCCAGGATTACGGCCGCTACCTCTACGAGAAGGAAAAGAGCGATCGCGCGGCGCGCAAGAAGCAAAAGGTGATCACCGTCAAGGAGGTCAAGTTCTCCGTGACCGTTGACGACCACGACTACCAGACCAAGAAGAACCAGGCCGTCCGGTTCCTCAATGAAGGCGACAAGGTCAAAGCCAGCCTGCGCTTCCGCGGCCGGCAGATGGCCCACCGCGAACTGGGCTACGCGATTATCAATCGCCTCATCCAGGACATTGGCGATGCAGGAATTGTGGAATTCATGCCGCGCATGGAAGGCACCATTCTGCACGCGATTCTGGCTCCGGCCAAGAAGCAGGAAGCTCCCAAGGCCAAGCCGGCTGCCGCTCCGCAGCCCAATGCTCCCATTCAGCAAGCGCAATAGGCAGCCGATCGTCGTTAGAAACCTGAGGGCCGCCTATCATGGGCGGCCTTCTGAGTCGATACAGCCGCGAAGGCCACGCCTCGTTCTTCCTGGAACTCTTCGAATCATCCTTCCCGATTGCTGTTAATCTTTTTACTTCCGCCGGGAGGAGAGACCATGTTTGTCGAAAAGGGAACAGCGCTTGTCCTGTTGCCTCTGCTGGTGGCTTCAACTTTGCCGGGTTACTCGCAAGAGGGGACAGCGAAGACTGAACTTGCTCCGCTCCCCGGCTATTCCGCAGACGCTTCGGCAAGCGAGCGCGACTGGGAAACAAAGTTTCGCGCGCTGCCATCGACGGATAATCTTCGTGAAGATATGCGCCACCTCAGTGCGCGTCCGCACAACGTCGGTTCCCCATATGACAAGGAGAATGCGGAGTGGATTCTGGCGCAGTTCAAGCAGTGGGGCCTGGATGCGGCGATCGAAACGTTCTACGTGCTTTTTCCCACGCCCAAGGAGCGCGCCCTCGAACTCGTTGCACCCACGGCGTTCACTGCAAAATTGCAGGAGCCGCCGGTTGTCGACGACCCAACTTCAAACCAGCAAGCCGAGCAGCTTCCCACATACAACGCCTATAGCATCGACGGCGATGTGACCGCGCCGCTGGTTTACGTGAACCAGGGCGTTCGCGCCGATTATGAGCAGCTCGACCGCATGGGCGTTTCAGTAAAGGGAGCCATCGTCATCGCCCGCTACGGCGGGGCCTGGCGCGGCATCAAGCCCAAAGTCGCCGCCGAGCATGGAGCGGTTGGTTGCATCATCTATTCCGATCCGAAAGACGACGGTTACTCGGCCGGCGATACGTTTCCCGCAGGCCCTTATCGGCCGGAACAGGGCGTGCAGCGCGGCGCGGTGTCGGACACAAACTACCAGGGCGACCCGCTGACTCCGGGCTACGGTGCGACTAAAGACGCCAAGCGGCTGCCAATCAAAGACAATCCGCAGATCACCAAGATCCCGGTGTTGCCCATTTCTTATGGAGACGCGCAGCCGCTGCTGGCGGCTATCGGCGGGCAGACCGCGCCGCGTGAATGGCGGGGCGGACTGCCCATCACCTATCACGTAGGTCCAGGCCCGGCGAAGGTGCACCTGAAGGTCTCGTTTAACTGGGACATCAAGCCCATCTACGACGTGATTGCGCGGATTCCCGGCTCTGCGTTCCCTGATCAGTGGATCATCCGCGGCAACCATCACGATGCATGGGTGAACGGCGCGGAAGATCCCATCTCCGGGCAGGTGGCCTTGCTGGAAGAGGCGCGTTCCATGGCCGAATTGGTCAAGCAGGGATGGAAGCCGAAACGCACCATTCTATTTTGCGCCTGGGACGGAGAGGAGCCTGGACTGCTTGGCTCGACCGAGTGGGTGGAGACGCACCAGGACGAGCTGCGCAAGAAGGCGGTGATGTATGTCAACTCCGACAGCAATGCGCGCGGCTTTCTTGGTATGGAGGGTTCGCATACGCTGGAGCACTTTATCAACGGTGTGGCGCGAGACGTGAAAGATCCTGAGACCGGGTTGACGGTCTGGAAGCGCGATCAGTTGTACAACATCGCCCGCCCCGGCGGGGATGGCGATCGCCAGGAGGCACGCAGTCGCACCGATCTCCGCATCGGCGCCCTGGGCTCAGGTTCGGACTATGCGCCGTTTCTCGATTTTGCGGGAATCGCCTCCATCGACCTGGGCTTCGGCGGCGAGACGGGAGGCGGCATTTATCACTCCGTCTACGACGATTTTTACTGGTATACCCATTTCGCCGACACTGATTTTGTGTATGGCCGCGCCCTCGCGCAAACCGCCGGCACGGCGCTGATGCGTATGGCCGATGCCGAACTGCTACCCTTTGACTTCCACAACTTTGCCGACACCGTGCACACCTATGTGGGTGAACTGAAGAAGCTGCTCAAGGACCAACAGACTCAGATCGAGGAGACCAACAGGGAACTCGACGAAGGCGTCTTTACGGCAATTGCCGATCCGAAAAAAACCTCCGCGCCGCCGGCGCGCAAGGCCGTACCGCCTTATTTGAACTTTGCCCCGCTGGAAAACGCTGACGCCATGCTGACCCAGAGCGCAGACCGATTCACCAAGGCGCTGGCGGCCGCTCGGGCAAAGGGGGACCTCGGCATCGACGCGCAGACGCTGGCCGAGATCAACGGTCTGCTCATTCAGAGCGAACGTAAGCTGACCAGCGACGCGGGCCTGCCCGGACGCCCGTGGTACAAGCACCAGATCTACGCTCCCGGAGCGTACACCGGCTACGGCGTGAAGACGCTGCCCGCGGTTCGCGAGGCAATGGAGCAGGAGAACTGGAAGCAGGCCGAAGAAGAAGTGCCGGTCGTGGCCAAGGTTTTGCAGGATGAAGCCGCATTGATCGATTCGGTTACCAGCCTTCTGGGCGCACATTCAAGCGCCATGGCGCGTTAGAAGCAATTCATTCTCTGCCGCTCCTCTTGACAATCAAGATGAAGATGGGTTACCTCTTGATGATCAAGAGGAGAGTCGGTCATGGGGCAAAAATCTGGCGAAATGGTGCAGGGAACGTTGGAGATGCTGATTCTGAAGACGCTGGCCCTCGAGCCCATGCATGGCTACGGCGTGGCGCTGCGCATTGAGCAGGTGAGCCAGGGGGTGTTTCGCGTGAACCCCGGCTCGCTGCTGCCGGCGCTGGCGCGGATGGAGCGGGCAGGACACGTGAAGAGCGAGTGGCGCTCGACGGAGAACAACCGCAGAGCGAAGTATTACCTGCTGACCGCGCGCGGGCGCAAGGCGTTGAAAGACGAGACGCATGCGTGGGACCGGCAGACGGCGGCCATCTCCAGAATTCTGGAAGCCTAGAGAGGCCGGATCAATCGGAGGAGGGCGCGATGGGATTGATCGCAAACATCATCGCCGGCGTGCGAGCCCTGATGGGGGGTGCGCGCATGGAACGCGAGATGGACGAGGAGCTGCGCGGATTTCTGGAGGCTTCAGCGGAGAGCAAACTGCGCGATGGGATGACGCCCGAGGAGGCAGCGCGCGCGGCACGTGTGGAGATGGGCAGCACCAATGCCGTGAAGCACCGCATTCGCTCCGCAGGTTGGGAGGCGGCGGCTGAGAGTCTGTGGCATGACCTTCGCTACAGCGTGCGCGTGCTGGCCAAGAGCCCCGGCTTTACATTGGTGGCTGTTCTGTCGCTGGCGCTGGGAATCGGCGCCAATACCGCCATCTTCAGCCTGATGAATGTGGTGATGCTCAGAATGCTCCCGGTTCAGGAACCGCAGAAGCTGGTGTTGTTTGGACATGGCAAATGGGTGGGCAGTATAAGCGACTTGCCGAACAAGAGCTGGGATCTGTTCTCATATCGCTTCTACCGCGATTTCAGCCGGAAGAACCAGGTCTTCTCCGGCGTTGCGGCAATGGACAGCATTGAGTTCGCGACGCACGGGTACCTGAGTGGAGAAGGTGGGGCCGCAGCGGGGCGGGAAATGCTGCACGCCTCGCTGGTGTCGGGATCGTATTTTGCCGTGCTCGGCGCGAGGCCGGCCATGGGACGGTTGCTCAGCGTGGGTGACGATCAGACGCCGGGGAGCGGGGCCGTGGTGGTGGCCAGCTTTGCGTGGTGGCAGCGGCACGGCAACGACGCCGGGGTGCTGGGAAAGACGATCCGGATTGAAGGCACGAATTACACCATTGTTGGGGTTGCTCCGCCGGGCTTCTTTGGGACGACGGTGGGCGAGTCGCCTGATTTCTGGGTGCCTCTTTCGATGGAGAAAGAGATGTCGCCGGGATGGAATGGCCTTGACGACAAGTGGTTCCAATCGCTCTACCTGATTGGGCGGCTCAAGCCGGGCGTCACGGCAGAGCAGGCGGAGGCCAACACGAATCTGCTTTTCAAGCAGTATTTGCGAGGCGAGTTTCTGGGACAGGCGCCCTCAGCGGATGAGATGGAGGCTGTTGCCCATGCGCAGATCGAGTTGACTCCGGCGTCGCGAGGGCTCTCACAGCTCCGGGCGAGGATGTCGCTCCCGCTGAAGATCCTGATGACGATTGCTGGTCTTGTCCTGCTGATTGCGTGCGCCAATCTTGCCAATCTGCTTCTAGCGCGGGGAACGGCGCGCGCGCGTGAGTTCGCCGTGCGCATGGCAATCGGCGCGACCCGGTCGCGGGTAGTGAGTCAGCTTTTGACGGAGAGCTTCGTGATTGCCCTGCTGGGTGCGGGCGTCGGAGTGGGGTCGGCCTGGACGGCGGCCCATGCGCTGCTGATCATGGCGACTTCAAACGAGGAAGTCGCAGCGATGGTTGTGCGCCCCGACCTGGGTGTGCTGGGGTTTACGGTGGCGCTGACGATCTTCACGGTGCTGCTGTTTGGATTGACGCCAGCCCTGCGCGCCACGCGGCCTGACCTGACGACTTCGCTGAAACAAAGCCAAGGGACCGCAGTCCCCACGTCGCACATCTCCCTGGCACGGGGTTTGATTGTTGCGCAGATTGCGTTGTCGCTTGTTCTGCTTTCAGCAGCCAGCCTGTTTCTGCGCAGCCTGGTAAACCTGGCCAGGGTGGACACGGGCTTTGACCGGCAGAACGTGCTGGTGCTGCAACTGGACGAGTATTCGGCGGGGCTGCCCCTTGATGGACGGCTGGTGAACCTCGAACAGCAGATTGAAGAGCACGTGAAAGCAGTGCCGGGGGTGCGCGCGGCAAGCTTTGCCATGTTCACCTTCGACCAGGGCGAGTGGTCCGATCCGGTGACGGTGCGGGGGATTCCCACAACTCCGTTGAACAGCCAGGAGGTGCTCTACAACGTGGTGGGTAGCGGGTTCTTTTCCACCATGGGAATTCCGATGGTCGCCGGGCGGGGCTTCGATGGGCGCGAGAAGATCGATTCGCCCAAGGTTGCGGTGATCAACCAAACGATGGCGAAGCTGTTCTTTCCAGACAGTTCTGCCATCGGGCACCGGTTTGGGATCGGCAACAATCCGGCGCAAAGCGACGACGTCGAGATTATCGGGGTGGTCAAGAATGCTAAGTATGTTTCGCTGCTGGAAGGCGCCAAGCCCGCTGCCTATTTTCCCTACGCGCAACGAGTGCAGTATTTTGGGAACTTCGAGGTGCGTATCTCCGGAGATTCCCAGCAGGTTATCCCGGGCATTCGCCGGGCAATTGCCGAGGTCAATCCAGATGTGCCGATTGCGGGGATATCGACGCTTACCAGGCAGGTGGAAGCATCCACGGCCAACCAACGGCTGATTGCGCGGCTTTCGGCGTTCTTCGGTCTGCTGGCCGCGTTTCTTGTCTGCATCGGCATCTGCGGACTGTTGTCGTACGCCGTGGCCCGCCGCACCAGCGAGATTGGCGTGCGCATGGCATTGGGAGCGAGACGATCCAATGTTCTCTGGCTCATTCTGCGCGAAATCCTGGTGCTGGTTGTGATCGGGATTGTGATTGGGGTTCCGGTTGCGCTCGAAGGGAATCACCTGGTGGTCAAGCTGCTTTATGGTCTAAGCCCGGCGGACCCCGGCAGCCTTTTCGCCGCCATTGGGATGCTGGCCACGATCGCACTGCTGGCGGGATATCTTCCAGCGCGCAAAGCGTCGCTGGTGGAACCGACGGTGGCGCTGCGCTGCGATTGAGGTCAATCAAGGAAGCGTGGGCGGGTTGACTTGGCGGTGTTTACCGGCCGTGCCGGGGGCATAGGCAGCACGATGAAACCTTCGCACCAGTGGCCGTCTTCGCGGCGAGGGGGCGTGCCGACAATCCGCGCGCGGGCGGAGTTCCGTTCCTCCAGAGCCAGGCCGGGCAATCCGCCGACAATGGCCTGCAACTGATCGTGGACGGAGAGGACGGGCATGTTCGGAAGGTAAAGCTGCTTACGAGAGGGGAACAAGAGAGATTGGGTGAAACCGCGCCGGAGCTTGACCCAATTGAATCCAAAGGCCGAAACGGAACTCGCCTGCAAGGACTCCTGGCTGACGGTCTTGTTTTGCGATATACTGATCAAAGCCTCAAGAGGGCAGGGAGACCCCTGTCTCACGGGCCAATCGCCAAGCAGCCAACTGTAAGAATCGGCAGATCTGGCGGACAAAGAGAAGACAATGCCCAAGTTGAAGACCCATACGGGCGCGGCCAAGCGCTTCAGCAAGACTGGCACCGGCAAAATCAAGCGCGGCCAGACGAAGACGCGGCACATCCTTACTTCGAAATCGCCAAAAGTGAAGCGCAAGCTGGGACGGACCCTGCTGGTTTCCGACGGCGACTACAAGAAGGTAGCGCGCATGATTCCTTACGCCTGATCGCTGCGCAGGTCTCCTGAGGGAGACAGCGCTTCCGGGCCCCAAGTCGAATTCGCTGAGGCGGATGGGGCCCCCGGCAAACCCGAGGGGGGCGCCGAGAGATCAAGGCTTGAATAGAACGAGTGAAGAGGTCTACCGCCGTTTCGAATGACGGCCTCCTGCCTCCAGCCGTGCAAAATCGACAAACCAGGGCAATGCGCCCAAAAATGGAGAAGAAAGAATGCCCCGCGTAAAACGCAGTACCAAGCGGAATGACCGCCGGAAGAAGATTCTCGACCGGGCAAGCGGCTACTTCCTTACAAAATCCAAGCTCTACCAGGCAGCCCAGGAAGCCGTAGAGCGCGGCCTGAAGTTTGCCTACACTGGCCGCAAGCAGAAGAAACGCCAGTTCCGTTCGCTGTGGATCGTGCGCATCTCCGCCGCCGCGAAGCTGAACCACACCAGCTACTCGCAGTTCATCAACGGCCTGAAGAAAGCCGGCATCGAACTCGACCGCAAAATTCTGGCCGACATTGCTGTCAAGGATGCGGCGGGCTTTACAGACCTGGTGCAGAAGGCCAATGCAGCACTGGCTGCGGAGAAGAAAACGACCGCTTAAGCCGGATTGAACTCAAGATCATACGGCCCGGAACCTTCCTGGATTCCGGGCCGTTTTGCGCCTGCGCGTCAATCACCGGTTCAAGAAACCTTCAACCGCCTTCTCCCACAAGTCGGGCTGGTCGACGAAGTTCATGTGGCCGCTGTTGGGCAGGATCACCAATTGCGAACCCGCGATCTTGTCGTGCATTTCCTTGGAGAGGGCAGGGTCGCACTCGTCGTGGTCGCCGGCCATTACCAGCGTGGGGATGTGGATTGTCACCAGCCGGTCGAGATACTCGACGGACTTGAGGTTGCCGTCAATGACGAACTCGCCGTGCGAGCCCCACATCTCCCGGTAGAGCTCCCAGCTGTTGGTGGTGTTGCCGGCGATCGGGTCGTAGTTGGCGTCCGGCCTTGCTCCGTAAAGGAACGGGAAATATCCGGTGCCCCAAGCCAGGGACGCATACTCGGCCGGATAGCGTCCGTGCTCCCAAATCTCTCCCTTTCCGAACAGGCCTGCCGCTTCCAACTGGTTGAGGCGTTTTAGTTTATTGGCCGGCATCTGGGCCTTCTCGCGGGCCAGGACCTCGTTCATTTGGCGCGTGGAGGGGAAGGTGCTGTTGAGGATGAGGTGGGTGAGATTCTGCTGGTACCTGAGGGCGTAGGCCTGGGCCAACACGCCGCCGTAGCTGTGGCCGAGCAGGGAAATCTTGCCCAGGTTGAGCGCTTGGCGGACGTCCTCGACGTCCTCGACCATGTTCTCAACCGTGTAAAGGCTGGTGTCCTGAAGGCGCTGCGAGCGGCCGGAGCCGCGCTCATCGATGAAGATGAGGCGGTGGGTGCGCGCCAGTGGCAGCAGGTAGGGCAGGAAGTAAGTGTGGTCCGCGCCCGGACCGCCATGGACGATAACCAGCGGCGACCCGTTGCCGAGCGACAGGTAGTAGATAAGGACGCCGTGAGCGTCTACGAAGCCTTCTTGCTGGGGGAAAACGGCAGGCACGGTTTGGGCAGTTATCGACAAAATCGTGAAGAACACAGCAAGGGTGACCGCAAGCGAAGCAGTGGAGAGCAGTTTTCTCATGCGGTCAATCCTACGACACACAAGTCGGGGACACACCTCTGACCTCATTCACCGCAAACTCTGAGGCGGGCGCCGCAGCGTCCGGGGCTGCTCCATGCAATGGTTTATCCTGCTCTTTACGCATGATGAACGAAGACATACCTAATCTGACGTCGTTTGATGACGCTTCCCTGGACCGGGCTTTCGGCATGGTGGAGGAACAGGCACGCACGGCGGCGGCTGCCCTGAGCGACGCAGCGGCGGTTGAGGCCTTTCGCCTGCAATGGCTGGGGCGCAAACAGGGTCGTTTGACGGAGATTTCCGCGCGCTGGTTGAAGGCCGCTCCGGCAGAGGCCAAGAAGGCGCTGGGGCTGCGATTCAATTCGCTCAAAGTGGTTGTTGAAGGCTTGCTTGATGAGTTGGCCGGTGCGGGGCCGAGCGATGCTGCGCTCGCCGCGGAAGCCATCGACATCACCCTTCCCGGCACACGCCGGCTCACCGGCGCTGAGCATCCCATCACGCGCACGCTGAATGAGATCACGCAGGTGTTCGCCGCGCTGGGCTACTCGGTGGGCGTGGGGCCCGAAGTTGAGACCGATTTCTACAACTTCGAGAGCATGAATTTCCCGCCCGGCCATCCGGCTCGGGATACGCAGGATACGCTGGTCGTCGCCAATCAGGAACGCCGCCCGCTGCGCGACCGGCTGCTGCTGCGGACCCATACATCCCCCGTCCAAATGCGGACCATGGAAACGCAGCCGCCGCCGGTACGGATCATCATTCCCGGCAAGGTGCACCGCAACGATGCGGCGGACGCTACGCACTCTCCGATTTTTCATCAGGTGGAGGGACTCTGCGTTGACACCAACATCACCTTCAGCGATTTGAAGGGCACGCTGGACCACGCCATGAAGGCGCTCTTTGGCTCAGCAGTGAAGACGCGCTTCTTTCCGTCGTTCTTCCCGTTCACCGAGCCCTCGGCTGACGTGCAGATCAGCTGCATTTTCTGCGGAGGCAAGGGCTGCCGCAAATGCAAGCAGTCCGGGTGGATTGAACTGCTCGGCTGCGGCATGGTCGACCCGGCGGTGTTCGCATTCGCGGCCGAAAAACAGCCTGAGTACGATCCCAAGAAGATCTCCGGTTTCGCATTTGGAATGGGGGTGGAGCGGATTGCCATGATGAAGTACGGCATCAGCGAAATTGGTCAATTCTATGCGGGGGATATGCGGTTCCTGGGGCAGTTTGCGTGACCAGCGGAGCTAGCGGAGTTCGCGTTGCTAGCGGAGTTAGTGAGGAGTTCCTGCAGCCGAGGGAAACAACGATTGGATGATCGATGGCGCGACCAAAGAGCTATAGAGAATTGATTGTCTGGCAAAAGGCAATGGCCTTGGCTCGGCGGACTTACGCGATCACCCAAGGGTTACCCAAGTCCGAGGCCTATGGTCTTCTTTCTCAGATCAGAAGAGCAGCAGTATCTGTGCCAAGTAACATTGCTGAAGGCCATGGCAGATTGACCGACTCCCAATTCAGGCATTTCCTTGGAAATGCACGGGGTTCTCTTTCCGAAATGCAAACGCAACTCGAGTTGGCGAGCGATCTCGGATACCTTGACAAGGGACTGGTGCACGAAGCAATGGAACACGGCGCGGAAGTGGCACGATTGATCAACGGGTTGGTCTCATCGATGGGTAGGGGCCGAAGCGTTGAAGGGATGGAAAACCAGCCCACTTCACCAACGCCTCTGGCTGCTCGGGAAAACACCGCTAACTCCGCTATCTCCGCCAACACCGCTTCAATGGAATTCAATCATGAAGATACTGACTAGATGGCTGCGTAGTTACCTTCCCGATCTGCTCGTCGACGACGCCAGACTCGCCGAAGATCTGACGCTTCGCGGCATTGCTGTCGAGGGCATTTGCGACCTAGGCCCAGGCAACGGGTCGCTCTACGAAATGGATATCACCACCAACCGCGTGGACGCCATGAACCACTACGGCATTGCGCGCGAGGCGGCGGCGATTTATGGATTGCAACTGCCCTGGCTCGATTTCCCGTTGCCCGAGCCACGCGCTGCGGCTTCGCCATTTCCGGTCAGGATTGAGGCTCAAGACGAGTGCGGCCGGTTTACGGCGCGGGTGCTGCGCGGCATCACCATCGGCGAATCGCGCGACTGGTTCAAAGGCGCGGAGGTGGCGACCTATTTTGGACTTCTCGAACAGAAGCGCATCTCGAACGCTGTGGATGCGACCAATTTTGCGTGGCTGGGGATGGGCCAGCCAACGCACGCTTTCGACCTGGACAAGATCGAGGGCGGCATCGTTGTTCGCCGCGCACGCAAGGGAGAGCGGTTGAAAACGCTGGACGGCGTGGAGCGCGTTCTCGACACGGAAGACCTGATCGTGGCCGACCATGCAAAGCCGCTGGGGCTTGCCGGCGTGATGGGCGGCTGGGACACGATGATCACGCCGCAGACGAACAACGTGCTGGTGGAGGCCGCATGGTTTGAGCCCATGGCCGTACGGCGCACGGCGCGGCGGCACGGCCTGCACACGGACGCCAGCCATCGTTTCGAGCGTGGCGCGGACTTCCTTGCGGGGCCGGTTGCTTCGGCTTTGGTGAGCAGCATCCTGCTGGCCAACGGCGGATGGGTCGAAGGCGAGCTGGTCGACGCGCGCGTGACGAAATTCGAGAAGCGCACAGCGGATCGCAAACCGGTGCCGCTCGAATTGAGCGAGGTAAAACGCATTCTGGGTAAGACGATCGAAAAGGACGGGATTACGGCAGCCACGGTTGAGGCCGTGCTGACTGCCCTGGGGTGCAGCCTGGCAAGTCAGCAAGCCAGCGAACCGGCAAGCCAGCACGAGGGCCAGGCGTTGTGGCAGGTGAAGCTGCCCAGTTGGCGGCTCGATCTGGATCGCGAGATCGACCTGATTGAAGAAGTGGCGCGGGTCTACGGCTACAACCGTTTCGCCAACACACTTCCTGAATTTGGTGAAGGCGTTCGCGCATTGCCGTGGGCAGAGAGCGAGTCCGCGGTGCGGCGCACGCTGCTCGCGGCGGGATTTCATGAGGCCATTGCCAGCACGTTCTGTTCGGCGGCGGAGGGTGCGCTCACCGCGCCTCAACCAGGCTTGGTGGTCCCGCTGGGCAACCCGCTCAGTGAGGAGGCCGGAGTTTTGAGGCCGTCGCTGGTGCCCGGCATGCTTGCCATGGTTGCCGGGAATCTCCACCGCGATGTGAGCGACGTGCGGCTGTTTGAGATCGGCACGGTTTTCAGCGGCACAACAGACAAGGTGGAAGAGCGTCCCGCAGTTGCGTTTGGCGCAGTGGGCAGCGTTCCGGAGCTGGGCGCGTTGCACCCGCCACGTCCCATCGACTTCCACGACATGAAAGGCGCGGTGGAGCAGGTGCTCTCTCGGTTCCAGGCGCGCGCTGTCTACTTCGACCGATTTCCCGCCGAGGCTGGCCTTACACCGGAGTGGCTGCATCCCTACCGTGCGGCGCGGGTTGCGGTTGAAGGCGCGACGGTTGGCTGGTTCGGCCAGTTGCATCCGCGCGAAGCCACGGCGCGCAAGTTGAAGGATACGGTTCTGGTGGGAGAGCTCGATCTGGACCGGCTGTACAAGCTGCCCTTGCGCAAGCCGCTGGCAAAGGAAATTTCCCGTTTCCAGCCGGTACGGCGCGATTTCTCGTTAATTCTGGATGAAAGCATAGGCTGGGAGAAGATTGACCAGGCGCTGGCGGGTCTGGAGATTCCCGAACTGGTGGATTGGCGCGTGCGCGAGGTGTTTCGCGATGCGCGCCCGAATGCGAGCCAGGGCGCGACCATGGCGGCCGGCGAGTACTCGATGCTTCTGGGCACGACGTTCCAGGCGGCGGACCGCACGCTACGCGAGGAGGAGTTGCAGAACTTCCAGGCGCGGGTGGTGGAGGCTGTAAGCCAAGCCGGCGCGCGCCTGCGCAGCTAATAGCAGGTTGTGAATCGGAAAAGCGGATTGGATCGGCGCTATACTTGCACCGATGGAGCCTGGGAAGGCGGAGGTTGTTCGATGTCAGATTATGGATTTAACGGTGAAGGAGCGCAGAAGGCTCATTCTGAGCCCGAAGCACGATCTGAGACTGACGAGCGGGGAACGCTGACGCTGAGCGCCAACGATTTTTCGGCGCTGGAGCAGCGGATCTTGCGCGCCGTGGAAGTGGTGCGCAAGGAGCGCCAGTCGCGCGCTGCGGCGGAGGAGCGCGCCGACCGGGCTGAGGCGCAACTGCGCGAGCAGACTCCGCAGTTGGAACAGCTGGAGAAGGACCTCAATGCATTGCGCGCCGAGCGCGACCATGTTCGCGAGCGGGTGGAGAGGCTGCTGGGACAACTGGACGCGCTGGAACTTTGACGCGCCGGAAGAGAGGCGAGGCATGGCAGAGGGACAAAGAGGGAACGGCGGTTATGTAACCGTTGAGATTTACGATCAGGTCTATCATCTCTCCGGTCAGGACCAGGACCACATCCGCGACCTGGCCGCGCGCGTGGACGCCAAGATGCGCGCCGTGGCCACGCACAGCCGCACCGTAGATTCGTTGCGCGTGGCGGTGCTGGCCGCGCTGAATCTGGCCGATGAGTTGACCCAGGCAATCCGTTCCGAGGCGCAACCAGGCCATGCGCGCGCAGCCACGCTGCGCAGCTTGCTTGACGAAGTGCTCGATGACGAACGCAAGACGGGTTCGTAGACGCGCACTCATAGATGCATTCGGAGAATGTGGCGACTGCTTGTTTCGATTCGGGGATGGGGAGGAATCGCATGCCGGGTATTCAATGTCTTGCTCGAAAAAAATGGATGGCTTTCGTATCGTTTTTTCTCGCGTTTGGTTTCACATGTCCTGCCTGCGCTGCGATGCAGAACGATGCGGGCGTGGTCGACGTCGTCAAACCTGACGCGCCGAAGCCCGACACACCCAAAGCGGACTCGCCTAAACCTGACGCGGCGACGGATGCAAGCAAGCTTGGGGAGCCCACCGACCCCAAAGCGCGTAAGACATATGCCACTGCACTCGACTGGGAGAAGGCCCACGATTATAACGAGGCGCTGGACTCGTTCCTCAAGGCCAACAGGCAGGACGGCGGCCATTGCTTCGAGTGCCTGCGGCGCGCCAACACGCTTGCCGTCAAACTGGATGCGTACAAGGATGCTGTAGAGATCGCGCGCGAGCTGCTGCCCCTGGCCCAGAGCGATTCCGACAAGGCCAACGTTCACTTCCGGCTGGCGACAGCCTTGCAGGTGGAGGGCATCAAGGAGAAGAAGGACCAGTACTTTCAGGAGAGCAACAACGAGTTCAAGGCTACGCTCGACCTCGATCCGCACATGAGCCGGGCCCGCTATCACTGGGGTGTCACACTGGCGCATCTTCATCAGGACGATGCGGCGCGGGCGCAGTTTTCCGCGTTCCTTGACGAAGATCGCAAGAATCCCTCGCTGCACGAGCGCGCCGAGCGGTTTCTGGACCGCATAGATCTGGCGCGTGCCGCCATGGCTCCGCCGTTCATGGCGACCACGCTCGATGGGCAGCACATCTCCCTGGACAGCCTGGCGGGCAAGGTGGTGCTCATCGATTTTTGGGCCACCTGGTGCGGCCCATGCGTGAATGCTCTGCCGCACATTCAGCATATTGCGCACAAGTTCGACGGCCAGCCTCTGGTGGTTCTCAGCGTCAGCCTGGATAGCGATGAAGCCAAGTGGAAGACCTTTGTCGACAAGAATCGGATGACGTGGATGCAGGTGCGCGACGGCGGCTTCAACGGAGCGATCTCAATGAAATTCGGCGTTACCGCGATTCCTGCAACATTCACCATCGATGCCGATGGCGTGCTGGAAGACCAGCACGTGGGCGACGCGGATATCGAGGGCAAGCTGAAGAAACTTGTTGCCCATGCGGCTGAAGTAAACAGCCGCAAACCTGCGCCAGTGACGGCCGATGCATCATCCGGCAGCGGCAACTAGAAGTTTAATTTCAGTATGCGGTCATCGCAAACAGGGGCCAAAAACGTAGCACACCGCGGCTACGTTGCACAAGGGCTTGTATTTTTTCGCGCGGACCCATACTATCCGCAATAGAAACCGGCCTGCAAAGCAGGTGGGTAGTCAACGCTGGTTGAACCAACATTCAATGAACAGGGGCTCGACTCGACAATCGGTTCCGTGTGCCGTGTCCGCCAGTCCGGAATGCCTAACGAACCGCGGAGAGCTCCACCGTCTTAGGACGGGTTCACCAGCGCATTACTCACGGCCCCGTGGGCCGGATTCTACCTTCCTCAAGGCCTGACGCAGTATTCTTGGTCAGGTGCATCCCGTTCTCTTTCACATCGGCTCTTTGATCATCCCGTCCTATGGCGCGCTGTCTGCGCTGGGCGTGCTGCTGGCGCTTTTTCTCGCTCAGCGCACGGCGCGCATTGCCGGTGTGAATACGGCGCAGGTGTGGAACCTGTGCGTGATTGGATTGTTTGCCGCGCTCGCGGGTGAACGGCTTCTGCTTATCGCGGTGAACTGGAGCGACCTGCGGCGGCATCCCGGATGGATGCTGGGACTGGCCATGATTCATCATCCCCTGCTGGCCGGCGCGGGTGCGTTTTTCGGCGTGGCGGCCGGCGCCATTTATGCGCGCTGGCAACGCATGCCGCTGGCTGCGACTGCCGATGCGCTGGCTGCACCGCTCGCGCTGGGACTCGCCTTCGAACAATTCGGCGCGTTGCTGGCCGGCTCCGGATATGGAACGCAGTCCACAGCACGCTGGGCGGTGACGTACAACGATATGCTGGCCATGCGCTGGAGCGGCACGCCGCTGGGCATTCCGCTGCATCCCGTGCAGGCTTACGCGGCAGTGGCTTTTCTCACCCTGACGATTCTTCTGCTGGTGGTGTTGCCGGCGCGACGCCGGCAGGGCGATGTTGCCGGGTTGTGGCTGCTGGGCGCGGGCGTGGCCATTTACATCACGGAGTTGTGGCGCGACACGGAAGGCCGCGGCACGTTGCTCAACGGCGCACTCGACGGGCCGCAGGTTGTGGCGATTGCTTTTGTGCTGGCTGGTGCGATTGTTCTGATGGAGCGCAAGCAGCCGAGCGAAGAAATGCCGCGCGAATCATCCGCCGAGGTTCGAGGTCTCCCACCCATTCGCCAGAAAGAAGGCGAATGGATGGGGCACGGGACAGTGGATGAACCTTTAGCTAAAGAAGAGGGCAAGGATGGTTGAAGCTGGAGACACGGCGCCGCTGTCAATTGAAGTGCCTGCGGAAGCGGCGGGGCAGCGGCTCGACCAGTTTCTCACTGCGCATCTCGACGGCGTGAGCCGCTCGCGCGTGCAACTGCTCATGGAGCAGGGCGATGTGCTGGTTGACGGCGAGCGCGAAAAGGCGTCTATGAAACTGCGCGGCGGCGAGCGGATTGTCGTCACTGGCGAACCGCATCCCGCGCCGCTGAAGGCTACGGCGGAAGACATTCCACTGGATGTGGTTTATGAAGATGCCGACCTGGCTGTGGTAAACAAACCGGCGGGCATGATGGTTCACGCGGGCTCAGGGCAGAATGAAGATGCGCGCAGCAAGGGCACGCTGGTGAACGCGCTGCTCTACCGGTTCAAGAAGCTTTCGTCGACCGGAGGTGACCTGAGGCCGGGAATTGTGCACCGGCTCGACAAGGATACGAGCGGGTTGATTGTGGTGGCCAAGAACGATCGTGCGCACGCGGCGCTGGGGGAGATGTTCTCAAGCCGGCAGATCAAGAAGACCTACATTGCGCTGGTGCAGGGAGCGATGGAGCGGGAGAAGGGGACCGTCAACGCGGGCGTAGGACGCGATCCGGTGCGGCGCACGCGGATGACCACGCAGCCGGGCGACAACGCGCGATCGGCTGTATCTCATTACGAAGTTGTCCGGCGCTTCGCCAACCGCTTCGGCAAATTCACGCTGGTGCGGGTGCGCATTGAGACGGGCCGTACGCACCAGATCCGCGTGCACATGGCTTCCATCGGTCATCCCGTTGTGGGAGACACGCTCTATGGCGGCGCGGGCCAACTGACTGACCAGGTGGCTGCGCAGGCGGCGCAATCCAAAGCTGCGCGGCGCAAGGCGGAACCGGAGCGGCTGCGGCTGGGCAGAAACTTTCTTCATGCGGCAAAGCTCGAGTTTCCGCACCCCAGGACCGGTAAATTGCTGCAACTTGAGGCGCCGTTGCCTGAGCAACTTGAGAGCATTCTGGTTCGATTGGAGTCCGATGCCACCGGGCCGGTGCGCGGCTGATGCAAATGGCCGGATTGGGGGATATGCGGCTGGGCGGGTGCGATTGATAAAATGAGGAAGCTATGAATCGAAACATTACATGCCTTGTGCTGGCGGCATTTTTTTGTGCCGCGGCGCCGGCGCAACAACCCACAACGCCTCCTCCAGCGGCTCCTGCAGCGCAAGCTTCGCCCGCGCAAACGCCCGCCGCGCCGCCGCCGGCCGGCCAGGCGCCGTCGGATGAAACGCCCACCGTCCTTCACCTAGGCGTCAATGAGGTCAGCCTCATCTTCACCGTTACTGACAAGCATGGCCATTACATTCCCAACCTGCAGCAGAGCGATTTTGCGCTGCTCGACGACCAGAAGGCGCCGGCCAAGGTGAACTCATTTCACCAGCAGATCAATCTGCCGCTGCGGGTAGGCATTGTGATCGACGCCAGCACCTCCATCCGCTCGCGTTTTCAGTTCGAGCAACAATCGGCGACCGAGTTTCTGCTAGAAATCCTCAAGGCGCGCAGCGACCGCGCCTTTGTGATGGGCTTCGATGTAACGCCCACTGTGACGCAGGACTGGACCAACAACATCGATGCACTGGAAACGGGCGTGAACCGACTGCGGCCCGGCGGCGGCACGGCGCTGTTTGACGCTGTCTATACCGCGTGCCGCGACAAACTGCTGGATGTTTCGCGCGGCCAGGAACCGGTGCGCAAAGCTATCGTGCTCATCTCCGACGGCGACGACAACCAG
Source organism: Occallatibacter sp. (assembly GCA_052145815.1). GTDB lineage: Bacteria > Acidobacteriota > Terriglobia > Terriglobales > Acidobacteriaceae > Telmatobacter. The sequence continues at coordinate 40,054 of JBKQNU010000112.1, forward strand.
AGCCGCGTGCATCCCGACGAAGTGATCAAGGAATGTGAGCGCGCAGAGACCATCATCTACGCCATCAGCACCAACTGGACCCCCAGCCGCGGCAAGGGCGATGCGGTGCTGACACAGATGTCCGAATCCACCGGCGGCCGCGTCTTCTTCCCGCCCTCTGTCGAGGAAATGTCGAACAGCTTCAAGGATATTGAGGAAGAGCTGCGCAGCCAGTACGCGCTCACCTATACGCCTGCCGACTTCAAGTACGACGGCGCTTTCCGGAGTATTTATCTCTATTGCAACGACCGCCGCTACCAGGCGCGCGCCAAGAAGGGTTACTTCGCGCCACGGCAATAGCCGTTTAACGTATGAAACAAGTCCTGAAGTGAGCTAGCTCTTGCCTAAGCTTCGGCCGTTGGAGATTCAAGAAGCGCCAGAAGCCCAGCTTCATCGATCACCGGGACCTTGAGTTCCAGGGCCTTGTCCAGCTTTGATCCAGCCTCTTCTCCGGCGACGACGTAACTGGTCTTCTTACTCACTGACCCAGCGGTTTTTCCTCCGGCTTCTTCGATTCGCCGCTTGGCCTCATCACGGTTGAGCGTGGGCAGCGTGCCGGTAAGCACGAACGTCAGTCCCGCCAGTTGTGTCGAGCGCTGCTTTTTTTCGGCCGTCATGTCTACACCAGCTTCTTTGAGGGCCTGGACCAGCGCCAGGTTGGCGGGCCGGGAGAAGAACTCCAGGATCGCCTGGGAAATCCGCGGCCCTACTTCTTCCACGCGTTCCAACTCCTCAGCCGTCGCCTTCTCCAGTGCTTCAATCGATCCGAACTCCTGCGCAAGCAACTCCGCGGTGCGCTCGCCTACGAAACGAATTCCCAGCCCCATGATTACGCGCGCCAATCCGGCTTTCTTTGAGATCTGAATTTCTTCGAGCAACGTGCGTGCGGATTTTTCCGCAAAACGATCAAGACCGATGAGCTGCTCCTCGGTGAGCTTGTAGAGATCGGCGACGCTGCGCACCAGGCCGCGCTCCATCAATTGGCCTACCACGGCCTCGCCCAAACCTTCGATGTTCATTACGCTGCGGCTGCCAAAATGCAGCAGCGTTTCGCGCAGCTTGGCGGGGCAGTCGGCATTCACGCAGCGATAGTCCACTTCGTCTTCCTGGCGCACCACCGGGTTGCCGCACTCCGGGCAGTGGGTGGGGAAAACGAAACGGCGCGTGCCGCGAGGATGCTCGGCGTCTTCCACTACGCCGGCGACCTTGGGGATTACATCTCCGCCTCGCTCCACTTTTACCCAGTCGCCGATCAGCAGGCCCATGCGCTCGATGAAGTCTGCATTGTGCAGCGTCGCGCGGCTCACGGTGACGCCGCCGATGAAGACCGGGGTCAACTCCGCTGTAGGCGTGAGCTTGCCTGAGCGGCCCACGGTGATGGTGATGTCGTTCAACTGGGTCACCGCGCCTTTGGCGGTGAACTTGTAGGCGATGGCCCAACGTGGCGCGCGGCCGGTGTAGCCGAGCCGCAGCTGGGTGGCGTGCGCGTCCACCTTGAACACCACGCCGTCAATCTCGTAGCCCAGCTTGGCGCGCCCCGCTTCGGCTTGATCGATGAAGCGCATCATCGACTCCACAGAATCAACCAGCGTGCGATGGGTGTTGACGCGGAAGCCAAGCGAAGACAGAGTGTCGAGCGTGGCGCGCTGACCCTGCGGCCAATATTCGCCATCAACGAGCAGAAAATATGCGTAGAGATCAAGGCGGCGCCGGGCAACGATCTTCGAGTCCAATGTGCGCAGCGTTCCAGCAGCGGCGTTGCGCGGATTCACGGCCGGCGGCAGGCCATCGCGTTCCCGCTCTTCATTCATGCGCAGAAATGCGGATTGCGGCATGACGGCTTCGCCGCGCACCTCAAATGCCTGAGGCAACCCGGCCGCTTTAAGCTTGTCCGCGTGAATGGCGAGTGGAACGCTGCGAATGGTGCGGATGTTGGAGGTGACGTCTTCGCCGATCTGGCCGTCGCCGCGGGTGATGGCGCGGACCAGGCGCGCGCCGCCGTGTTCAGCGACCTCGTAGTGCAGGGCGACACTCAGGCCGTCGAGCTTTAGCTCGGCTGTAAACTCGACAGGGAGCTTGCCGGCGAGTTCACGCACGCGCCGTTCCCAATCTGCGAGCTCCTCGGCGGTGTAGGCGTTATCCAGGCTCAGCATGGGCCGTGAATGGCGCACCTTCTGGAAGCCTTCCGCAGGCTTGCCGCCAACGCGCTGCGTAGGCGAGTCGGGAGTGAGCAGTTCAGGGTGCGCGGCCTCAATGCGCTTGAGCTCATTCATCAGCGCGTCATACTCGGCATCGGTGATCTCCGGTGCGTCCTTGACGTAGTAAAGGTGCTCGTGGCGGCGCAATTCGGCGCGCAATTCTTCGACGCGCTTTGCCGGATCGGAATGAGGGTGGTTCGCTTCTGCCATGGGCTGAATTATAGGAGGCAACGCCCCCAAGGTAGTATGGTTTCGAGAACGATATGGAACCTGTTACGCATTTTTTGACCGGCGCCTGCATAGGCCGCGCGGGGTTGAACCGCAAAACCGCCTACGCTACCCTGGCCGCGGTGCTGGCTGCCGAGGCCGCAGACCTGGACGTTCTGTGGGCGCTGCGCGGGCCGGTGGAGGAGTTGAAGCATCACCGCGGCATTACCCATACCTTTGTTGGCGCACCGGTGGTTGCAGCGGTGGTGGTGGGTGCGGTGGCTCTCTTGCATTTCTGGCGTGAGCGGCGCCGGGCGCGGAAACTGGCGGCGGCGAAACTCGATCCCGGCGCACCCATTCCGTTGCGACTTCAAGCAAAGATCGTTCATTGGGGTTGGCTCTATGTGACCACGCTCATTGCTGCGATGAGCCACCTGCTGCTGGACTGGTCAAACAACTACGGGGTGCGCCCGTTTTTCCCCTTCAACCCGCGCTGGTATGCAGGCAGTTTCATGTTTATCGCCGAGCCGATTCTGTGGGGGCTATTCTTTCTGGCCCTGGTAATGCCGTGGTTGTTCGGACTGATAGCAGGCGAAATAGGAGAGCGGCGACAACAGTTTCGCGGCCGCGGCTGGGCGATCTTCGCGCTGGCTGGGATGGTGGTGCTGGGGGGATGGCGCTGGTCAGAGCACGCCCATGCCCTGGCACTGGTGGACAACGCGCAGGTCGCTTCCGAACCGGTGAAGCGCGCAGCAGCAGAGCCTTATCCTGTCGATCCCTTTCGATGGCACGTGATTCTGGAGACAGCTGATTTCTACCAGACGGCTGAAGTCAATACGCGCAGCGGAAATATCGATAGCGACGCGCAGCGCGATGTGCTCTACAAGCCGCCCGCGGACGCCGCGGTGGAAGCAGCCAAGCAAACACCGCTAGGCAAGGCATACCTGGACTGGGGAACGTGGGCCGTGGTGCGCGACGTGGGGCAGGAGCCGGTGCGAGGCATGGCTGCGCCGCAGTTGCCGCCGAACCGGGCTTGGACGACGGTTGAATTTACCGATCTGCGCTTCGATTACTCGTACCTGGGCACAGGCAGAGCCACAGGCCACGGTCCTCTGGGCGGCGCGGTGTACATTGTGGACGGCCACGAAGACGCGGGCGAGGCGATGAACGGACGGGAAGAGCATTAAGCGCTTGATCGACCCAATGCATTAACAAGCCGGCCGCACGTTTTCGAAGCAGGCGTGGTCATATTTCCCCAACCGGCAAATCGGGAGTGGAAATCCTCGCAATGTCGCGGGCTTGTTTTCGGCGCACCATCGCAACGGGTTAAACGAAATCCGCGAGCGCGGGCAGTTATCGCGGTTCCCTCGAACGATCGTCCAGGTAAAATTCCGGCGTGGTTTTTTCCCGAGTACGTTCTCCCGCACTGTACAAATGCGCGGGGGATGCTCGATGCTTTAAGACAAGCGGCCTGGGCAACGCGAAGTTTGAATTTGAGGAGAGATCGCATTGAACCAACCGGTCTTCGGTCTACTCGCCGCGGAGCCGCCGCATTCGATCGCCAGGCAAAGAAATACGATTTGCACCGCAGTTGTGGCCCTGCTGGGTGTGGTCCTGGCAAGTCCCGCGTACATGTCGTCGCAGGCCGCAAAGCCTATGACTTCGGTGAATCCGTCCGTACCTCAACCGCTGCTGGCGCGGCGCTATCAGGATGGGGAGAAGATCGCCTACACCATCAGCTGCCTGAATCAATCGCGTTCCACAACCACCGAGTATGAGGCGCACGCCGAGGGTGTGGTCAGCAAGAATACTTCCGGCATTTATGTCGAGAATCTGGCATGGACTGACCTGCACTTGAATGATGAGCAGATTCGGCTTTCGGCCGCCAGCCGCGAGTTCAGGGAACCACTTTCGCTGGCGCAAGGCGCCAAGCTATCCATTCCGCCGCTCGGCAGAGTTCAAGAAGGACTGATTGGCCCCATCACCGATCTGCTCACGTTTTATGCAGACGTGAAAATAGCGATGAACCAAAATCTGGGACGCGCAGGCGATCATGCGTACGTGAAGTTCGGCGCGCCGAATTCGTGGGCGGATGGAACGCATGTTGTGGTTGGAGAGGACTCCATCGACTTCGACGTCACGCTTCAGGCGGTCGATCAGAAAGCGCAGACCGCAACGCTGGTGGTTCGCCATGTCCCGCCTGCGCAGCCGCAGATCAAGCTCCCTGCGCCTTGGATGCGCGAGCGCGCGGGCAACACGGCCAACAACTGGGTCCAGGTGGAGAAAGCCCCGGACGGAAAATACATTGCGAGCGTCGGCCAGGAGATCTTCAACGTGGAGATCAAGGTAGCGTTGGCCACTGGCCGCATTCTGTCGGCAACGATGGACAACCCGGTTGAAGTCTTGGAACGCGTTTGTACCGACGCGGCGCTTACCGTCTGCGGAAGCGCAGAACGCTATACCATGCACCGGCAAATTACGCTGCGCGCTGAGTAATGCCGGACGAGACTGCTTCGGCAGCACTCCAGCCTGGTTCAGAAATGCGATTTCAGGGTCTTGATTTTGTTTTTCATGGAAAGTCTTGTTGGCAATGTGAAATGATTAAAGTTGACCCTGGGGCAGATGCACTCCAGAATGAAGAGAGCGTTCTTGTTCCTGCATCCGTTTATTCGCAGAGTTCAGCATCCCCCCTCCGGGAATCGCTCCGGAAAATCAAAGAGATTGAGGTATTCATGCCCGCTTATCTGTTTCTGTTGATCGCCGTGCTGAGCCGTCTGGCTTTAGCGGCTACGCCTCACCCCGAGTGGTTCAACTTCACCGCGGTGGGCGGAATGCTGCTCTACTTCGGCGCGCGGCGCTCGTGGCGGGAGATGCTGGCTCCGCTGGCGGTGCTGATGGCCACCGACTACTTCCTCACCGTCAATGTCTATCACTACAGCTTTCGCTGGGAAAGCTACGTGCCCACCTGGGTGTGGTACGTGGCGGCCATGGCGCTGGGGCAGATTCTGCTGCGCGCCAAGACGACGTTTGTGCGCTTCGGCGCAGCCGCTCTTTTGGGGCCGACCTCGTTCTTCCTGATCTCGAACTATGCGGTTTGGGCGGGCGGCACCATGTATCCACGCACGCTGAGCGGCCTGGTTACGTGCTATATCGCCGGACTGCCGTTTTACCGCAACGATCTGATTTCGACGGCCCTTTTTGCGGGAGTGGCGTTCGGGGTTCCGGTGCTGGTGCCGCTGTTGCAACGAGCACATGCCGCCGGAGCTGCCGCGGAAGCGGGACGCTAGAGCACACAGCAGCGCCTTTGGAGGGAAGTCTATGGCAGCCAATGCGCAGATGACGCATGTTCCGCTTGAGGCCTACCTCAGCAGTTCCTTCGAACCCGACGCTGAATATGTGAACGGCGTGATCGAGGTGCGACCCATGGGCGAATGGGACCATGCAAACTGGCAGGCGGCAATTCTCGAGTTCTTTCGAACTCGACGGTACGATTGGAATATAAGGGCCGCTGCGGAACTGAGGGTCCAAGTGTCTGCGGGCAACTTTCGTGTTCCTGACGTTTCTGTGACCGGTAGGGATCTTCCCGTTGAGCAAATCATCACATGCCCGCCGATTGCCGTGTTCGAGGTCCTCTCCCCGGAAGACACGGTTACTCGCATGATGAACAAGCTTGACGACTATGAGCGGATGGGAATTCGGACGATTCTGGTTCTCGATCCCAAGGGTAAACACTTCCGTTACAGCGAAGGAAAGCTGGAGCCGCTGAACTCCCGCGCATTCGACCTTCCCGGAAGCGCCTGCCGATTCGATTTGGCGGAGATTGAGAAGCTGCTGGATTGATGGGACCTTGAAGGCTGCCTAGTCTTCGAGCACTCTACCGGCACGCTTTCTTCTGAACCACCACCAGCCGAATCCCAGCAGAGCCAGCGCGCCCACAATCGCCATCAAGGCAAGTCCATGGTGGGCGATTACCTGGACCGCGCCGGGGCCCAGCTTGAGGACCAGCAGGGACAGCACCAGCCAGCGGACGACCCTGCCACAGAACACAGCCAGCAGGAAGGGGATGACCCGCATTTCAAACACGCCGGCGGCAAAAACGAAGGCCTTCCAGGGAGTGGGCGGGGGCAACATGGAAGGAATCATCAAGGCAAGGAACTCCTGGCGCTCGAAGCGGATTCGCATCTTCTCGTAGTGCTCCCGGTTCACGCGCTTGAGCAGGAACAGTTCGCCGCCTGCGCGGCCCAGTCCATACGGGAGCAGCCCGCCGATTGCCGAGCCAACAGAGGCTGAAAGGATGTAGAGCCAGAAACGGCTCTTGTCGTTCCACACGGATAAGGCTAGAAATGCATCCATGGGAATGGGGAGGGACGAAGAATCGAGCAAAGCGAGGGCGCCGATGCCCCAGACGCCGAATTTGGCCAGAAAGGGCAGCAAAGCGAGGTTCACTTTGGCCATGATTCGTGCAATAAACGACTTCAAGCAGGTCCCCTTCCGCCCGGCAAAGCGTCTCAAGTATCAGGTACCATTGTACGGGCCGGGGCAGTTGGTCACGTGCTTGAGTTGAATGAGAGAATAGTCAGGAAGGACCCAAGGAGCCTGGTGGGAGGTGTGTGCCCATTCAGGCTTATCACAAACGGATGCCAACCAGCGAAGTGCCAACCAACGTGAACGAGCCCGCCAGGCTGCCTGATCCCGAACGCCGAGGCCAAGACCAGTCGGAACCGCCTCAGGATCGCGGGGCGACTCCGTCTCCGGTGGTGCGCGGATCACGCTGGGTAGATTACGACACGCACGAGCTGCTGGAGATGATCAGCGAGCTCGAGGACGAGCGGCGCTGGGCACGTCTGCGCGAGGGCGTGCTGTGGGCGCTGCTCATCCACATCCTGCTTATCTCTGCCATTACCTGGATTCCCAAATATGTGTTCAAGGTGCCGCAGGTCATCGATCCCATCGATGCCATCAAGAACCGCAAGGATCTGACCTATCTGGACTCCCTGCCTGACGCCATCCGTGAAATCCACCCCAAGGTGGTGGTAAAGCCGGCTCCTCCCAAGCAGACCACGGTCGATAAAAAGACGCTGGAAGCGTTGAACCGGGCTGCGCCGCCTCCTCCGACGCCTTCTCCTGAGCCGCCGCCTCCCGCACCGACCGCGGCTCCGCCTCCGGCGCCCGCGCCCATCCCGCCCAATCAGCAGACACAGTCGCAGGTGGAAGCGCCTCGTCCGGCGGCGGTGCCGGCGCGGCCCAACTTTGCCATGAACTCGACCAACCCGGCCGACCAGTTGCGGGACGCTATGCGCGACGCATCGCGCAATCCCGGTGATGGCAGCACGGGCAATACCGGAGCCGGTGGGCTGGCCCGTCACCCCGGAGCGGGTACGGGCGGCGTCGAAGTGCTTTCCGACACGCAGGGTGTGGATTTCCGCAACTGGCTGCAGCGCTGGCACCGCGAGACGGAAAATACCTGGGATCCGTTGATTCCGGACGAGGTGAATCCGCCCCTGTTGAAATCGGGGATGGTTGTGATCCGCTTCCGAGTTCTTCCCAACGGGAGGCTGATGGAGCCCAACGGAGTGTTTCTAGAAGGGCGCTCCGGCGATACGGCGCTCGATCGGGCCGCCTGGGGCGCGCTTACGGGTTCCAACTACCCGCCGTTGCCCAAGGACTTCCACGGGCCGTATCTGGAGTTGAGAGCCTATTTCCTTTACAACATGCAGCCGCCGAAGTAGACAGCGAGTCAGCAGGGCGGCAAGTCAGCACGGCGGCAAGTCAGCACGGCGAATTCGAATCGTCAGGTGCCGGCTTCCGACGGCAATACGGATTCCGGCAGTTCTTCGTTGTCAGGCGAATCGGGTGGAATGGAGCCATGGTGCAGGTGGATGCCGTCCTGGGCCAGCAGCGCTTCATAGACCGGAATTCGCCTCCAGTGGCGCGCCAGGGCGAAGGCGCTCATATTGGCGATCATCAGGGGAAGAACCAGGCCGTAGCCGCCGGTCATTTCGAAGATGATCAGAACAGAAGTCATGGGGGCGCGCACGATGCCAGCAAAGACGGCGCCCATTCCGACCACGGCGAATGCGCCGATGGAGTCGGCAGGGTGGTGGAAAACGGTGACATCCAGGTAGCCGACCGCGCCGCCCAGCATGCCGCCCATGAAAAGAGCGGGGGCAAAGATGCCGCCGGAGCCGCCACTCGAGTAGGAACTAACGGTCGCAGCGAGTTTCAGCACGCAGAAAACCACCATGGGCAACACCATCAATTTGCCGGTCAAAGCCAGGGTGAGGGTCTTGTAAGGGTCGCCGGCGATGCCATTGAGGTGGAAGAGTCCCAGACCTAACGCAGCCAAGGCTCCCGTGGCTGCTCCGCCAATGCCTGGCTGCACCCAGCGCGGGACATTCTCCAGGCGCTTGAACCAGGCGCGCAACATGAGCAGGGAATCGGTGAAGGCTACCGAGACGATAGCCGCAAGCAGGCCAAGCAGCGCGTACCAGATCAAAGATTCGGCCTTACCCAGCGTGTAGTAGGCATTCACGTGAAAGACGGGGTTGGAGCCGAGGATGGAGTGCTCCACCACAGCGGAGAGTGCGGCGGCCACAATGACGCCGGAGAGCATGGTCTGGTCCAGATCGCCGACCAGCTCTTCCAGGGTGAAGGTGACAGCAGCAATGGGCGCGTTGAAGGCCGCGGCGATGCCCGCAGCCATGCCGACTGAGGCCATGCGCCGGGCGTTTTTGGGGCTCAGCCGGGCTATCCTTGCGAGAATGCTGCTGACGCCCGCGCAAACTTGCACGGTAGGTCCTTCCAGGCCGAGCGAGGCGCCGGAGCCGATCTGCAAGGCGCACAGCACAAACTTGCCGATGGTCTCGCGCACCGTCACGTAGCCGGAGCGGAGGGTATACGCCACCTTGACCTGGGGAATGCCGCTGCCTGCCGCGGCCGGGGCAAAGTAGGTGAGTCCGACGCCAGCCACTACGCCGCCCACGGTGGGGCAGAGAATTGTCCAGAAGATCCAGCTATAGCCGGGTGCGGAGTTGGCGCGGTCAATCAGCAGCGCCTCAAGGCCCTGGATGCTCAGGTGAAAGGCCACAGCCGCAAGCCCGCACAGCGCGCCGGCCAGGATGGTGACGGCGAGCAGACGCTGCCGCTCCGTGGGCATGCGCCGCAGCAACCAGGCATAGAATCGTTGGTACAACCCCTGGAAGCCGACCCAATAGTTCGATTGCGGCAATTCCTGGCCAGGGGAAGACATCGCAACATCAGTATAGAGGCAGCCTCGCGCGGGGAGACAGATGGCTCAATTTGGGACCGATTGTGGCTGTCAATCTTGGAATGATCTGGCTCGGTTCTGCGGGTGCGGCCGGCTGGCCAATTCCCAGGGTTAGTTTCGGTTTGAGCCCGGTGTTCAGGATAGGCTGGTTTACTCTTTGGGTTGCACGGCACAGGCAGCGAGCGATTTATTGCCAGCGTAGAAGTGTGCTGCTTCGGGCTGAAAATCCTTCCACAGCGAAGTTCTTCGCGGTAGAATTCCCGTAGTACGCCATGTTTAGCCGTTCCGCAGTCCGCGTTTCCTCGACGCCGCTGGCCAGGCGATTCCGCCGCGGCCGCCACGACCGTGGACGGCGACTTTCCCGCTGAGTAATCTGATCGACAACAAGATTCTTCCGGCCCTTGCCGGACGCTTTGCGTCCAGGCGATTGGCAATCTCGCCGCGGGCCGGATTCGACGAATAGAATTTGAGAGTCATCCGCCTGGGTGCGGATAGAAAGGCCTCCTCCCATGAACAGCTTTGCCAGCCGGGCTACGCTAGCTTCCGGCAACCATTCGTATACGATCATCCGGCTTCCAGCGCTTTTTGACCGTGGCTTTGACCTGAGCCGGCTGCCCTTCAGCTTGAAGATTCTGCTTGAGAACCTGCTGCGCCGCGAAGATGGCGTGAACGTGACCGCCGCCGACATTACCTTCCTGGCCAACTGGGACGCCAAGGCTGAGCCCAGCCGAGAGATTGCCTACATGCCCGCACGGGTGCTGATGCAGGACTTTACGGGAGTTCCCGCGGTCGTCGACCTGGGCGCCATGCGCGATGCGATCAAGACCCTGGGCGGCGATCCGGAGCGCGTGAATCCTCTCGTTCCCGCCGAACTGGTCATTGACCACTCGGTCCAGGTAGATGAGTTTGGCACCCCAGGCGCATTTGACGCCAACACCCTGCTTGAGTTCCAGCGCAACCGCGAGCGCTATGCCTTCCTGAAGTGGGGCCAGACAGCGTTCCGCAACTTCTCCGCCGTGCCTCCGGGCATGGGAATCTGCCACCAAGTGAATCTCGAATACCTGGCGCGTGTCGTGTTTACAACGGAGATCGATGGGGAGTTGTTCGCCTACCCTGACACGGTGGTCGGCACTGATTCGCACACCACAATGATTAACGGCCTGGGCGTGCTGGGCTGGGGCGTGGGTGGAATCGAGGCCGAAGCGGCTATGCTGGGGCAGCCTGTCTCCATGCTGGTTCCGCAGGTGGTGGGCTACAAGCTCACCGGCAAACTGCGCGAGGGCGCGACGGCCACCGACTTGGTGCTCACCGTCACGCAGGCGTTGCGCAAACTGGGTGTCGTCGGAAAGTTCGTCGAATTCTACGGGCCGGGAATCGCGGAGCTGCCCCTGGCTGACCGCGCCACCATCAGCAACATGGCTCCCGAGTATGGCGCCACTTGCGGCATCTTTCCGGTTGACGCGGAGACGATTCGCTATCTGCGTCTCACCGGCCGCAGCGAAGAGCAGATTGCGCTGGTTGAGGCCTACTATAAAGAGCAGGGCTTGTTCCACACGGCGAACTCCGCGGAAGCCGATTACACGCAGACACTCGAACTCGACTTGGCTACGGTGGAACCGAGCGTGGCCGGGCCTAAGCGGCCGCAGGATCGTGTGCTGCTGAAGGACGCGGCTGCCAGCTTCGCGCAGCAACTGCCGACGCTGCTTGCGCCCTCAGCCAAGTCGCTGGGGACGCGCACTGCGGTGGCGTGGAAACGAGCGGCAGTTGCTGATTCGGCCTTAAGAGGAGCAACCGCAGATCCTTCGACTTCCTCCGCTACCGCTTCGGTCGCTCAGGATGACAAGGCGATTCAGGTAATGACGACGGTCAAAGAGCGATTTGGCGTCGATCCCGATACGTATCTCGATCATGGGTCTGTCGTCATCGCTGCCATCACCAGTTGCACCAATACGTCGAACCCATCGGTCATGGTGGCTGCGGGAATTCTGGCCAAGAAGGCAGTGGAAAAAGGCCTCGCCGTGCCGCCGTGGGTGAAGACGTCTCTCGCGCCCGGTTCCCGTGTGGTCACCGACTACTATGCAAAAGCCGGACTGCTCCCGTACCTTGAAAAGCTGCGCTTCAACGTGGTGGGCTACGGCTGCACCACCTGCATCGGCAACTCCGGCCCGCTGCCTACGGATGTTTCGAAGAGCATCGACGAGCACGGCCTGGTTGCTGTCAGCGTGCTCAGCGGCAACCGCAACTTTGAGGGACGCGTCAACGTGGACGTGCGCGCAAATTACCTGATGAGCCCGCCGCTGGTGGTCGCCTACGCGCTGGCAGGAAAGATCGGCCACAACTTCGACACCGATCCGCTGGGTACGGACGAGGCCGGGCAGCCGGTCTATCTGAAAGACATCTGGCCGACGCAGGCAGAGGTCGCCGCGGCCATCGAAAAGGGCCTCAGCAGCGAGAGCTTCCGCCGCGAGTACGCGACGGTGAGCCTGGGCGACGCTAACTGGCAGGGGCTGAGTTTCCCCACCGGAGACGTCTACCGGTGGGAGCCGGACTCGACTTACATCCGCAAGGCGCCTTACTTCGACGGCATCACCAAGACTCCCGCGCCGGTCACGGACATTCTGGGCGCGCGGGTACTTGCGGTGCTGGGCGACTCCGTCACCACGGATCACATTTCACCGGCAGGCAACATCAAGGCGAATGGACCGGCGGGGAAGTATCTCGCGGAACATGGCGTGAAGCCGGCCGACTTCAACAGCTATGGCTCGCGGCGCGGCAACCACGAAGTGATGGTGCGCGGGACTTTCGCCAACGTACGCCTGCGCAACAAGCTGGCTCCCGGCACCGAAGGCGGCGTCACGCGGCTTTTGCCCGAAGGCGAAGCCATGTCCATCTTCGACGCCAGCGTGAAGTACGCTGAGCGCGGGGTGCCGCTGGTGATTCTTGCCGGCAAGGAATACGGTTCGGGCTCTTCGCGCGACTGGGCAGCCAAAGGGCCGAACCTGCTGGGCGTGAAGGCGGTTATCGCAGAAAGCTTCGAGCGCATTCATCGCTCGAACCTTGTTGGCATGGGGATTCTGCCTTTGCAGTTCGCGGACGGTGAAAATGCAGAGTCGCTCGGCCTGACCGGTGAGGAGGTCTACGACTTTGCCGGGCTCACCGCGTTGCTCGACAGCAAATTCGCCGGCGGACGGACGCAAAAAGTCAAGGCAACTGCGGGCGATGGCTCGGTGAAGGAGTTCGACGCCAAGGTGCGGATCGACACGCCGCAGGAGACCGAGTACTTCGAACACGGCGGGATTCTGCAGTATGTCCTGCGGCAGTTGGCGGCGAAATAACCACCTGCGGTGGGTCGGATGGCGCTTGCGCGCCTGGCGTTCAAGGTTTCCAGGTCTCAAAAGCGAGATCTTCGGCAGGCTCAGGACAGGCTCTGGGGCACCCAGTAATCTGTTCATTGCAACAAGAACGCCACCCCTTTTTCGGAGTGGCGTTTTTCTTTCAACTGCGGGAGTGGGTTACTTCTTTTTTGGCGCGGCTTTGGGTGCGGGGCGCTTGGTCCGGGCAGCTTCTTCGGCGGGCGGAGCGGGCTCTTCTTCCTTGTGGGCAAAGAAGCGCACACCTTCCATGCTGTGCTCGCCCATTACGTGGAGACGAAGGAAGTTTGTCGAACCGGACTTGGTGCGCGTTCCCGCAACGATGGCAATGACCTCGCGCGGGCGGACATAACCGCCTTGTTCGAGCAGGTTTTCGGCCACCTCCACAAGCGCCTCGGTGGTGCTGACCTTGGGGCAGCGAATGGGCGTTGTGCCCCACAGCAGGCTTAGGCGGTTGATGGTGACTTCGACCGGGCTGAGCGCAAAGATGGGCGACGCGGGATGGTACTTCGAAAGCTGCCGGGCGGTCACGCCGGACTCGGTGAACAGCGCAATGCCGCGCAGGTCGAGGTCGTCGGCGGCGTGGGCCGTTGCTTCGCAGATAGTCTCGGCAATGGAGAGATGGCTGCGCCGCTCCCGGGATTCGTCGTAGCTCTGTTCCTTGATATGGCGTTCGGCGTCGGCCACAATGCGGGCCATCATGGAGACGGCTTCGACGGGGTATTTGCCTACGGCTGACTCACCGGAGAGCATGACCGCATCTGTTCCGTCATAGACTGCATTGGCCACGTCGGAGACTTCGGCGCGCGTGGGGCGCGGGTTTTCGATCATCGATTCGAGCATCTGCGTCGCCGTGATCACAGGCTTGCGGAACTCGGTGGCGCGGCGGATGATGTGTTTCTGAATGGCCGGGACCTTTTCCGGTGGGACCTCCACGCCCAGATCGCCGCGCGCAACCATGATGCCGTCGGCAACGGTGAGAATGGCGTCAAGGTGTTCGATGGCCTGGGGCTTTTCCAGTTTGGCGATGATCCATGTTTCTCCGCCGTAGGCAGAGACGCGATTGCGCACCAGGCGCACATCTTCGGCGGTGCGAACAAAGGAAACGGCAATCGCGTCCACGCCGTTTTTGAGCGCGAATTCCAGGTCAGCGGAGTCTTTGTCGGTCAGAGAGGGGACGCGCACCGGGATGCCGGGAAGATTGATGCCCTTGTGCTCACCCAGCATACCGCCGTTAAGGATGTCGCAAACTACGTCGTTTCCATCCACTTCGTGGACGCGCAACTCGATGAGGCCGTCGTTGAGCAGGATGCGTGAACCCTGCTCGACGTTTTCAGCCAGGGTAGCGAAGGTGGTACCCACCAGGTTGGCCGTGCCGGGAACATCGCGCGGCGTGATGGTAAGCTTCTGGCCGGCTTTGAGCATCACCGCCTGGTGATCTTTCAGCTTGGAGGTGCGAATCTTGGGACCCTGCAGATCGCCCATGATACAGAGCGGCTTGCGCTCCTCGCGGCTTACCTTGCGGATCATCTGGATCAGGGCCAGCTTCTCCTCGTGCGAGCCGTGCGAGAAATTGAGACGCGCCACATCCACGCCGGCGCGCACCAGCTCGCGAAAGACCGGCTCGGTGTTGGAGGCCGGTCCAAGGGTGGCGACAATCTTTGCGCGACGTTGGGATGGGGAATCGGTCAGACTCAGTTCGAATGCCATTTGAGAAAGCTCCAGGAAATCAAGGGTAGTTTGAGTACAAAGGACAGTGGTCAGGAGGCAGCTTCATTGTACACGTGGGGTCAGGCCAGACCTGCCATCATCCATCTTCCGACAGACTGCCTTCAATCGTCGGTGCGACTTGTCACAGACAGGGAAATCCGAATCGAATTAGCCGGAAACGGAAATCCGCGCCTGGCGTTCCCGAAAGAGAGCGCCGTTCAACTCCGCGCCCAGCAGCACGCTGACGGCGGTGATGTAGAGCCATATGAGGGTGGCGATGCCGGCGCCAAAGGAGCCGTAAAACATGCGGTAGTCGGCAATGCGGGTCACGTACCATCCGAAGGCCAGCGTGGAAGGGAACCAGAGTAGCGTTCCGGTGATTGCTCCGGGAGTTACCCACAACCAGTGTTCCTTGCGCCGCGTGCCGAAGTGGTAGACAGCGCAGAGTACCGAGATGCTGGTGAGCAGCGCGATGGACAGCCGGACGAAGCGCCAGAAAACGAGCACGATATGGCGCAATTCGTGATCGGCGTTTTGGATCATCCAAGCCTCGATCTGGTGACCGAAGACCACGACCAGCGTGGCCAGCGACAGGGGCACGAGCGCAATGGGCACAAGCAGCAGGGCGCGCAGCCGCCGGCCCCAGAAGCTCCAGTCGCTCATGGGTAGACGGTAGGCGCGGCGAAAACCTTCCATGAGCGACAGCATCATGCCCAGTCCGGCGAATACGCTGAGCGTGCCCGCGGATACGATCACCCGGGTGGGATGGAAGCTCTGGCTCAGCACGTAGGACTGCAGCAGGTCCATCGAGTCGGCGGGCAGAACCTGCTCGAAGGCATTGCGGATCGCGCCCACCAGCGTGCTACCCTCCGGCACCTGCGCCAGCAGCGTGGTCACCACCAGCAAGGCGGGGAAAAGGAGGAGCATGCCGGAGTAGGCCACGGCTTTGGCGGTGTTGAAGACGTCGTTGGCCAGGGCCTGAAGGGCGGCGCTGCGGAGATGTGCGAAGAATCGGAACATGCGTGTCAATGCCAAGACTAGAGTATCGTCCGGCGTTCCGGCTACCGGCAGTTGGCGATCAGTGGCCCGCGGCAAGCCGGGGATGCCGACAGGGGTTCATCGTTCGGTTTATCATGACCCAGCCATGAATTTCTCCGCATATAGATCAGTTGGGCTGCATCTTCTCGTCGTTCTCGGCTGTCTCTCAGCCTGGCCACAAACCGACCCCACTCCCAATCCTCAATTGGCCTCAAAGGAGCTCAATTTGCGCGTGGAAGCGCTGCTCAAGAAGATGACGCTGGACGAAAAGATCGGCCAACTGGTGCAGTTCAATGTGGGCAATGCCACCGGGCCTAACGCCTCTAACCTCAAGTATGACGAACTGGCGGCTAAGGGGCAGGTGGGGTCGCTTCTGAACGTGGTGACTGCTAAGGCGACTAACCATTACCAGCACATCGCCGTAGAGAAATCGCGGCGGCACATTCCCATTCTCTTCGGCCAGGACGTGATCCATGGCCATCGCACCACTTTTCCGGTGCCGCTTGCCATCGCGGCCAGTTTCGACCCCGAGGCCGCCGAGACGGTGGCGCGCTACGGGGCTAAAGAGGCTCGCGCCGATGGGATTGCATGGGTGTTTTCGCCGATGGTGGACATTGCGCGCGACCCGCGCTGGGGACGCATCGTTGAGTCCAGTGGCGAAGACCCTTACCTGGGTTCGGCCATGGCGCGCGCCTTTGTGAAGGGCTACCAGCAGGACGATTTATCGAAACCCGATTCGGTGGCCGCTTGCGTGAAGCACTTTGCGGCCTACGGTGCGGCCATTGCAGGACGCGACTACAACGCGGTGGACATGAGCGAGATCACGCTGCGGCAGGTGTACCTGGAGCCGTACCACGCGGCCGTAGAAGCCGGTGCGGCCACGCTGATGAGCTCGTTCAACTCGATCAATGGCGTTCCCGCGAGCGCCAACCCCTTCATACTTACGCAGGTTCTGCGCAAGGAATGGGGCTTCGACGGCTTTGTGGTCTCCGACTGGGGCGCGGTGGGCGAACTGGTCAACCACTCCATCGGCGATGGACCGACGGTGGCTCGGAAGGCTCTGGAAGCCGGGGTAGACAGTGACATGGAGGGTAATCTCTACGGCACGGTGATTGCGGCCCAGGTGCGCTCGGGCAAGATTCCCGAGTCAGTGGTTGACGAAGCGGCGCGGCGAGTTCTGCGCGTCAAGTTTGCGCTGGGGCTGT
>JBKQNU010000113.1:0-68081 GCA_052145815.1 Occallatibacter sp.
GCCGATCCCGTTTGGGATCGGCCCTTTTCTGCGTCCTGAATTCTTAGGGACGAACCCTCAACGCTCGCGCAACGGTCTGAAATCCCATAACAAGCCCACGCTGAAGCCTTGGGGATCAAGATACCAATTGGGAACGCCGAATGCATCCGGCCAAATCTGGTATTCGTAGTCGGCGCGGACCCATAGATTGCGCGTGACGGCGTAGTCGACCCCGCCTCCCGGTGCATAGGCCACCTGGGAATCGTGGTGAAATCCCTTGTCCCCTATGTTGAAGTTCTGCCCGGCCAGGCTGACGATGAACTTCGCATACGGACGAAAAGTACGGTAGTGATGCCAGGTGTAAGTTGCTCCTCCACCTAGAGTCGCTTGACGAAAAACTCCGTATTCGGTCGGCGAATTCTTATTGGCTTGGACGCCACGCGCCTCTACCTCAAGACCCAGACCATACAGAGCCCGCGGCAGGTGCGGTGGAACGCCATCGATCCACAAGGCGCCGCCGATAAGCCACCCGTTACCCAAATCACCGTAGTAATCGGAGAATCCCGCGCCGATCTTGAGTTGTAAGCGATTTTCAGTCGCCGATGGAACAACCTGGGAGAACAGCGGCACTGCCGAGCTGACGGCCAACGCCACAACGAAGGTCTTCAAACGCATGCTTTCACTCCCTATCCAAAGTACAGCATTGGTTTTTGTGGAATCCAAATTCAAGAGAACAGTCTGTTTACGTATCTCATGAATGGTATAGAAAGATCCCAGATCCCACACAATCCCACCAATGTAACCTTCCCGCTCTGCAGGTCTCGCAGACGATTTTGCTCAAATGCTAGGTCCCAAAATAGCCGTTTCTCATTCAATATCCGTTCAGATTGGGGCGTGCGGAAGGGCCATTCGAGTTTGAAAGAGGCCAACAATGCATCCACAGATCAAAAATCGGCCCCCGTCATAAACGGGGGCCAGGTTGCCTTGGTTCTCTCGTGTGAGAGCTTAATTGGCGGCCGGACGACCTAGGGGCCGTCGGAGCGGAAACGCCTTGGGGAGGGCTGCGGCTTTATGGCCGCTCCGCACCGGTCGAGGAGGCAGCACCCTGGGGTGGTGCGGCTCCCTGGGCCGCCAAACTGTTTTCCATCAACCGGACATGCACTGAGCTCACGCGCACGCGCTGCGGCTTGCCAGTTTCATCCTGGCTTGCTGCGTCGGCGCTTTGTGCATTTCCAAGAGCCACCGCATGCATCCGGTAGACGGGAATGTCGTGTTCTGTTACGAGGTAGCGCTTGACCGCTTCGGCCAAACGCGCGGAGCTTTGAATGCCCGCGCTGCCTGCCAGCGGAGAGTGTGCTTCTACCTCAAGAATGTAGCCGTGCTGACCATTTACGGTGGTAGCAAGGTCATCGAGTTGCTTCTTGGCATCGGCGGAGAGAATCGGCTGACCGCCGCGGAATTTCACTTCAGCTTCCGTAACTTGTTTGTACTGGTCTAGCCCATTGACTGTTCCGTTCAACTGATCCACATGGCTGGACGCACCCTGCGCCGTCATGCTCGCCTGCTGGGCTTGGTTTCCGGCTGCAGTAGCTGTCTGGTTGGCGGCGTCAGCCGCCGATTGCGCCTGGCGGATGCCGGCCTGCGCACGGGCATCTACGTCCTGAATATCCTTCGCGTTCTTGGCGTTAACGCCGTCCAATTCCGTGAGCCGGTCATTGATGGGATCGGTCTGCTTCTTTACCCACTTCTTGCGAGCCCAGGGGTTCACGCGCCCCCAGAACCCCTCCTTCGCGGGAGTGATCGGGGTCGTGGCGGAGGTCTGCTGCTGCGATGTAGAGGGAGGAGTGCTTTGCGGAGTTCCGGTGGTCTGGTCTTGCTGGGCCAATGCCGGTATTCCAAGCGCAGATGCCAGCAGAATTACCGCTAGCTGGCTTGGAGATGGGGTCAAATTTGTGATTCTGCTCTTCATGAATTGGATTACCTCGCCGCTCTTGTTTCGCAGTCCGACGCGGATCTGCGAGGTGAGCTGTCCTGTCCGCTCGCTACAAGGAATAGCAACAGGCGTGCCAAAGCGGGCGCGTCGCGTACGAAGAACCTATGTTATTCATATTTAAAGATTTAATGATCGGCCCGGATTCCCCACGGCTGCGCCGGTGCAGCCGCGAGAGGCCCGCGGCCATGTAGATTTTTTAGCGTTGTGTACTTTCTACCGGGTAAAGTCGAAAACTCCGCGCCGAAATTGGCAATCAGGCCGCGCCCATTTGGGCTCAGCCTATTTGGCCTCAGAAGTCTCGATAGTTAGCCTCGATCCGCAGCCTACTGGTTTAGTTCGTTCAGCAGCACTTTGGCCTTGGCAGCCAAAGTGTGCGCCCCGTCCACATCGCCGGAGATCAATGCCTCTCTGGCCTGTTTCAGATACTCCTTGATCTGACCAGCTGTCTTTTGTTCTTGGCCGCTCAGCCTTCGGCTCAGGCCGTTCAGCCCGCGTTCCGTTGCCACAATCAAGTCTGAGGTTTCTTGCCGCAGGTCAGGAGGCTCGCCGGAAGAAAGTTGGCCAATCGCGCTGACCCCAGGGGTTTCCGCAGGCTCAGGAGGAGTATTGGCAGCTTGCTGCACCGGCTTGGCCGCCCTCCGGTGTCTGGCTGGTGGTACGGGTTCCTGCTCCATGTCGACGTCGGTCGCCAGCGGCTGGCTGGGAATGACCAATGCCTCGTCCGAAAGGTCAGGATGAAGCAGCGGAGGCTTGGGGAGGTTTGCAAGCGGCGGGGCAAAAAACTGATCCTGCTGGGTTTGTGCCTTGTGAAAGTGAAAGCAGCCGGTCAGGAAGAAGGGCAGCAGCCACGTAGCGTTCCTGGCACGCATGTTCATCCTGAAAGCCCTTCCTCGTTGTGCGCGATTGCCGGCTGCAAATGCCGGCGACCCCATTCCGTCGCAGAGAGTGGAATGCGCAACAGAAACTCAGTTCCCCCCCCTGGGTTCGATTGTACTTCTATGCTTCCATAGTGCAACTGAACAATCCTATACGTCATCGCCAGGCCAATGCCGCTTCCCCCGGCCTTGGTGGTGAAATACAAATCGAAAATCTTTTCTCGAATCTCCTCTGGAATGCCAGGGCCCTGATCGGCGATGCGAAGCAGGGCAAATTTGCGCTGTTCCTCCAGGACCACGCGCAGCATTCCCCCGCCGGGCATAGACTGGGCTCCATTCTGAATCACATTCAGGGCCGCCTGCTTGAGCAGGTCGGCGTCGATATTGACCAGCAGCGGTCTCGCCGGCAGGTGACTTTCCAGGGTTACATTGTGCGTGGATAGCTCCGCTGCGGAAAGCACCAGCACATCGTCGATCACCTCGCGCAGATCTTGCTCGCGCAGGCGCAGTTCCACCGGCCGGCTGAAATCCACCAGCAGCTGCACCACCCGGTCCAGGCGATGGATCTCCGCCTCAATGATCTCCAGATGCCGGGTGGCAGGCACCCCGGCGCCCGTCAATTTGCTCTTCAGCAACTCCACGTGCACCACGATAGCGTTGATGGGGTTCTTCACTTCATGCCCCACGCCGGAAGTCAGCCGGCCAATTGCCGCCATGCGCCGGGAAAGCTCCAGTTCCGACTCGATCGCCTCGGCAGATTCCAGGTCGTGCAACGTCAGCAGCGCGCCCAGTCCCTGGCTCGTCTTGTCGTCGAAGATGAAATCCAGCGAAGCCTGCACACGTCTTCCAGTTTCCGTGAGAACTTCTTCCTGAATCAGCGTGACACCGGCATCGAAAGCCTCGCAAAGCGTGCGGCCAAGCACGGTCGAGCGGTCGAAGATCTCCCGCGCTTGCAGCCCCAGGATGTTGTCCCGTTCCATATTCAGAAATCGCCCCGCAGCCTCCGACACCAGTACCGCCCGTCCGTCCCCGGTGAAAAGGAGGATTCCGTCCTGCAAATTCCCGAGAATCTGATCCAAATTCTCCTTCAACGCGGAGAACACTTCCTGGACATTACGCATTCGCTGGCCAAAGCGCTCGATCTTGTGCGAGACGCTGACGGCCATGTCGCGTCGCCGTGTTTTCTCCTCCTCTAGCGCCACCTCGCTCGGCCCGTTCAACAAATCTAGTTGCAAGTTGATCTGCTCCAGGGGCCGAAGCGCGAAGTTGCTGAGCAGAAAAGCCACCAGCAGCGCGGTTCCCAACACAAAGCCCATGAGCTCAAGCGCGTCTTGAAGCCGGGGCGCATAGAAGGCACGCAGCAGCGTCGTCCGCACTCCCACGTGAACCGTCACAAACGGCTCGCCGTTGCGCTCCAAAGGAACCACCACGTCAAACACTTTGGGCTGGCCAAAAACCTGCTTCATCAACTGGATCGGGTTGGCATCGCGCAACTGCTCGTAATTCGGCCGAAGAGGCAGAGGTTTGCCTTCGTTGTCGGGATTGGTGCTGAGCAGCGTAATCGACTGGCTGTCGCCGATATTGATGTCGTACACCGTGAGCGAGTAGCGGTTGACCGATTCAACCACTTCCTGCACCGCTTCGTTGTTGCGCACCGCCTCAGCCGCCAGGTTACGCAACTGGGCCGGATTGTTGGGGTCCACTGTTTGATCGCTCAATCCGGTTTTCAGCGCATTGTGCACCGCCAATTGCACCATGCTGGCAACCATGCGGTTGGTCTCATAGGATTGCTGCACGGCAGAGTGAAGAAGTTGAAACATATAGACCAGCGACAGCAACCCCGAAATGAAAAACACCAGGGTGGTGATGGCCAGAACGAGTTTGGTCTTCAGGCGCATGGCTGAACCCCACTAGTCCCCAGACATTCGGCTGTATTCCTTCAGCTTGTTGTGCAGTGTCTTCAGGCTCACCCCCAGGATTTCGGCCGCGCGCGTCTTGTTCTGCCCCGTCGCGTCAAGAGTTCGAACAATAAGCGCCCGCTCGGCAGCGTCCACTGTCGTTCCCACCCGCACCTCAACAATGCTGGCATCGGCGGCCTGTGCCGCGACCTGCTGTGCCTTGCCGAATCCGGGCGGCAGGTGCCCCACATCGAGCGGCGCTCCGTCCGGACAAAGCACCACCGCTCGCTCAATCGTGTTGCGCAGCTCGCGCGCATTTCCTGGCCAGTCGTAGGTCATCAACCGGTCCAGCATCGACGGCGCCAGCCCCGAGACTCTCCGGGTGTGCTTCTGATTCATCTCCGCAATCATCACATCCGCCATCGCCGGCAGGTCTTCCATGTGCTGGCGCAGCGGAGGCATCGCAATGTGGAAGACATTCAGCCGGTAATACAGGTCAGATCGCAGTTGCCCCTCGGCAACTGCTTTGTCGGGATCGCGATTGGTGGCTGCCAGCACCCGGACGTCCACGTCCTGCTCGGTCCGAGCTCCCAGCCGGCGCAGCTTCCGCTCTTCCAGCACCCGCAGCAGCTTGGCCTGGGTACCTGCCGGCATCTCTGCCAATTCGTCCAGCAGCAGTGTGCCCCCGGAAGCCAGTTCAAAGCAGCCCGCTCGCCGCTCCACTGCTCCCGTAAAAGCGCCCTTCTCGTGACCGAAGATCTCGCTCTCGATCAGCGTCTCCGGAATTGCCGCGCAGTTCACCGCCACAAACGGCCTCGACTTGCGCGCGCTTAGCGTGTGCAGCGTCCGTGCCACCAGTTCCTTGCCTGTCCCGCTTTCGCCCGTGATCAGCACCGACACGTTCGACGAAGCAATCTGCTCGATCAATCCGAAAATCTCGCGCATGGCCTTGGAATTGCCAACCAGCCCGCCCAGCACGCCGGTTTCGCGCAGCCGCCGCCGTACCACTTCCAGCTCAATCTCCGTCTCGCGCTGCCGCGTAGCGTTTGCCAGGATCGTGCGCAGCCGCGTCGCGTCCACCGGCTTTTGCAAAAAGTCGTATGCGCCCAGCTTCATCGCGTCGACAGCCAGCTCAATCGAACCCATCGCCGTCAGCACCACCACGGCCAGGTTCGAGTTGAGCCCCGCGCCCTCTTCGTTCAGCTTGGTCAGCAGACCGATGCCATCCATCCGCGGCATCTTCAAGTCGGTCACCACGATTCCCGGGTCCCATGCGCGCGCCTTCTCCCATCCCTCCAGGCCGTCGCGCGCGGTCTCCGTCCGATATCCCCATCCGGAGATCAACTCTGCCAGCCCCATCAGCGCGTGCGGCTCATCTTCGACAATCAGGACTTTGACGGGGTTAGACATCGGTCTCCATAAGCAGCTATTCGCTTGCGGTGCAGCATGGGCCAGGCAACAACTCCCACGCCCATCCCACAACTTACCTTTCTACCATGCACCGCCGGTTGCATTCCCCTCACGGAGGGAGAGGAAGAGAATAGCCCAGCATGAAGTCCGCGATGGCGGACGGAACGCTGGGAACCGGCGCGGATAAACGACTGCGCCCTGGAGGGACGCTGCGAAATCGCCCCGCTCGCCAAACGTACAATGGATGCGACCCGCAACCGGAACCCAACAGCGCACAAACGAACCGGCGTCGAAAGGAGGCGACCGCAATGATATCCAAAGGTTCGGCAAGCTTGATCCTGGCGCTCTCCATGCTCATTCCCCCCGCATTCGCCTCGGTCACTCCTTACCCTCCCTATCCAGGCGCGCCTGCCAGCCTGGCCTACAAGGTGACCGTCGATGGCCAACCTGTCTTCGTGCATCGCCTGCCCACATACAACCAGTTCCAATGGATGGATCACGCCAGCTTCGCCATGACCGGCAAGGTCCACGTCACCATAACGTCGCTGGTCAACGAGCGCAACATCGTCACCTGTTCCATCAGGCCGCTGGCCTACGGCATTCATCCGCAGATCAGCGGCAACACCATCAGCTTCGACCTCGATCAGCCGCGCTACCTGGTCATCTTCTTCAATGAAGAGCCAACCTTCCAGAGCCCCGGCTTGCTGCTCTTTGCCGAGCCGCCGGAGAAGAATGCGCCCAAACTCGGCGACCCCAATGTGGTCAACATTATGGACTACAAGGTAGACAACACCGGCAAGACTCTTGAGACTGAAAAAATCAACCAGGCGATTCGCGACGTTTCCGCCCGGCGCGGCGGCGGCGTCCTCTTTTTTCCTGCCGGAATCTATTTGTCCGGCTTGATTCTGATGCAGAGCAACGTCAAACTCTATGTCGATGCAGGAGCCCTCATTCGAGGCTCGCGCAGAGCCGCCGATTACCCTCCCCCGCCCGCTCCCGCCGGAACCCGCCCGCTCAAGGCATTTTTCGTCTTCAACAAAGTGGAGAACGCCGGCCTCATGGGCCGGGGCGCCATCGACATGGAAGGCTACCCCTGGCTGTGGCACGACTTCCAACCCGACACCGGCGACGGCAAGGCGCGATCGGAAGAAGGGCTGGTCAACGATCCGCACGGCCCGGGAATCAAGGGATACATCGTCAACAACTGCCGCAACATCTCTTTTCAGGGCCTGCTGCTGCTGCGCTCGGCCTATTGGACCACCACCGTCACCGACACCGACGGATTCACAGCCACCAATATCAAGATCGTCAATCGCAAGCAGCAGTACCACGACGACGCCTACGACTTTACCGGCAACAGCAAGCACATCCTCATCCAGGACGGCTTCGCCATGACCATGGACGACACCTTTGCCTTCTACGGCGGCAAGCGTGCCACCGTGGAAGACATCGTGGTGAAGGGATTTGTGGTCTACAGCTATACCGCTTCCATCGCCATCGGCTACGGGGGTGCCCCGAATATCCATCATCTGCATTTCGAGGACGTGCATTTCGTCGCCAACCAGAACAAGTTTGCCGTCTGGATTCAACTCACGCCCGCGTATTTCACCGGCAAGGGATACACCTCAGGCGCGCGATCGAGCAACGACATTACTCTGGACGATTTCAAGTTTGTGAATACCACCTTCGAAAACGACGGCGGCCACATCTACATCGACGGCGGCAAAGCTCCGTTGACGAATTTCGCTTTCGAGAATTGCACCTTCGGCAAGGCCACTCGCCCCGGCGAGCTGATGGGCACAAACGTGGCTCCAATCGTCTTCAAGAACGTCAAGATGGACGGACAACTGCTCCGCAATGCCGATCAGCTCAAGCGCAATGGCTATGAGGTCTACGTTCCAGTCAAGTTTGAGCCGTGATCAATCCCACTCGGCCTCTAAGACGTCCGATTCATCCTCCACCTGAGCTGGCCGGTTCTTCATCATCTCCTGAATCTTCGTATTGATATGAGTCATCGCGATGCTCACCCGCGTATTCTCGTCGTCCTTGTGAAATCCGGAAGATCGGTCCGGTGTTGTCCCGTTGTCCGGCTCCGCCTTCAGAAAGGCCTTGATCGCCTTGATCTGCGACTTGTCCACCGTGCAGCGGCGATTGAACTTCAAGGTCTTCTTCAGCAGATCGTAATCGCAGCCAAAGGTGAAGTCTTTTCCCTTCCACGTGCGCCTGACCCGGATGGCGCAGATGATATCGGCCGGTTCAATCTTCTTTGTGGCCAGTTCCTGCGCGTAGAGCGGCCACAGCGCTACGTTTTCCACGTAGGCATCGCGCAACGCCGCGCCGCCGTAGGGGCTCACGCCGCTTTGCACAGTCTTGTCCCGCGCCGTCAACTCGCCTTCGATCGCCGTCAGGCCATCGCATACCTGCTGGGCGTGCGTGTTGTAAAGCTCGCGCACAAAAACAGCGTAGACCCACGTATACTCCTTCTGATCGCCCGCATTCGCCTTGGGCGGAAAAAGAATCGCCATCGAGAAACGTGGTGTGATGCACACCGCACTGGGGCTGTCGATATCCGCGGTCCGCGGAACAATGGCGACATGCATCCCCTTCGGCGATTTGCCATCCAACGTACGCTCGTAAATTTCGCTCGGCGACATGCCGGTTGGATCGAAGGTTTTGCCAATCACGGTTTTGAAGCCTTGCACCTTGTACGTCGAAGCATGCTCCTCCCGGATGAGCAAAGGCGCGGGCGTAGCCTCGTTGTATCGGATCGAGCCGTTTGTCCTTCGTGAAAAGAACCCCGCTCTGAACATGGCAGAAGGTTCGCGGTCATCGCCGCGAAAGCAGATCCTTCCACCTCCTGCCACAGTTTGCATCTGAACATTCGTCGCCATCGAGTCCTCCGCATCCCTCCGCCGCTATTCTCGTCTGAACCTCTTTCTTGGCCCGAAAACATCACCGATATTACACCGATTTCTTCTCTGCGCCACCCCAAAATGTTCAAAGAGGGGGCGCTCCAGTTGCTTTTGCAATGCATGGACCGCGGGCTTCTGGGAGAGATCGAGAATTCAGCGAGCGATCCCGATACATCGGGATTTGCTCCTTCTATTTCTGTTCCCTGCGTTGCCGCAGCTGTCCATGGCTATTGAAAAAGGCTCTCCGCGTGCAGGTGCAATCTACCCCTTGCGGAAGTTGCATTCCGGTGTCCATGCAGACGACTCGATGTTCAGGGACCAATCCTAGATCTCGATCCCTTCCGTTCCGCCATCCGTAGTTTGACACGGCGAAGACAAGCCTCCTACGATTTGGTGTTCTCCAGTCACAGAGAAAGAGGCGCCATTCCCACGTGGCGCGATGGGGTACAAGGCGGATGCAAACCTTATCTCGATATGAATCCATTGCATGGCCCGGTTTTCGACCCAGCCGGACTCCGCTCAAGGGAACTCTGTGCGCACGCGCAACCATGCTGATCATGCTGACGGTGGCCGCTGGCGCCGGCGCTCAGGACCAGGCCGGCAGGTTCGTGCTTGAAAAAAATGACAGAACGATCGTGCTGGAGCCTTATGCGGACAACATCGTTCGCATCACGTTGAGCACAGCGAAATCGGCGGCGCTCGGAGCCCCTGGATACGGAATCGTGGGTACTCCCTCGACGACCGGATGGACTCAGGAGCGAGACCTGGACGGCTATGACGTCATCCGCTCCGGCCGATTGATCATTCGTGTTGCGCCCGAGAACCAGCCGACACCACACTCTTTCCCGCTGGATGCGTTGAATCAGTCGCTGCGGGATCACTACTTTGGTGGAGGCGGAAATGGGCAAGGGCCATACAACAACATCATTTCCGTAGCCACTTCCTCGGGCTATCCGCTCCTGGAACTGTGGCGCTGGTCCATGTTCCCCAACCGCCCCACAGCATCGACTGCGAATGCGGATGACGGCGGCAAAGACGGCCCGGGCTACCGCGTTTCCGCCACTTTTGACTCGCCTCAAGATGAGCATTATTACGGCCTCGGCCAGCAGCAGCAAGGGTTTCTCGACCTGCGCGACCATCGCATTCAATGCTGGCATGATTACGCCGGAATTGGAGGAGAGAACGTCTGCGTTCCTTTCATGGTGTCGAGCCGCGGCTACGGCCTTATCTGGGACAACCCCTCCAAAACCACCATCGATCTCGGCATCAACCAGCAGAATGTCTGGTCGTCTGAGGTCGGCGACCGCGTCTCCTTCTTTGTGATTGCCGGCGATAAGAGCGACGAAATCTACACCGGCTATCGCCGGCTTACCGGGGTGACGCACCTGCTGCCCAAAGCCACCTACGGCTACATTCAGAGCAAAGCCATCTATCCCACCCAGGAGCAGGCGCTGAATATCGCCAAGGGATATCGCGACCGCAATTTACCACTGGATGTGCTGGTGGTGGACTTCCTGAACATGACGCGCCAGGGTGAAATGGATCTTGACCCGGCCCGGTGGCCCGATCCGGCCGCCATGAATAAGCAGCTTCACTCCATGGGTGTAACCACCCTCCTCAGCGTGTGGCCGCACTACTCCCAGGGAACCCAGTTCTATGACACGCTGCTGAGCAAAGGCTGGCTGGTGCACACCCCCGATGGAAAGCCGGACCTCGGATGGGCTCACGATGTGATCGGCCCCAACCTCGATACAACCAACCCCGAGGCTGCCAGGTGGTTCTGGGAGAAGATTCGCGACCGCTATGTGAAGCCCTATGGATTTGATTACCTCTGGCTGGATGAAACGGAGCCGGATATCGATCCAGCGAACGACGTCTTCTGGATCGGTTCAGGCACCCGCTACTACAACGCTTATCCCTTGTTCCACACTGCCTCCGTTTACGAGGGTTCCCGGCGAGATTTTGGCGACAGCCGGAGAGTCATGATCCTGGCGCGTGCAGCGTACCTGGGAGCGCAGCGAAACGGGACGGTCTTCTGGTCCAGCGACATTTTCTCAACGTGGGACATGTTGAAGCGTTCCATCCCGGCCGGGCTGAACTTTACCGCCAGCGGCATGCCTTATTGGGACACAGACATCGCCGGCTTCTTCTCGCCGCAAATCTACGCCAATTACCACGCAGCCCATAAGCCTTTGGTCGATTCCTCAGACGCGCTGGAGAACGTGGGTAACTATGAAGACTATCCCGAGTTATTCGTGCGCTGGTTCCAGTGGGGAGCTTTCCAGCCTGTCATGCGGGCACACGGCGAGAGAATGCACAACGAAGTGTGGTCGTATGGCAAGCAAGCCGAAGCGATCCTGGAAAAGTATCTGCGGCTGCGATATCGGTTAATTCCCTATATCTATTCGCAGGCCTACCGCTCTTACCAGACGGGCGCTCCGTTCATGCGCGCGCTCTTTATGGACTTTCCCGGCGATCCAAATGTCGCCGACATTCGCGATGAATACATGTTCGGGCCCGCGTTTCTGGTAGCGCCTGTCACGGAACAGGGGGCAACCAGCCGCAAGGTCTATCTCCCCGCAGGTTGCGATTGGTACAACTACTGGACCAATGCACGAATCAAGGGCGGCCAGACCATCATCGCGGACGCGCCAATCGACACCATTCCGCTCTTCGTGCGAGCAGGGTCGATTGTGCCGCTGGGTACCCCGGTTCTGAGCACACAGCTACCGCAGGCCATTGCGGCCGTGCGTGTCTACCCGGGAGCGGACGCGGACTTCACGCTCTACTCCGACGACGGAACCACGTATTCCTACGAGAAGGGTACGGGCTCCATTACCACGCTGCACTGGGATGACGCGAAGCATCAGTTAACCCATGCGGGCGCCTCGGCCTGGACCGAGCCCGATGCCAAGATCCTGGACCTCGTGCATCCGTAAAAAAGCAATCGGCTCGGCCAGAAACCATCCTTCGGTAAAGAGCGACGGAGCGTTCGATGTTTCTTCAAGACTACCTGGAGCTGTTCGACGCCTCCATGTGCAATGAATACCATGGAGGCGTCGCGTCGAGCTGCTGCGGGAGTTAGTTGGCAGTTTCGGTGAAAGGGATCGAAGTTCCACCGAGTGCGAACTGATCCTGCGCGGTAACAGTTACAGTTCCAGCGGACGAAGGCAGCGTCAGGGTAACCGAGGCAGTCCCTGATGAGTTGGTCTGGGCTATTACGCTGGTCCCGCTGGTTGTACCGTTGGAGAGCGTTCCTGCCGAGGTGGTGAACAGAATGCCTGCGCCGGTGTTTGTGCCTCCGGACTGGCCGGGAGTCAGCGTGACGGTCAAGGGCTGTGCCAGAGCCATTCCATGGGTGCCCGATTGGTTGTTGCCCGCCTGGGTTAGCGTGGCGGCGGGGTTGCCGACAACAATCCATCCGCCCTGGGTCTGGGTTGCCGTGCCATCGCTGCCCGTAACGGTAAAGTGGCAGAAGCCGGGGGTGCTTCCAGGCTTGACGACGATCATCCCGGGAAGCAAGGGCGTGATGGTTGCATTGGCGAGCCCCAAAACGCCGCTGCAGGCTGGGGTACCCTCGTAAGCGTCGAAGACTGCCGAGGTGAGAGTCACGTTTGCCGTACCGTTCATGATTACGGGGGTAAGATTCCCAATGCCGATCGCAGGAACCATCAGATCATCGGGGTTAAGGTACCACTCCGATGCCGGCGTTGAGGCTTCACTTCCGTTCACCACCAGAAGTGTGATGGTGTAGGGCGCAAAGCTCTGCGTCGCATTCCAGGCCGTCGAACTGGAAGCCGCAATGGATCCCGAAGCCGTCGACGACAGCGTGTATGCAACGTAGGTAGTTGGGCTGAACCCATTCAGGTTGAACGTGACCTGCGCAGTGTTGGCGGGGTCCTCGTTCAAAACCATGATGGTCATTACCGTGCCGGTCGTGTTCAGCGCGGCGTAGCTGGAAAAAAGACTCGGATTGCCGTTGTTCAGATCGGAGACCGAGAGCGTGCCGAATCCGTGGTGAGCGCCGTCGTAGTTGGTATACATTTTAAGCGCCTGGTAGTTCGGATTGCCTTGTACTGGCGCACCCCAGCGCGTGGCAAACGACAGACCCTCGCGCCCGAAGATTCCATAGGCTTCTGCATCTCCCAGCGCCGTCGAGAAATCCGACTCCTGATAGAAGGCGGCGCTCCACTCCGTGAACGAGAGCGGTGTTCCGGGATAGATCGCATTCACCAGCGCCTTCATACGCGGAATGCGGAATGGAGTGGAATAATCGGGCTCCACACTTGTTGTATACGGCTGCGTGATGTCGCTCGCAGTGCTTATATATGTCGGATCCCAGTAATCGCGATAGACTGAGGCGGAAATCGCCTGCAGCTGCGCGGTGCTTAGACCCGAATTATTGGCCTCAGCATAGGCGTGGATGTCGAATACGTCCAGCGTCCGCGCGCCGTTGATCTGGTCCATCCAGTAGATCTGGTTCAGCCACCATGGCAAAAAGTCCACTCCACCGTGAGCGGCCCTGTCGTTGCTGTTGGCGCCGGCCCAGTAGAAGTACCAGCAGCACGACACCGGACCGAAGCGCACCGCGGCCGGATCCCACGTCTTCAGGGCCGATCCCTCATTCTCAAACATGTTGGCAAGCTCGTCGTAGCCCGAGGGGTTGGGATGAACATCCCGATGCGTACCTCCCCAAATGTCGACTTCGTTGTCCATGTCGTAGAAATGGCAAGAAGTGATTGTCGTGTAGGGGACTGCGCAGGTACTGTTGCCGAAGGCTGCGGCAAGCGCCTGTGCCCAGGTCTCCCGGTCGAAGCATGTGCTTGCATCTGTGGTTCCCGCCGGGCAGTTGCCGGCAGTGTCGACCAGCGGATAGTAGGCCTCGGTTTGTGGCACGGTGGTCACGGGCGTCTTGCAGTCCGTTTCTTGGCCGTTGCCGGCATCCGTGTTGTATTGATCGACGGAGCACTGTGCGCCGAACTTGGCTACGGAGAAGCTCCAGTGCTCGTTCGGGGGGGACGCAATTTCAGCGCTCTGTGCCACCCATCCCAGGGTCGCCATGGTGGTCAACGGATGGCTTCCGGCATTCTGCACATCCGTGATGAACTGCACGGAATCGCTTTCGTTTCCGTTTCCGCCGGTGTTGAAGTCCTCGAAGTAATAGTCCGCGTCAGCGTTGTACGTATGCAGTTGCCAGTTGTAGGTGGACGTGGCGTTCCCACCCCAGCGGCCAAGCGTCGCACCCAGGTCGGAAACAGTCGCAGCGCTGCTGAAATTACCACCGTACACAAACGGGCTGATCGTATGACGGTTGGCAAGTGTGTCGATGTTGACCGTGACGGCTGTGGCCGAGGTGACGGTAACCGGAGCGGTTCCGGAAGCGCTGTTGTAGGCCGCGGAACTGGCGCTGTCCGGAGTGTACTTGGCGGTCAACGTATCGGAGCCCATGGCCAGCGATCCAGCCGGAATCGTAATGGACGCCGAGCCGGCGCTGAGCGTAGTGGCGGATGAGGTATAGGTTCCGCTGGATAGAACCACCGAGCCGGTCGGCGTACCGCTCGCTCCGGAGACCGCGATGGTGACGGAGAGCGACTGGGCGGTAGTAATGCCGCTGGATGCCGGAGTGACGGTCACCGTCGGCGTGGTGGGGTTCGACTGCGTCCCCCCACCTCCCTGGCTTCCACCGCCGCATGACCCAATTGAAAGAGCAATTGCCAAAACGAGAAGAATGGAGAATAGCGTTGCAAATCGAATCATACAGAAGCACCTTTTTGACCCGGCAGACTCCGGGTGAACGTGTCCTCTACTTGTTTGCCCTATTGCGCTCCAGCTTGATGAGCACAATGTCGTTACTGTTCATCGGCACGGAAAACTCGATCTTTCCGTCAGAACTGCTTCGCACAGCCTTGTCGGTCTCCGCAAGATCGCGCGTTAATTCGTTCAAATGCGCAACTTGTTCCGCGGTTAGTTCTTTCGGTGAACCCATCTCGATGTATGCAGAGTAAGCATCGTTCGCGTGATACCCGGTGCGATGCACTTCCAGGCGGTAGGCTTCATTCGGCGGCAGATGAGTTATTTCGAACTCAACCGGCGCAGTAGCACGATTGGGAATCAGCTTTGTATAGAAGGGTCGATTGCTGACCTTCTGGTCCGGCTGTTCGAAATCCCAAATAACAGCCGCGAGATTTCCCTGCTCGGTGGCTAGCATTGCCTGCGTATCGTTGGTCCTGAGGCTGTCGCCCTGCAACGCGTGAAGATACTTGTAAGCGAAGTACGCAGGCTTGCGAATGCCCTGCGGGTTCACGAGCCCGAATCCCCCTTGAAATGCCGCTGTCGGAGGCCCGGGCTCTTCGAACAAATCAGTGTAGGTCCAGTAGCTCATTCCTTGCGCCAACCCCTGACTGGCCTTGAGCTTGGTCAGGATGTACGGCGCGCTGATGTAGGAGTCGTGCACCGAGTCGCGCGGCGTATAACTCGTGCTCCACTCGCTGAAGTACAACGGAAGCTTCGGAAACGATGAAGCCGAAATCTGCTCGCGAACGCGTCGCACGTCTCCAATGATTGCATCCGGCGAAGAATCGAGCTTTGTATCGCTCTTCCCTTCTTCGTCGAGAAATCCGCCCTGGACGCCGTAGGTGTGCGTTGTTATAAAGTCAACCAGAGCGCCGCTCTGCTTCACATGGGCAAGAAACTCGGGAACCCAAGCTGCGCCGGCAGTGCTAGGTCCTCCCACCCGCAGCGCAGGATCAACGGACTTGATGGTATTCGAAGTCAGATCGTAGAGCGCGAAGTAGGCCTTCTGATCGCCGCCTTCCCAGAAGCCGGAGAGGTTGGGCTCATTCCACACTTCGAAAAACCAGTTGCGCACTTCTTCTTTTCCATAGCGCTGCTCAATGTGCCGGATGAAGGCGTCGATGAGGTCATGCCAGCCTTCCGGTTTGGGGTGCGATGTATTGCCATGCCAATAGAAGATGCTGTTCTCTGACGTGGCAAGCGCCTTCGGCGTGAAGCCGAGCTCGACAAACGGCCGGAGGTGCCGGGCCAGCAGGTCATCATAAAGCTGGTCAATCTTTGCCCAGTTATAGACGGTCTCCCCATCTTCCACTTGCACCGTTCCCAACACGTCGTGAAAGATTGCGTGAAAACGGATGTAGCGAAAGCCAAGTTCATCCACGGTGAACTTGAGCTGCGCCTGGCTGTCATCGCGAATCAGTGTGCCCGGAAAATCCGAACCCACCGACAAATCGAAGAAGCGATCCACCGGCCCCGTCGAATCTTTCAGGTCCACGACAATAGTTCGAGGTGCACCCTGTTGCGATTGAGCCGCGAGAGACAAGGCAGATGAAACCACAAGGAAACCAATAGTTAAGATTGAAAGCCGCCGCAGAGTTGAACCGAACATAGCCCTCTACCTTCTTCATAACTACCTACTGACAGTTCGCCTGGAAGCAAAGATTCTTGCTGAAGAACGGTATCACGTGATTCTGGAATCGATCGGCAACCGCACTGGTGTGCGTGCCCGGGTAGATCGTAAAGCTGTTCGCGATGCCGTAGTTATCGAGGATTTCATGCAGCTTGCCGGCATCGATCCTTAAACCGTCCTGGTCGCCCACATCCATGGAAATGGCGCGATACTGCTTGAGATTTCCTATGTACTGATCCACGAACGCCAGAGGTGCATTGGCTGGCCACTTCGCCAGAACATCCTGCTGAGGAACGCCGTCCTTCATGGGCAAATCGAGATAAAGCGGGGGATTCTTCGGATCGGGTGACCATGCCGCCGCGGTCGCAAGCTGGGCGCGTGCGAAGAAAGGCAGCTTTGCTGAATCCTCAGCGGTCTTCACGGCTTCCAGTGTTTTCTCCAACTCTGGATTCGCTGGACCGGCAGGACGCGCCGACATGCAACACGGGCTCATAATGTACAGGCTGCCAAAAACCTCCGGGTGCTTCATGCCGATGCGGGAGGCGCCGTATCCGCCCATGGAATGACCAACCAAACCACGGCTGTCACGGTTTGGAATCGTCCGGTAATGCGCGTCGATATAAGCCACCACATCATGCGAGATGAACTTCTCGAAATCACCGGTCGTCACCGAACTCGAATACATCGACCCGTTGTGAATGGTCTTCGAATCCGGCAGCACCACGATCATCTCTTTCGCGCCCTGAGCAAATGCCCCCTCGATTGTTTGCGGAACATGGATTTCGCTACTCCATTGCTCGGCGCCAATCGAATAACCGTGCAGGGCGTACACAACCGGATAACGCCGCGACTTCTCTTTGCCATAGCCAGGCGGCAAAAAGACAATCACGTCGCGGTCGACAGCGTCCCCTTCCAGATTGCCTTCGAGGGCCGCGCCATGGACCTTGATGTGCACCACGGTAACCGGCTTCGCTCCCGGAACGACCGGGGGCACAATGGTCTGAACCTGCGCTGCGACTCCGGATGCAATTGCCGCGGCCATCCCGACCACTACCATCCAGCCCAACTTCATCGTCTTCGCTCCTGACCTCATTTCAAAATCCCTCATTCTTAATCCGGCTCGAGGCACACTACTGCACCGGATAGGAGTAGATGCTGACACTAAATGGAGGCGCGTCGATCGTGCCAGGCGCCGATTCGAGAGAATGCTCCTCCACTGCCACTTCCGGCGTCTTGCCAACCGCGACCACTGCATCCACTTTTGAAGGAGCCATCTGCCAGAGACGCCCCTGGCTTCCCAGCTTCACGCCGTCGACCGCAAGCTTCAAGCTCTGTCTGGCGTCTGATGGATTGAGCACCGCGAATGTCAGCGTCTTCCGATCTTCGCTGAGAGCCGCGCTCACATCCAGCGGATAAGTGTCGCTGCCAGGATTCACCGCGGGCTGGTCACCGCCGGCCGGATAAAGTGGCTTCGGCTGCGGCGAGTCGCCCGACACTTCCACCGGAATCACGCCGAAGTGATCGCGGTACATCTTGAACAAAAGGCCGGTTGGATTCAAGACCGCTTCTGTTCTGGTTTCACTCATCATGGCGGTAGCGAACGTGAAAGCACCGAGCTGAAAGAGATCCGAGTGGCGAAACATCTCGTGGAATGCCCAGGCGTAAGCCGGGACCACTTTGTACGAGTTGGGCCCGCCCCCCATGTAAGCCCATTCGTCAATGGCAATCGGCACGTGCTTTTCCTTGAGCCCCGGAATTCGTTTCAGGTACTCCTGATAGTGCTCGTATTTGACCCGGACCTGCGTCGCAGGAGCGCGTTCCCATTCGATCAGCGGCTGCGGGCCGATGTTGATTTTCTTCTCCAGCTTCAGATCTGTGTGCATGTCGCTCGACGAGTAGTAGTGCTCGCTGAGCATGTCTATGTTGTCCAGACAGTGGGCCAGCATGTAGCCGCTCCAGTCTGCGCTGGAAAGATAATCGGGTACGAACTTGCCGTCGATCCGCTTGGACTGATTGGCTCCGGTCATCACGTCGGGCATGGCTCCTGCGGCGATCAGTTCGATCGACGGATCCACCTGCCGCATCGCCTTGGCGAACATGTCGTGCTTTAGAGCAAACTGCTCAACCGACATCGAGCCCATCTGGTAATCGCCCCAGGGCTCGTTGCCAATGCCCCATAGTTTCACGTTGTAGGGCTTCGCATGGCCGTTGGCTGCGCGCCATTTTCCCATTGGCGTGGTGATGGCGCCGTTGGTGTACTCCACCAGTTCCCTCGCCGACCATGCGTCGCCAAAACCGGCATTGACCGTGATGTAGGGATCGACGCCGAGCAGGCGGCAAAGCGTGAGAAACTCATCCGTGCCTACGTCGTTCGGCTGCACGGCATGCCATACCGGGTCGTAGATCGGCGGCCGCCTGTCCATTTCGCCGACGCCGTTGCGCCACTCGTATGCGGAGACGAAGTTCCCGCCTGGAAACCTGTAGACACCGGAGTGAAGTTGCGTGAGAGCTGCGATCACTTCTGCGCGGAATCCCTCAACGTTGTCGGCAGGCATCAGCGATACCGCACCCACATGAACCGAACCCGCACCCGTCGCCGTAATTTCGAGCCGTCCATCGTCGGAATCACCTTGGGCCTGGAATCGGAGCGGAAACTTCCGGTATTCCGAACCATCGACTCGAATCGTCACCGTCTGCCGATCGCCCGGTTCCGTGCCCCAGACCAGGGCCACTTTCACCACCGCGCCTGGACCGCCTGCCAACACGATGCGGCCGGTATACGCTTTCCCTTTGCGCACTGCAAGCCCCGATTGCGCAAAGCCACGCGGATCTTTCGCATCGAGCTTGATGCGGGGCGTGTGATCGCCCGTATAAGGATGGTCGGCGTCCATGGCGATGAACTCATCCCCGCCGATCGGCGTCCAGTGACGTCGAGGGCCACGACGCCTCCATGCGGGAACAGGTGGTTCCGCAGGTGGCTTGGAGGTGACCGGATAGTAGAACTTTCGGTCCTCCAGCATTTCCGCCCACACACCCTCGTTGACGATGTTCCCGCCATGCTCCAAAAACTGCCCATAGATGTATTTCGAGATCGGAGCGCCGGTCTTCGACGCATGAATGGTGACATTCACCGGAGCCGTCTGGGCTGAACCCACGAACGGCAGGAAAAGCGCTGCCAGCAGCAATGCCAACTTCTTCATTGCAAATGACCTTGTTGCCGATTCCATGAACGAAAGCTCCGTCGCAGAATCCAGTCACCTGAACAGCAGGCAGTCCAGGAGCAGGAGTTTTGGACGCGATAACCCTACAAGGTGGACCCACGCTGCGGCAAGCGAAATAAATCGCTTTATTCCGACCGATTCTGTCGATCGATCTTCGCCGCCGGCTTCTCACTAAGGAAGGTTCCGCTCCGGCCGCACACCGGCCTGCGATTCGCGAAAAGGTCAGTCCACCGTATCCGTTAACCGAAAAGTCACTGACGGTTTGCCGGCTGCCGGTTGGGCGGTCATCCACACGGAATGCCGTCAGGGGACTTGATCGACCTAGCAACTGATCAGCTCTAGTGCAGGCCGCCGTAAATAAAGTCATTTATCCGATGTCCCGGTCATCTCATTTATATTCCTTACAGACGGGACTGCGGAACGGGGCGATCGTAGTTCTATAAACGAAGACAAGGCCATGAATCACGTCAACCAAAAGCTAAGTGAGTCCGACGGAGCGACCGCCAAGCCCGCTGGCGCAGCCTCGGGAGAGTTTGTTACTGAGACGTTCGAGTACGACGGTGGACGGCAGGTCACGGTATATGTCCCACCGGACCCGCCCGAAGCAATCGTATTCGCCGGCGACGGTCAGAGAATCTCGAAGTGGGGTCGGTTGCTTGAGAAGGCCAAGGTACCCTCCACAATGATCGTCGGTGTACATGGGCTGACCGATGAGACGCTGCGGCTCCATGAGTACTCACCGGGGTTTGAACCGGAGCGGTTCGCGGCACACGAGAAGTTCTTCGTCGAGGACGTTCGCCGGTGGACGGAGTCGCGGTTTGGCGTGGCGTTGCCCACTAAACGTACCGCAGTATTCGGCGCCTCGGCGGGTGGAGAGCTGGCCCTCGCTCTTGGGCTTCGGCATCCACATGTCTACGGTGCGGTCTTCTGCGCCTCGCCTGGCGGCGGTTATAAGCCGCCTGGCGTTATGCCGAGTCCGCTTCCGCGCACCTACTTTGTCGCTGGCACACAGGAGCCGTTCTTCCTCGGGAACGCAAGGAGGTGGGCGGACGCGCTGCGCGATGCAGGTGCGGATGTCGTCATGAATGAGCGAGCCGGATCCCACGGTGGCGCATTCTGGCGAGAAGAGTTCCCGCTGATGGTGGCGTGGGCATTCGGACGATGATACATCTCGGTGTCTCATCTGCGGCCTGATACAACAACTCGTCTCGTGTGATCATCAATATACGGGCAGACAATTGTGCCTGGAATATGGGCTAGTGCGGTCTGTCGGTCTGTCGTTAATTAGCGCATTTAAGCAGAGCTGCCCGAGCGCGGGTGACTGATGTGA
Organism: Occallatibacter sp.; assembly: GCA_052145815.1. Lineage (GTDB taxonomy): Bacteria > Acidobacteriota > Terriglobia > Terriglobales > Acidobacteriaceae > Telmatobacter. Next base: position 21,042 of record JBKQNU010000113.1, read on the forward strand.
ATGGCTGCTATCACCATCATTCCAACTGAAGCACTCCTGCAAGAAATAGATGCGGGCGCATCCTTCGTTGTTGGTTATGGAAGAGTCACGTACTGCGATATTTTTGGCGTCCCCACTGGACCAATTTTTGCAAATATGCGACCGGACAGGGATTCATCGAACCAAAATGCATGGCATACAATGATGCGGATAATAATCAGGAACGAGATGCCAAGAGTTGCGCTTCGGCAGAGCCAAAACAGTAATATCCTGTAACGGGCCGCCCAAGCACACCAACCGGGCATGTGCGTCAACCGACTTATTGCCCAAGACACAGTAACCTGGACTGTGCAAGATCGAATGTTGGTGCTGAGAGAAAGAGGGTATGCTAAAGCTCCCAGCCATGGAACCCTTTACGCATGAATCGATTTGAGCAGGAACTCTCAGCGATCTCTACGCACGAGTGGCCGATGAGGTCTAGTCCGATTGTCTGGGTTGCTCAACCGAACGAAACCGCTCGAGGTCCAAGACAAATCAGCCAAGGAGGCTTTCCCGATGCAGTGGAGCCGTTCTCTTTCACAGAATCCTGCGGCGAGCATCGTCGCTGCCATCGTAATGTTCGCCGTCCACTCAGCCACCGCACAGCCCAACACAGGTGAGCCGCAAATCCTTAGCACCGGCCAGCTTATTAGTCCACTCGCTCCCAATGGCGCTCGCTTTCAGCCGCTCAACCCCCACCTCGCGGACAATCCTGAATACACTGTCGGCCAGGCCGTGACGACAGCGATCAGTCCAGATGGTAAGACCCTTCTGATTCTGACCAGCGGCTACAATCAAATGAATTACACCGTCGGCGCGAAGACCGGCTATACCAATCCGGTCGACTCTACAGAGTTTGTTTTCATTTTCGATGTATCTAGTGGCAATGCGGTGCAGAAGCAAGCCCTCCCCGTGCCCAACACCTACAGCGGCATTGCCTTCAACCCGAATGGCCAGCAGTTTTACGTGGCCGGCGGTAAAGACGATGCCGTTCACATCTTCGGGGTCACGAACAATGTGTGGTCGGAAGCTCAGACACCGATCGCGCTCGGTCACCTGGCTCTGGCCAATCCTGCAACCAGCAGCTACGGCGGACTCGGTCTTGAAACCTATCCCATGGCGGCCGGTCTGGCCGTCTCGCAGAATGGCCAGGCCATTGTGCTTGCGAACTATGAGAACGATACGATCAGCGTGTTGAACCAGAGCGGATCGGTCTGGGCGAAAAGCTCCGAACTCGACCTGCGCCCCGGTGTGCTGACCCGGTCTCTAGCCCCTGTCCCCGGAGGCGAATACCCCTATTGGGTCTCGATCAAGGGCAACAGCACTGCCTACGTCTCCTGCGTTCGCGACCGGGAGATCGATGTCGTCAATATTGCCGGCACACCTTCTGTGAGGGCTCGTATCAAAGTTTCTGGCAGTCCCAACCGCTCGCTGTTCAACCAGGACCAATCGCTTCTCTACGTGGCACAAGACAACAGCGATTCCGTCGTGGTTATCGACACCGACAAAAACAAAGTGATCGGTGATATCAAAGTGACCGCGCCCCATGATCTTTTCCGGAACGAAGAAGGCTACAAGGGCGCGAATCCGAACAGTCTTGCTCTCTCCCCGGATGGAAGAAGCCTCTACGTCACCGACGGCGGGCTGAATGCAGTGGCCGTGATTTCTCTTAGCAAGGAGGCAAGCAACAGCTATGTGGCAGGCTTGATCCCCACGGGTTTCTACCCCAACTCGGTTAGCGTAAGCGCCGACGGCAAGCATCTGTATATTGTGAACGGAAAGAGCGCCAACGGACCCAACCCGCAGTATTGCCACAACGCCGTGCCGAACGGAGCAGGCACGCCTCCCAACTGCTACGCCTCGAACCAGTACGATCTTCAGTTGACCAAAGCCGGCTTCCAGACCGTTCCTATACCTTCCCCAAACGAGTTGAGCGGCCTTACCCAGCAGGTTCTCCAGAACAATCATTTCGCTCGAACGTTGACGCCGCAGCAGAAAACCACGATGGTTGAACTGCACAAGAGAATCCAGCACGTCATCTACATCATCAAGGAGAACCGCACCTACGATCAGATGCTGGGCGATCTTGGAGTAGGCAACGGAGATCCCGACATCACACAGTTTGGGGCATCGATAACTCCGAATCTCCATGCACTTGCCAGCGACTTCGTCGACTTCGACAACTTTTTCGATGTTTCTGAAGTGAGCGGAGACGGCTGGCCCTGGTCGACCTCGGCGCGCACCACGGATACCATCGAAAAGGAGATTCCGGTCAATTATGCCGGCCGCGGTGGAAACGACAACGGGGAAGGCACCAACCGGGGTGTGAATGTAGGCATTTCGAATTTCGTGGCCAGAGTGGAAGCGGATCCGCTCATTGGCACCGATCCCAATCTCTTGCCCGGAAGCGGCAACGTCGCGGCGCCGGACAGCGCCGAAGGTGGGGTGGGCGAGGGATACATCTGGAACGCCGCGCACCATGCCGGCCTGTCCGTTCGCAACTACGGATTCTTCATCGATTTGGCTCGCTACAATCTGTCCGCGGCATCCGGCCCATTGAATATTCCCGAGGATCCAACGCCATTCGCAGATAATTTGCAGGTGTCTTTTTGCACCAGCCCATTCTTGGCACTCTACACCGACATCTACTACCGCGGATTCGATAACAGCTTCCCCGACTACTTTCGCTTTACGGAGTGGAATCGTGAGTTCCAGCAGTTCGACGCCAAAGGCAACCTTCCCAACCTTTCGCTGGTACGCCTGATGCACGACCACACAGGCAATTACACCACGTCGATCAATGGCGTGAATACGCCGGAACTGGACGAAGCAGATAACGATTATGCAGTCGGCCTGTTAATCCAAGGTGTCGCCACCAGCAAGAATTACAAGGACAACACACTGATCTTCGTAATTGAGGACGACTCGCAAGACGGCGGTGATCACGTCGACGCCCACCGGAGCATTGCCTTTATCGTCGGCCCCTATGTTAAGCATCGTTTCGTTGACTCCAGCTTCTACAATACCGTCAGCATGCTACGCACCATTGAAGACGTGCTCGGTACCCCGCACCTCAACCTGAACGATGCTTTAGCTCAGCCGATGGCCGATGCCTTCGACCTCGAACAAAGAGAGTGGAGCTATAAGGCGGTACCGTCGGCATTCCTGGTTTCGACGACGTTGCCCATCCCAAAAAGTGCGTACGACCGAGCGGCTTTGCTCAAGCATCCGAAGCCGCTTCACGATGCCGCTTGGTGGACAGAGCACACTGGGGGCTTCGACTTCTCCGTCGAAGACCATCTCGACGCGGAGAAGTACAACGGCATTTTGTGGGCCGGAACGATGGGCAACAAACTGTACCCAACCGCCCGCAGCGGGCTCGATCTGCGAGCCAATCGCGCGGAGTTGCTCAAGGCCTACGAGAAGCTGCAAGCCGATCAATCTCCGCCCTCAGAGAGCAAGTAGAACGGCTCTTCACAGGCGGGGATGGTTGGATCGTCAAGATAAATCTCGCATCATCAGGAGGCAGGTGATCCCACTGCCTGCCTCCTGCCTGTCTTTCACAACTCAGTTTTGTCTGAAAGGTCATAATGCGCAGATTCCTTCTCTGCTCGTTCCCCTCGCAGCTTTGCGTTGAAGCAAGGCGACATACTGCCAAATAAACCGTCAGGGAACCACGGCAACGATCACATATCGCCGAAGGAACTCAGCGACGAACGCCAGCGTGATGCCTAAATGACCGTTTGGTCATCTTGCCGCGAGGGCAGGAATGCGCAGCGTGACGCAGGTTCCGTTTCCGAGCTCGCTGGTGATTTCTGCCTTGCCGCCATGAAGAGTCATAATGCTCTGCACGATCGCCAAGCCAAGTCCCGTGCCGCCCGAGTTCTTCGAGCGTGATGGATCTACGCGGAAGAATCGATCGAATACCCTGGGCAGTGCTTCGGCCGGAATGCCGGAACCCGTGTCGGAGACCTGGATGCGCATCTCCTCGTCGTCGCTGGAGGCAGCAAGGGTTACCATGCCGTCCGGCGGAGTATGCGCAATGGCGTTTGACACCAGGTTGCTCACCGCCCGCAACATCAGCGAGCGATTCAGCTCTAAGGTGAGCGGCTCCGCGCCTTCGACCGCGAGGAGCGAAATGCCTACGTTCGCGGCGGCTGCCTCATAATAATCGCGGACTGTGATCAGCAACGCACCTACGTTTACGCGTTCCCGGTGCAACTCCTTCAGCGGGCTCTCTGCGCGAGCAAGAAACAAGAGGTCCCCTATCAATTCCGAGAGCCGGACCACTTCTTCCAATGAAGAATCCAGCACGTTGCGGTACTCATCGACGGTTCGCGCCCGTTCCAGAGCAACTTCGACTGCGCCGCGGATGTTGTTGACAGGTGTTCGCAGATCGTGCGCGATGTCTGCAGAGAATCGCGATATCCGCTCGAAGGATTCTTCGAGCCGGTTCAGCATCTCATTGAAGGTCCCGGCCAACGACGCCAGTTCCAAGGGATAGCCTTCCGCCCGGATCCGATCACGCAGATTCGTCGATGTGATTCTCCTAGCTGTTGCGGCGATCTCTTCGACAGGGTGAATGCCGTGCCGCGCGATCCTGTATCCTGCCACGGGGAACAGAACGGACAAGGCCAGCAGGATCGCCCAGAACCAGAATCGGTAGCGAGACAGCAGTTCTTCTTCCTGAGAAACGTCGATGGCGATTTGAATCGTATCGCTGTGAACAGGCGGTGTGCCCACTGGGGCAGCGGTGCTGGTAACCCGGAATGCGCGTCCGTGTGCGCCCGTCATCGCAATCGAACGATCAGGGCGGCTTCTCGTTCGATTTGCAAGCTCCGTAAGATCCAACTGTTCGTCCATGCCGGGGGTGGTGAGGATTTGCGTCCCATGTTCATCCAGTAGACGAATGTAGAACTGCTGATATCGGCGCGCTGCCGACTCCAGTTCAATTTCTTCCCGAAGGCCGTCCTCGTCCTGCGGGCGCTCTCGCAGCATTGTGCGTAGCACGTGGATCTTGTCGGCAAGGAACAGCTCCGTGCTTCTGTCGAGCTCGATCCGCAGCACGATGTAGAGACTCGCTGTGGCCAGCAGCACGAGCAACAGGCCTGTCGTCGAGTAGGCAGCCGTCAGACGGAATGCCAGAGTCCGGCGCAGGCGCGTCACGGCCGCTGCGCTACGATTCGGCTTCAAGGACATAGCCGGCGCCGCGCACGGTGTGGATCAACTTGAGGGGGAAGGGATCGTCCACTTTGCTGCGCAGCCTGCGCACGTTTACGTCCACGATATTTGTGTCGCTGTCGAAGTTCATATCCCAGACCATTTCGGCGATCTGCGTCCGCGACAAAACCTCGCCGGCGCGCCGCGCCAACAGAGTCAGCAGTAGAAACTCCTTTAAAGTGAGGTCGAGCTTGAGGCCGGCGCGAGTCGCGCGATGGCGCAACGGGTCAATCTCAAGGTCGGCCATGCGGATCGTTTCCTGAGGTCGCGGGATTGAGCGGCGCAGCAACGAACGCACCCGCGCGAGAAGCTCGGAAAATGCGAACGGCTTAACCAGATAATCGTCCGCTCCCAGCTCAAAGCCATGCACTCGCTCATGCACAGCGTCGCGCGCTGTGAGCATCAGGACCAACGTCTTCCGGCTCGCCTCGCGCAGGCGAGCCAGCACCTTCCATCCCTCTAGACCGGGGAGCATAACATCCAGAACAACGAGGTCGAAATCGAGTTCCATGGCCAAGTGCAAGCCTTCCAGGCCGTCGGCTGATACGTCGACCACGTACCCAGCCTCGCTCAGTCCCTTCTTCAGGAAAGTGGCGGTCTTCACATCATCTTCGATAACCAGGATCTTCATTTGTCACGTGCCTTTACAAATCCGGATTTGCTATCAGAACAGCTCACTGGATCCGGCGAAAGAAAAGAGTCTGCTTCTCGCCATTCGGGCGCTCGCGGATCCTCTCGAGCGTTGCACTATCCTCAATGACCGACCACGTCTCCTTGGACTGAAGAATGCGGCCGTCTTCATGTTCCTCGATCGACAAGTTGAGGTTGGAATCCTTCCATACGACCGATGTGTGGAACTCGTCACCGTCTGTTCCCGTCGAAATGGAGACAATTCCATTGGTTGTGTACTTCTGCACCGCGTGCCGAGGACTTGCAGAAGCGCGTGAGATCGTCGTTTCCACCGTGAACTCCGGGTCGCGGTGCTCAATGTGCAGTGTGACGTCGCCATTGCGCTTCGGCTGGCAACGATCGTTGTCCTGCTTCCATAGGCCCGAGAAATCTGGCGTTCCCTGCGACCACGCCACGGCCGCTGCCGCTGAAAGCAGGAGGATGCCCAGGAGAATTCGCGCAGAACGAAACATCGATATCTTGCTCCTTCTCATTTGCAGTTTTCGATTGATCCGCAAGGCCGCCACGCTGGCCGCCTGCGGAACCGTTGGCATCAGAACTCAAAACGCAAAGCGAGCTGAATCTCGCGCGGCGTTCCCGAGCCCACTGGGGTAATGGGCGACACGATGGCGGTGTTCAAGTTGACCGAATTGATGATGCTGCCGAACCCCGTGGTGTTCGACGGGTTGAACGTGGACTGCGGCTGACCTAACTGCGGATGATTGAAGATGTTGTAGAACTCCGAGCGGAATTCAATCCGCCCGCGTTCCCCCAATGAAATCGTCTTGCCGGCGCCCATATCGATCTGCCAGGTGCCCGGTCCGCGCAGGAGGTTGCGCACCGCGGTGCCGAATTCTCCTGCCGGGGTAGCAAATGCTGCGGGATTGATCCACTCCGCTACACCCTTGCCCCCTGGCGGTGTGAGAGATACGCCCGGAACCAGATCGGGACGCTCCGTGCCGGAGGCCCCATCCGGGGCGGTGTAGCTGCTGGGCATCAACACATTCACCGGGAAGCCGGTGCGAGCCAGCGCCGTCGTGGTCACCTCCCATCCGCCCGCGATGGCGCTTGCAAAGCCGCGCTGGTTCAGCATGGGCTTGCCCATACCGAAGGGGAGCTGGTAGACCGCATTGCCATTCACCACATTGCGCGCGTCCCAGGCGCCGCTGGCGCGGTCGCAGGAGAGGCACAACGGATTCTGCGGTTGTATCTCGTCGCCATCGCCGCTGCCGTTGGAGCCGTTGTCGATCTCGTGCGACCACATATAATTGGCCGTCACCAGGAGGCCGTCCGAGAACGGCCGCCGCATTGCCACGGAGAGACCATTGTACGAGCTCATGCCGGTTGAGCCGCGCCAGCCGATTGCGGGAGCAAAGGCCGGATACTGCGCAATCCCGGTGGCCGGGTCGATCAGGTTCACCACGTTCTCTTCCAGCAAATGCACGCCATGGCTTCCCAGGTAGGTGACCGTGCCCACGAAGTTCGCAGGCAACTCCCGCTGCACGGAGAGGTCCCACTGCTCAACATACGAGTCCTTGCGGTCCCGCTGTTCGGCATTCGGTGAGAGCGTTCCGGGTCCAGTAATGAACGGGTCGACCGGATAGGTCACCTGCAGGTTTTTGGTGCTTTTCACCGAGAAGGAAGGCACTTCGTTCTTGGCGGGCAGATTCTGATCGTCCAACTGGCCATCTTCGTGGCTCATTCCGAATCCGGCGCGAACCACTGTCTTTCCGGCATTTTCCGGCGACCAGGACAAACCCACCCGGGGATCGACATCGCCGTAATTTTGCTGGCCGAAGCTCGAGCCCACGCCGCAGAATCCCTGGGCCCCGCAGGTGTCGAAATCGAAGGGGTTGGCCTTCCCGTTCGCCTCGTTGAAGATCTGGAAGACGGTGTACCGCAGGCCGAAGTTCAGGGTGAAATCGGTCCGTATCTTGAACTCATCCTGGGCGTATCCGACGATATCGTTCTTGCGCAAATCGTTGACCGGCAGAGCACCAGTCAGACTTGCACTTTTCACCAGATTCGCAGTCAGTTTCTCCACCGTGGAAAATGTAACTTTTCCGTGTTCTCCGTAATTCTGGTTCAATTGAATGTGGCGGAACTCCGCTCCGGCTTTGAAGGTTTGCCGGCCATGGACCCAAGTCAGGTTGTCGATCCCTGAAAATGTGTTGCCCACGTAGATGGTGGCGTAATTGTAGTTCTCTGTGACAAATCCCGGCCCGGGACCCGTGGAAATCGCAATCTGATAGATGGCGTCATTTTTACTGGCGTTGTAGGTGTTGGAGGTGGCGCGATTGAATCCAAACTTGGCCTCATTCACCAGGTAAGGGTTGAAAACATGCAACAATTCGAGCGCGCCATTGATCGGCGTGGACACCCTCTGCTGCAAGTCCGCCGAGGCAGCCGAAAGCGGCTGCGTATTGACCGATCGGTCGAAATTGAAGCGCATAAAGGCGGTGGTCTTGGACGAGAAATGCTGGTCGAGCCGCAGCATTGTCGAGTTCTCGTTGACCACCTGCGTGCATGAGCAGGTCAGCAGGTCATAGTCCGCGTAGTCCGGGTCGCCCGGGTCGTTGGCTGGCGTCCAGGGTGTCAGAATTGTTCTTGGACCTGCTCCCGGGAAGGCGTTCATGATCGCATAGACAGGCGATGAGCTCGGAACTGTTGCAATGAGCGCCGCGCTCGGCACGTCGCCGCTCACCGGATAGCCCCAGTTCTGCCGGTAGGCCTCGGAAGCGAGAAAGAAAAACGTCTTGTCGTGCACAATGGGCCCGCCCAGCGATCCGCCGAACTGATTCAAACGAAGCGGTTGCTGCGATTCGCCGTTGGAGGCCCAGGAGGGCTCGGGCGCGTCAAAAAAATCATTACGCAAATATTCAAAGAGGCGTCCGTGGAAGCGGTTTGCACCCGAAGGCGAGGTAACGTCGAGTTGAGCGCCGCCCGTCGCGCCTTCCTCGGCGGTTGCCATCAGCGAATCGACGCGGAACTCCGCGATCGCGTCCAGCGGAATGGCGAGCCGCACCCAGGCGCGCTGCGTCTGATTCACGATGTTGGTTGCGTCAACGCCATCATAAGTGAAGTTGCTGTCGTCGAGGCCCCGTCCGGCGAACCGGATCGACCGCTGGTTGCTGCCACCGGTGTCGATGGCGCCGGGGACGAATGCCGTCAGCTCTGACCAGTTGCGGCCGTTCAACGGCAGTTCGTCGGCCTGCGTTCTCTCGATCAGGCCCGTGACCGCGCTGGTGTTGCGGTCCAGCAGCGCCGAAGCTGACGAGACGTTGACGCGTTCCTCGCCACCCGCGACCGGCAACGTCGCGTCCAAGGTGCGCGTCCTGCCGATGACCTGCTGAACATCGACATACTCTACCTCCTTGAAACCCTGGTGCTCGACGGTGACGGTGTAAACTCCCACCGGCAATTGGGGAACACTGTAGCTTCCGCCGGCGTTCGAGATTGTCTCGCGCCGCAGTCCGGTCGCGTTTTCGACAGCCGTGACATGTGCCTGCGGCAGCGGACGGCCAGATGGATCCGTGACCGTGCCGCTCAATCCGCTGCGGTCCACCTGCGCGGCACAGAGGCTGGCGAGAAAAAACAATGCGACAAATCCTATCGAAACGCGAAGGCGTCGACCCGTTGCAGAACTTCTGGAGAATGGACTTTCTTTCTTTTTGCGATGCATGGCTCCTCCTGAAAGAAACAGTAGATAGCCGAGCGACTTGAGAGATTCCGCGTCATGCCGCCGCTCGTTGCGCGCATCGGAATCGCAATCCGGATCTTCAAGTTGTGGCAGTTGGAAACACGAGTCCTGGTTTCCGGCTGCAGGCGGAGAACCCCATCGGCTTCTCCCGCAGCGGGCTTTCAAACGTTGCCGCGTGTGCGAGGTTTGATTGCGCTCAATGACGTTCGCGCATCAGCAGTTCTCCCAGGTGCGCCTCGAATGTAACTAATTACACTTTTGTAATCAGGTTTCGTTAAATTCAGGTAACGCCCTATTTAAGGTCCCATCAAATCTCGATCTCCGCAGGACCTGTTTGTCCGACGCAAAGATCGTCCCGAATCGATTGAAGTTGCGGTACACCATGAAGTTACGGCACCCGGCACGGGACTTGTTGCTACGAAGCGCATTCACACCACCGTAAAGTGATTACAAAACTGTCATTCTCGCGTAATGCTGGCGTCCTTTTGCGCTCCTACACTTGACCCGTTGGCGCAGCTCTATGCCTGCGCCGCGTCCTGCAATCGAAGAAAAAGCATTCGCCTGTTTCATATTTCTCGTGTCGCGTGTCCAATTCCGGTCGCGCGATGAAGCAAACCGAAGAAGGAGAATCATCCATGTCGCGAAAGACTAATTCCCAAATCAACTGTCTGCTTGTCGGCCTGCTGACGGCGGGGTTGTGCGTGTCTGCGCTCGCGCAGTCCGTAAAGTTCCCGACCTACCAGGTTGGCCCGCAGTCGAACGGCACCTTTATCGCCAGTGACGGCACGGTCCTCGCCCCCACCGGCACCCAGGTCAACCTCGGGATCCGCACCCGTGCCAAGGCAATTGCCCTGAACCCCACCGGTAATAACACCGCCGCCGTGCTTCAGATGGGCGCTCCGCAAGTCGTCACGGTGTTCAACACCACAACCGGCGCCGTGGTACAGAAGTTCAATCCGACTACCGGCGCGGGCGGCAGCTCCACCGGCATCACCTACACCGCGGATGGCAAGTACCTTCTCTTCAGCCAGGATGGCGATTACGGGTTGTCCTACGTTGCCGTGGCCAGCGTCGCCGCCGATGGCACGCTGACCAATTCAGCCAACGTCGTGGTTCCGCCGGACGTCGACGCCACCGGCAAAATGACCACTGTCACTTGCTTCAATTCCGATCCCACGAAGGTCATGGCGGGACCTCCGGCCAGGGGCATCAGCCCTCCGGGAACCAATGGCGGTTTCAATATTCCCTGCTCCTACTCGGTTTCGCTCTTCTCCGATCAGGCGCCCACTTCTTATCCCATGGGAATTGCGGTCTCGTCGGATGCCTCGACCGCTTACGTCGTGCTGGACAACAACGATACGCTGACCAAAATCGACCTGACCAAGTCAACTCCGGTCGAAGGGGCGGAAATTCGCGTCGGCAACGTTCCGCATAGCGTTATTATCTCGCCGGATGGCAAGACCGCCTACGTCTCCAACGAAGGCGGCCGGATCGCTACCGCGGACGACTTCATGGAATACTCCAATGGCACCCCGGTCGTCGCCGAATACCCAACCGGCAGCCTGGCCAAGGGCACCATTTCCATCGTCGACATCAGCAACGGAGCCTTTAAGGTCACCGGCGAAATCAAGGTCGGACACCATCCGACGGGCATGGCCCTGTGGGGCAAGAACTTGCTGGTTGCCAACACCTATGACGACACCGTCTCGGTGATCGACACGACCAACAACACGAAGGTGGGGACGATCGATCTCGGGCTGCCGATCAGCATTCCCGGCGAATTCAAATCCGCCTACGGCGCGGGTCCGAACTCGATCGCCGTCGATGCCAAGGGGAATGTCGCCTACGTTGCTCTGTATAACGCCAACGCCGTTGCCGTGGTTGACCTCAACAACTGGTGGGGAAATCCCGTCAAGGGCCTGATCCCGGTAGGTTACGCGCCGGCCTCGGTTGTACTGGACTCGGCGAACAACCAGCTGCTGGTTGCCAACGACAAAGGCTGGGGAACCACGGGCAACCCCACCCCGGCCAATGCATTCTTCAGCGGGATCGACGTGAGCGGCGCGCCAACGACAGCAGCGTCAACCACCTCCGAATATGGCGTGAACGCCCTTGAGACTCACCAGGACCTTGGCACGGTCAGCATCGTTCCCATCCCGAGTTACTCGGAACTGGGCGCGCTGACCCACCAGGTCAAGCTGAACAACCACTGGGATCTGAGGGACAACATTCTGGCCGCCGGCCCCGGCGATCCGTATGCCAAGCCGGTCGCAATCCCGGCGCATATCGGCGAACCTTCAAAGATCAAGCACGTCTTCGTGATCATCCGTGAAAACCGCACCTACGATCAGATCCTTGGTGACGTCACCGAAGGCAACGGCGATCCTAAGTTGGCGGTGTTCGGCGACGACTCGGCCTACACGCCGTACCCCCAGGTAACGCCCAACGCGCACGCGCTGGTGCAGCGCTTCCCGCTCCTTGACAACTTCTACGACCCCAGCCGCCAGTCGGCCGACGGTCACAACTGGATCGTACAGGCCATGGCGCCCTACAGCGATGACATTCAATCGCCTGACTGGCTCCGCGACTACCCTTCGAACGGCGGCGATGCGCTTGCCTACCAGGAGAAGGGCCATCTGTGGGATACGGCAAAGAAGGCCGGCGTGAGCCTGAAGAACTACGGCGAATACGTCGAGTACAACACCTTCACACCGCCCGGCTGCACTTTGAACAATAATTACACCAGTTATAGCAGTGCCGGCAGCGGCAGCACTGGTGGCGGCGTCGTTACCAGCGTCACCCCGCTGCCATACACCCAGTCGCTCAGCTGCGAGCCGTTGTGGATCGACTGGTACAACGACGTACAGGCCTACGAGTCCGGCAAGGAGAGCCAGCTCTACAACTACAACTATGTCGCCTCGTACACACCGCTGCCCACCCTCTACAAAGACACGGTGCAAAACTACCCGCAGTTCGACCTCAACATCCCTGACCAGTACCGCTTCGATGTCTGGCAGCAGGACTTCAATCATGACGTAGCGGCTGGCAAGGTGCCGCAGTTGGAGTTCATGTGGATCAGCTCCGACCACACCGGTGGCCCGCCAAACAATGCTGCCATGCAGGCCGACAACGACCTGGCCCTTGGCCGCTTCATCGACGCCATCAGCCACAGCCCGATCTGGAATGATTCGGCGATCTTCATCGAAGAAGACGACGCCCAGACCGGCGTCGACCACGTCGACGGTCACCGCAGCCCGGGCTACATCGTCAGCCCCTACGTCAAACAGCAGGTGAACAAGGATGGCACCGGAGCCGGTGCCGTCGCAGACAGCACCTTCTACACCCAGGTCAACATCACCCGCACGATCGAGCAGATTCTGGGCATCCCACCTATGAACCAGAACGATCTGGTGGCCTCGCCGATGAGCGAAATCTTCATCGACAATCCGCCGGTGAACAACTTCCTGCCTTGGGCGCACGTGCCGAACGGCGTGCCGCTGAACTACGGCGTGACTCAGACTCCGACTGAAACCTCCATCCCCGGTGCAATGGCTTCGGTCAGCCCTGTCACCTACCCGAACATGACCCCCGCGGCGAAGGCCCTGATGGCTGGCTGGATGAAGATGAAGACCGAAGTCTTCGCCGGCAAATACCAGAAGCCGGACTCCGAAGATCCGGACCTCGTCAACCACATGATCTGGTACGAAGCCACCGCCTACAAGGTCCCGTTCCCCGGCGAAAAGAAAGTCCGTCCGGCGAGCGACTTCAAGAGCAAAGCGCATGTCATGAAAGCCGACCTGGACGACTAAAACTCATTCCAGCCAAAACCGCCCTCTCCCCGGTAACCGGGGAGAGGACTTTTTGTTCCCGCCTCAAACGCCAAGTCTCCAGCGGCCTGAATCCGCCATGTTGCCGGCTTTATCGTTACAGCCCCGGATTCGTCCTGCGACAACGCAAAGAACACACCGCTTGTCGATTTTCCTTCAATTGTAGAGATTGGCGAAAGACGATAATCCGTGTCCCGAGAAAGAACGGCGAAATTGCATCGTCGCCATCGCGCGCATGAAGGAGTATTGAGTACTGGGCCGGGAAGATGCTACAGGCAATGGCAGAAAGATCCATCAAGGTCTCTGGTAGAAACGGGACCAGAGGGTCCAACGACAAAATGAGTAGCTGGTTGGGACAACAGACCAGATCAAGTGGTCTCCCTCTCCGATTCCATGCGTGAGGCTGATCGCGTGGACGGGCAGTGGGTTGTGTCATAACCCGCACCTTCTGCAGCGGCCGGGCGGGTAAATCCGGCCGTTGATTTGATCGGGTTTAAGGGGCAGGTTTTTGATCCTTTTTGAAACAGGGTCGAACAGAGGCGTCATGGAGGGTTTTCAGGGGCCTGGGCGTCTGGCTCGTTAAGCACTCGCCATACTGTAGCTGCAGATATCAACCACACGGTAGGCCAACTCAACAATTAGATCGGCCTCGTCGAGGGAGCGAACAATCTGATACTTGCCCACAGACATTTTCAGAGGGAAGTTGTCTCACCGCCTTTCAATGACGGGCAGAATGTTCGATCCCGACGCGGGGATGCCACGTGTCAACCGCTCCCTAGTCTGGCAGGTCGAAATGCACCCAGCTGGCACTGTCATTGTCTGCGGCCGTCACTCGAGGTCTTTCCGTCGGGTCACGGCTATAGATCAACTACCAGTTTTTCATTCTTGCCGATATTCGAGATTGTCGAACTGCAAACCTTCGCCGTTCCTGAGATCGAAGAAGACGTGCGAGGCCGGGTCCTGCCAGCCGGTGCGCAGACGGCGCAGTTCTCCCGGTTTGATGGTAAATGTGACCTCACGAAGCTCGGGACAGCGGATGGTGACGGTTGCTTCCAATGGACCGTTGTTGTAGGCGTCAATGCCTACAAAGATGCGTGGCCAGTAGAAGCCGAAGTCCGCTTTCGCTGCCTTGCGATCCGCGAGAACCAGATTGAACGTTCCGAATCCGCCTTGTGGAACGTTGATCTGCCATTGGTTCGGACCCCAGTCGATTGCGCCAGCGGGATATTCGCCGGAAAGAATGGTGCCAGCGGCCAGGTGCGGATCGTCGAAGGTAATCGTATGCGCGGGTGCGGCTCCGTCGCGACCCTGCACATCGATGTCGCGAGCGCCTTCATGGTGAATTCGCAAAACATGCGTCGTATCGTCAAACGTGAAGCCGGGTTGTGCAGGATCATTGCTCCGCGAGAGAGGTTTGCCGTCAGCGGTTACAAACTTCGGAACGAAATCCAGACGGAGCACGTCGTCGCTCGCCGGGTCAAAGGTGGAATAGGTTACAGAGCCCTTGCCATAGTGAATCCTGGTCACCACCGAGCTTGACCCGAGTAGATGCGATTCATCGGCCGGCGCCCAGTCAGGCACGGCCCAGAATGCATCCATCATGCGGCGCGGGCCGTCGGCATACTGATCGGTAAACCACCATTGGCCCGAAAATGGGGCGTGGGCCGCGGCAGACAACCCCTGGAAATACGTTACCCAGTTGTAGGAGCGATAGGCTTGCTCCTTGTATGCCGCATCGCCGGTCTTTGCGTAGTAGAGGGCCTCCACCGCGGCAAGGCGCGACGTATGGCTGTCGCAGCATTGATTGGGCAGGTTGCAGCAGAATTCGATTCCGTTCCCCTGCTCGGTGGTGACGGTTGCGCCGCGCACGATGTACTTCGGCCATTTGGGAGTGGTCTTCACCCATTCGATCAATTTGCGGGCGTGCTCGCGCCATTGCGGATCCTTGTCGGGATGGA
The DNA here is from genome assembly GCA_052145815.1 of Occallatibacter sp. Lineage (GTDB taxonomy): Bacteria > Acidobacteriota > Terriglobia > Terriglobales > Acidobacteriaceae > Telmatobacter. The sequence goes on from JBKQNU010000113.1 coordinate 36,434, forward strand.
GAAGAACATAGCGCGCAAACTCGAGAGGGATCACCTGGTTCATATTGCCCATGCTTGGGATCGTGTCTTCGAAGTAGCCGACCCAGACATTGTTGGCCAGGGGGTACTGCACGAACCAGTCCCAGGCGGCGGCCCGCACCCGCTTGTATTCGGCAACATTCCCCTGATCAATACGGATGAGTTCATCAAACAGCATGATCGGTTCAATCACGTTGGCCGAATAGGGGCCCATCGCACCGCCGGGGGCTTTGCCGTCCCTGGCGTAGCATCGCACGGGCCATGGAGACTTCTTATCGTCCCCCGGCGCATAGTTTTTCACCAGGGCTTCGGCGCAGCGGATTGCCGCACGTAAATACTTTGTGTCGCCGGTCATTTCATACAGCTTCAGATAACCGTAGCCGTCTTCGCCCACCACATGGGGCTCAATGTAATCCTCGCCCAAGTTGCTCCAGCCGCTGTAGCGCGCCGCCCCGGGATTGGCGGAGGCGTATGGAACTTGCGGCCATGCATAGCCCTCCGGTGTCAATCCATGCTCCAACTCGTAATCGACAAGTGAGCGGAGGAAGGTGAGCGTGCGCTCGTCGCCGGTGTAGGGGTAAAGGCGCTCGATGAAGCCTTCCATCATGGCCCGCAGATACCCTGTTGAGTTAGCCCAATGCGGATCGGGCGCCAATTCAAACGTGGTGCGATCGAAGTCGAAGCAGCAATAGTAGTAAGGAAGCCGTTGGCGATTGTATTGATCCCATAGGATCGTCCATTGGCTGAGGAAGTAAGCCGAATAGGAATAGCCGGTGTTATCGGGCATCGGCCACGGCAAGAGCTTTCCCCTGGCATCAAGATTCACTGGCCGCCCGGCGATGGTTGGCGCATCGATAATGGAAACGGCGGGGAAAGGCTTGTCCTGACTCGGCGCAATTGGGCTCGGTGCATTCTGGCTCGGCGCAGTTTGGCTAGGCGCGGTTTGCATCAACAAGATCAAAGATGCGACATGCGTCAGGACTCGACATGGACTTTTCATCGACGGAAGCCCTCCACGTTCTTTTCGCCAGGCGCAGCTCATAGGTTAGTTGCTTCAAGCTGATGCTCGTAAATTACCACCCTGCCGCGATGATTGGTTCAAGTGCGCACAAATGTGCATCAACCGTCGAAGAAGTATAGAAACGCCAACGAAGGGCTCGGTGTGCAAAATGCGGGCTTTGTTGGGCGGTACTGAGGGCATGGGCTAAAGCATACTAAAGCAGACGGGATGAAACTCAGTGCGGCTGGTCAGTGCAGGCTAACTGGCAGATTGCGTGGGCTACATAGCCGGCCGCGGTAGCAAAGGCGCGCCCCTGCTGGTCCATGCGTCCAGTGTCGGCGTCCACCCCCTCGGTAATGATCCCGCCGTCCCATCCGCTGGCTTTCAGCACTTTGAGTGCCTGCGTCCTTCCCTGGGCCAGCGTCATGTGATCCGCAATGCTCCATGAAGTGGTGAACAGGAGACGATAGCTGCCGGGCAGTCCATAGGGTTTGTCAGCAAATGAGTACTTGTAATTGGCGGAGTGCAGCCAGGTGTAGGTTCGGGCAAAGACTGGGTCCGTTTCGGGGATGAACCCGAGGGTGGGAAGCTTCATTAGCGATCCGGGCGGGATTTCGGTAAATACAAATTGCTTGCCATCGGTGGCGGACGCGAACACAGGCCCGCCGGCGCCGGGAGCATCGGCGGAGACGCAGTGCGCCAGGATCGCGTCATGCAACGCCGAAGCTCGCGCCGTCATCTTGCCGGCCTCGGCGTCGTCCCCAAGCCGGTTGACGAGCGTGGCCAAGTCAATGAGGGCGCGCCAGCTCAACACATTGTCGTAAGTGATGAACGGCAGTGGCTGAAACTCATCCTGCGCATCCTGGAGCGAAGAATAAAGGCCGGTTGCGGAATCGTATTTGGACAAAAGTCGGTCGCGCAGAGTGATGACCGCATCGCGGTGAGCGCGCAGGAAGCCGTCGTCACTGGTCTGCTTCACGAATTCAGCCAGCGCCAGGATCGGGGATACCGCTTCGTCGAGCTGGAATCCATCTTCCAGCACAATGCCATCGATGAATCGGCTATGTGTGCCGGCATTGCGGAGCTGCGTGGAAAGCGCGTAGTCAAGCGCCTCCCTGGCCATCTCCCGATCAATATCCAGCAAGGCTGGGAAGCTCCACAGCATGGCGTCCCGGTCCCAGTAGGCAGCCGACACGTAGTAGCGTGGGCTTCGCGAAGTGACCCCGACCAGTTGCTCGGTATCGATGGTCCTGCCCCAGGCGTAAAGCTCGGTGAAGAGGAAGTTGCGGTTCATCAGCAGATCGAGGTCCGGCTTTCCGGTTGTGCGGGTGCGCAGCCGCAGCCACGACGCGGTCTGGTCGATCATGCCGTCGGCGCCATTACGCTCCAGCAGCTCCCTCAGGGCCCGTCCGGCATGGGCCGCGCTGAACTCCTCGACGCCCACGCCCAGCACAAACAGCGCCTCGGTGGTCTGGCCGGGCGCGAGCGAAGCCACGTGTTTTGCATCCAGGGCGGGGGTCGCGGTCAGGGGCGGAGAGGTTACTTCAGCCACCGATCCGGGATGAATGATCGACCAGGCGAATTGGGTGTCGCTGGTGATGAAGCTGAAAGCCTCTCCGGGAGACACCCATGGCGCCTCGCCCACAGTTCGCTCCCCGCGCAGGTCGACGGGAACGTAAGTCACGCGGCTCAGCATTCCAAAAGCAGCTTTCAAGCCCAGCGTCACATCAACCGGCACGGCGCGCCTGTTGGTTAAAGTCAGCCGAAGAAACGCGGCCCGCGAGTCAGGCGGCGCGCAATAAGTCAGGGTTGCATCGAGACCCTCGACAGAAAGATGAGCGGTGGGAATCCAGTATTCGATGACCTCCCAGGAGGGGTTGTGGAATTCCAGTTGCCTGCCGTTCGCCATGAAGTAAGGCGTCAGAACCGGTCCTCCATTCTGGCCCGTTACCTGGAGCAAGCCCCGGCTATGCATGGAAATCACGTTGAAAGATCCAAGGGCGCCATCGTCGGCGCGAATGTCGGGCAGCGAAATCCACTGGTTTCCTGTTGGAAGCACATCTCCGGGCAGCAGGGAGAGAGGAATTCGACGGCCGGCGGCCGAGGCAGGCGACGTGGAGAGGAAGAGGCTAAGGAGCGAAGCCAAGACCAGCAAGCGGGGCGCGAGACGCCCGATTCGCATCGACAGGAAGGTTGCTTTCAAGTACACGAGGCTCCCCTATTCTGAAAGCGCAATGACCTTTTCAGCGATTAAGCATATACCCGCAGCCGGGGGTGCGGCCGGGGGCAAAAAGGATAGTGGGTCAGGTGATCCCCACAGGGTAAAGGCGAAATCTCTGGGCTCCCAGAAACCAAGGCCGCACTAGCGCATCTAGGAGTGTATGAACCGGAAAGGTAGTGGCGGAAAAAATTTGGCCCACTACGCAAAGAGAAGACAGTTGACAATCAAATGTTGCCGGTGGTAAGAATAACCGGTTGCGCAATCGATTGTGCAACGATCTCGATCTTTCTAGCAGATCTTCCGAAAGACCGACATATCCACCAGTTTCACTGAACGGCTTCTTTGAGGAGACCAAGATGCAAGCAATTGATTTAAAAGGTTTTTCATGGCGGAAGTGCGGGCAGCTTTTCCAGGCCATTGCCGGCTGCTGTGCAGCCGTAATGTTGCTCGTCGTCCTGGCCGCACCGGCGAACGCACAATATGGCGCCAGCCTGCAGGGAACCGTGACCGACACAACTGGCGCGGTTGTACCCGGCGCGACCATCGCCCTCACCGACAAGGAAACAAACCACACCGTCACTGTAACAAGCGGAGACACCGGCTTATTCACCTTTAACCAACTCGCTCCAAGCAAGTACAGCATCACAATATCGCGTGACGGCTTCAAGAAGAAGGTGCTTGACAACGTCGCGATCCTTAGCGAGCAGGCCAACTCCCTCACCATCCAACTGGAAGTCGGCACGGCGTCAGAAACCGTGACTGTCAACGCGGCGGACCAACCGGTGATAGACACTGAAACCGGCAACATAGGCGGCACCATCAGCCAGAACGACTTGGCAAAGATGCCTGACTTCGGCCGCGATCCGCTGCAACTGGCGCAGCTCGCCCCCGGCATGTTTGGGGACAGCTCGCAACAGGCCGGCGGCGGGACCTACAGCCTGCCCGGCAACCAGGGAGACGGCAGCGCCGGAGCGGCCTCCGGCCCTTATATGACCGAGAATAAGCCGCAGGTCTTCGGCAATGGCGGACGCAACGACACCAACGGCATCACCATCGACGGTGTGCAGGTGACCAGCGTGACATGGGGCTCAGCAGCGGTGATCACGCCTAATCCTGACACCATCAAAGAGATGAAGGTTGTCACCAATCCCTACGACGCTTCGCTGGGCCGCTTCAGCGGCGCGCAGATCCAGATCATCTCAGAGAACGGCACCAACACGTTCCACGGCACCGGACTGTTCAAGCTCGACCGGCCCGGCCTCAATGCCTCTCCTCGTTGGGACCCGAATAACAATGCAAAGGCCGACCGCGACAACGCCAAGTACAACGAGTACGGCGGCACTGTCGGCGGACCCATCCTGCGCAACCATATATTCTTCTTCTTCGGTTATGACACCATCCGCAACACCGGTACCGTGTCCGGCGGCGGCTGGTATGACACGCCAAGCCTGGACAGCGAAGCGCCTGCCGGCACCATCGCCTCCAAGTTCACAGGCATCAAAGGCGTTGGCGTCGTCTACAAGAGCATTCTCGAGGGGGCCAGCGATCATCACCAATGCGTCGATATCGGCCTGGTGCAGGGCGTCAACTGCAATTGGATCCAGGGGCAGGGCCTTGACCTGGGCAAGCCGCTCACCATCGGCATCGGAAAGCACGATCCCTCCTTCGCTCCCCCCGCCACTACTGCTGCCGGAACCGTCTTTACCCCCGGCCTGGGCGGCGACGGCACGGGCAGCTATGCCAACAATATGGACGGCAACCCCGACTTGTTTTATGTCTCCACCGTCGGGCCGAACAACAACACCAACACCCAGTACAACGGCCGCCTGGATTATCAGGTCACGCCAAAGGACCTGGTAGCCTATAACATCTACTACGTGCCGGTGGACAACACCAGCTATAACGGCCCACAGCGCGCGTCCAACATATTCCACCACAACGCGACCAACTACTCCACCGGCCTGCTGTACAGCCACACCTTTTCCGGTTCCATGCTCAATGAAGCGCGCGCGGACATGGCCGGATGGAAGTGGAACGAGCTGAAAGACAATCCGCAATCGCCGCTGGGCCTTCCCAACGCCTTCATCGCGCTGAACAACGGCAATTCATTTTCCAACGTCAATCCGGAAAACTTCGGCCCCAGCATCGGCAGCATCTTCGACCAGTGGACACTGAACTTCAAGGATGTGGTTTCGAAGGTTTACAAGAGCCACAACCTCAAGTTCGGCGGCCAGTACACGCGGCTGGCGTATCTTGACTCCGCCACCTGGGCGGCCAGCGCCAACTACTACTTCAACAACTACTGGGATTTCCTGAACGATGCAGTGCAGACGGAGTCTATCAGCGGTGCGAATCCGCTGACTGGCGTGCCGACCGACTCGCGAAAGGACGACCGGCAATACATCCCGGCATTCTTTGTGCAGGACGATTGGAAGGTGAGGCCGAATCTGACTTTGAACCTGGGAATCCGCTGGGAGTACTTTGCCGGCATGACCGAGAAGAGCGGCAACAATCCGCGGCTGAACCTGGGGACCGGCGCTGACATGTTCACCAACCTCGCCATCGTTCTCAAGCAGTCGCAGGTGGATGCGAAAAAAGACAATTTCGGGCCCCAAATCGGCTTTGCCTGGAGTCCAATTCGCGACGCCGGCAAGCTGGTTCTGCGCGGCGGCATTGGGCTGGGCTTTAACGGGCTTGAAGAGGCCATCACCACCAACACTCGCTTCGATCCGCCGTTTAACACCAACAGTAACACGCTGAATGGCGCGCAAATTGTGTATGGCACCTGCTCAAACATCTACCAATACGGATGCCTGCCAAGCAACCCGGCGTTGATTTCGACATTTAACTCTGCCAACCTGCCCAACAGCGGCACAGCCATCGGCATCACCGGGGTCGACAACTCGCTGCCCACCAGCTATGTCATTCGCTACTCACTGGAAGGCCAGTACGACATAAGCCACGACTGGGTGGCTACGCTGGGATACTCCGGCAGCACCGGTCATCACCTTCCCTTGCAATACAACCTTTACAACAAATTCGCCCCGCAGATCCTCGCCGGGCAGATGGCCTTCAACCCGGTCGTGAACAGCATCGACTGGTATGAGGACACAGGCACATCGAACTTCAACTCCATGCTCGCCGAGGTGCGCCACCAGTTCTCGCACCACTACGAAGCCGACGTGCAGTACCGCTGGGCGCACTCGCTTGACAATGGCTCCGGTCCCTACACCGAGCCGGATTACCAGTTCCTGCCCGGCTACAACTGGGGTTCGTCCGACTTCGACTCCCGCAACATGATCAAGATGTTCGGCGTCTGGTCGCCGATCCTCTTCCATAACAACACCCTGTTGGAGAAGGTGGCCGGCGGTTGGACGTTGAGTCCGATCTTCAACTTCCACTCCGGGTTCCCGTTCAACCCAGCCTACCAAAATGGAATTGGCTGCAACGCCTTTTATCCCAATGCCGGAAATTGCAACCTGCGGCCGGCCTCCTACCTCGGTGGAGCGCACACCAGCCAAAACACCGATTCATTCAAAAACCCTTCAGGACAAGCAGGAAACATGTTCTCCAATCCCGGCGGCGGAACGGCGTACTTCACGGCTCCGGCGGTGGTGAGCAATACAGGACCAGGCTGGGGCACCACCGCGGATGTCCCGACGCCGTCGGCTCTGCCCGGAGTTCCCGGCACCGACCGCAATGCGTTCATCGGACCGCACTACACGGATCTGGACCTCGCCCTCACCAAAGCCTTCGGGTTGCCGAACATGAAGGTGCTGGGTGAAGGGGGCAGGATCGAAATCCGGGCCAACGCCTTCAACATATTCAATAAACTCAACGTGGCTAACATCGACAGCGGCATTACGGACGCGAACTTCGGCCGCGCCACGTCCGTGCTCGGTGGGCGCACCATCGAAGGCGAATTCCACTTCAAGTTCTAACCTTCGTCGATTCTCCTGTGCTCGGGCCTTTCGCCCGGGCACAGGTCTGTTAATGTCCTTTCCTGACTACCGCCTGCGATGGCCGCATCATCAGCGCATCGCAGGCATTTTTTTCTCTTATGATGAATTCACTCCCCTCGGAGCAAAAGCATTCACACTCCAACCTCATGGCGAAATTACGCAAAATTCGCGCCTGCTTCCCGGACGCATTGCCGTTTAGCGCGCTGGCCGCTGTTGCGCTGTTTTGCGCCTTTGCAGCTCTTGCCCGGTCGCAGGTTGCACAGCCTCCCGCCCAGTTCGAGTCCCTTTCCCGGCGCGCCATGCAAGCGCTGGACGCCGATCGTCTTCAAGAGGCGATTCCGCTCTTCCGCAAGGCGCTTGCCCTGAATCCCCGCTGGGCCGAGGGCTGGTGGTCGCTCGGCACCACCTACTACGATCAGGGAAGCTACGCCGAAGCCGAGTTGGCCTTCCAGCATGTGGTGGCCATCGATCCAAAGCATGGCACGGCGCATGCTTTCCTGGGACTGTGCGAGTTCGAGCTCGGCGACGACAAGGCGGCGCTACGCGACATCGAGGCCGGCAAGGATCTGGGCACCGATGTTGACCCGCAGTTGCGCACCGTTGTGTTCTTTCACGAGGGCATTTTGCTGCAGCGTGCGGGCCGTTTCGTGGCTGCGGAGATGCCCTTCGCCTCGCTGTGCCTGGGTGGCACGGGCGGCGCGGACGTGGTGCGCGGGTTCGGCATGGCGGCGTTGCGCATGCCCGGCAGGCAATTTCCTCCGCCCGGCAGCGAAGCCGCAACCGTTGCGGAGCAGGTGGGCCGCGCCGCCTGCGCCGCCGCGCAAAAGGACTTCGACTCCGCACGCCTGCAGATGACGTCGGTCACCGCTGCCTATCCGCATTTCCCCTACGTGCATTACGCCTTCGGCAGAGTGCTCCTCGACGCCAGTGACATTCCTGGCGCGGTTGCCGAATTCAAGCGCGAGGTCGACGAAGGCCACGACCGCGTGCTCCCCATGCTGCAGATCGCAGCCTGCGAATATAAAGTCGACCCCGCAGCAGGCTTGCCCTACGCCGAGCAGGCGGTTGCTCTCGCTCCGCAGTTGCCATTTGCGCATTACCTGCTGGGATTGCTGCTGGCGAATACGGGAGAGGAGGCGAAAGCAATCCCTGAGCTCGAGACGGCACGCAGGGCGTTCCCGAAAGACCTGAAAGTCTACTGGTCCCTTGCCAGCGCCTACGCCCGCACCGGCCGCGCACAGGACGCAGCCAAAGCCCGCGCCGAAATTGGCCGCTTGTCGCACAATGCCGCGCATCCGGAGGACGACGCGGGCGATTCTGAGAACTCGCCGATCAACGTAACGGATGCGGTAACGGATGCGGCGGAGAAGGTGCCTGAACGTTGAAACTTGGAACGACAATGTGGATCCTTCTCCTTCTGCTGGTGTCCGCGGCAACGGCAAGGGGTCAAACCGCGGCGTCGAAGAACGCCACAGCTCCCGGCCCCATCCGATTCGAAGAAATTGCCGCCAAATCGGGGCTGAATTATGTGACCGCGACCGACAGCACAAAGAACAAGAATCAACCGCAAACCATGGTGGCTGGCGTAGCGCTGTTTGACTACGACGGCGATGGCTATCTGGATGTTTACCTTGTCGGGGGCGCATCGATTCCTTCGCTCATCAAGGATTCGCCCGTCTATTGGAACCGCCTGTTCCACAACAATCATGATGGTACCTTCACCGACGTCACGGAAAAGGCTGGGCTTGCCGGTGCGGGCTATGGCAGCGGCGTTGCCGTGGGCGACTACGACAATGACGGCTGGCCGGACCTGTTCCTCGCCAACGTCACCGGCAATCAGCTCTTCCACAACAACGGCAACGGCACCTTCACCGACGTAACCGAGAAGGCTGGTTTGGCGGGAGCTAAATTGAACGGCAAGAAGATGTGGTCGGTTGGCGCCGGGTGGTTCGACTACAACAACGACGGATATCTCGACCTATTCGTAGTGAACTACTGCGACTGGGAACCGAACAAGGACCCGGTGTGCATGCTGAAGGACGGGGTGCGGGGCTTCTGTCATCCCAGGAAATATAAGCCGCTGCACAACACGCTTTATCGCAACAACGGCGATGGAACATTCACGGACGTTTCCGTGGAGGCGGGGATCGCGCAATACGCCGGGAAAGGTATGGCAGTGACCTTTGCCGACTATGATGGCGACGGCTACCTGGATGCCTTTGTCACTAACGACACGACTCCAAACTTTCTCTTTCATAACCTGAAGGGCAAGCGGTTTGAAGAGGTCGGCGCACAGGCCGGTGTGGCTTACTCTGCCGACGGAGCGGCGCTGTCCAGCATGGGCGCGGACTTCCGCGACATCAATAACGATGGGTTGCCGGACATCTGGTACACCGCAGTCGATCAAGAGGGTTTTCCCCTGGCCATCAACACCGGCAAAGGCGACTTTGTGGACATGACGGTGGCCAACGGATTGGCAGGAACCACCGCCATGTCCGGCTGGGGCAACGGCATGTTCGACTTCGACAACGACGGCTGGAAGGATCTGTTCGTAGCGCGCGCGAATGTGATGGACAATATCAGCGAGGTCAATCCCGCACGGCATTATCCGGAACCGAACACCATCTTCCGCAATTTGGGCAAGGGGAAATTTCAGGATGTAAGCTCGACCGTCGGACCGGATTTTCAAAAAGAAGCCGCGCATCGTGGCGTAGCCTTCGGCGATCTGGACAACGATGGCCGCATCGACATGGTGGTGTCTGTCTTGAACGGCCCCGCCGAGCTCTTCCACAACATCTCGGAAACGGGGAACCACTGGATTCTGCTGAAGCTCGTGGGAACAAAGAGCAACCGCATGGGAATTGGCGCCCAGGTCAAGCTCATCGCCGGGGATGGTTCCGTGCAATGGAATGAAGCCACCACGGCGGTGGGATACGCTTCCTCCAGCGATCCTCGCGTGCACTTCGGCCTGGGCAAAAACAAGACCGCCAGGGAAATTGAAATCCGCTGGCCGAGCGGTATCAGGCAGACACTCCACAACGTCGAAGCCGACCGGATTGTGGAAATCAAAGAGCCGGAGAAGTAAAGCCCGCGTCGAATTTGAGGTCAGTCGTCCGCGTCTGCCGGCAGCGGCGTTGTCCGCGAGGAGGCATGGGCCGTGGACTTGCGCACAACCAGCTTGGGGTAAACGGTAATTGATAGCGGACGGGGGTGAGGAATCTCGTCGCGGATCAGTCCCAGCAGCGTGCTTGCGGCCACCTGTCCCATGGCGCGCAACGGTTGGCTGATTGTCGTCAGCGGCGGATTGTTGGTCGTGGCTATGAGCACGTCGTCAAATCCCATAATCGAGACGTCGCGAGGAACGCGGAGGCCCGCCTCGCGCAGAGCCATAATTGCTCCGATCGCAGTCACGTCGTTGAATGCGAAGACGGCTGTGAATGGCCGCTTCCGCTGCAGCAACAGGCGCATGACTTCCATGCCCGGCCCGGGCCCCGGTTCCGGTTCCTGCAACTGTGCGACAAGATAAGGATCGATTGTGATTCCCAGGGTCCTGGCGCCATCCACGATCGCGCGCCAACGCTGTTCTGTGTCTGAACTGAATTCCTGGCCCTTGATAAACGCGATCCTCTTGTGTCCCAGGCTCTTGAGGTGCGAGAGCGCAAGTTGCGCAGCCTTTTCATGGTCCAGCTCAATGTTGATGACCCCTTTTCGCCGGTTATGTCCGGAGACCGCCACGAGGGGAACGGGTAGGTCATCCGCAAGAGGAGTATCTACGGAGATGATGCCCTCGACCGAGCGCGCCAACATCATCCGCGGCAATCCCTCCAGAAGTTCGGGGTGATGGCGATGACTTACTACGAAGTAGAAAAATCCATCCTTCAGAAGCTCATCTTCAATTCCGCTGAGCACCGTGGTCGAGTAGCCTTCGCTTATTTCGGGCACGATCACGCCGATGGTGAAGGTCCGTTTCTGGCGCAAGCTCTTTGCCACTGCGTTCGCGGAATATCCATGAAGCGCTGCTGCATGAAGCACCCTTTCCTGGGTCTCCCGGGCAATGCGATGCGCAGTCCCGGCGCCGTTGATAATACGGGAGACTGTGGACTGGGAGAGCTTAAGTGTCGCTGCAAGCTCCTTCAAAGTCATTGCCTTGAGCGGGATCTTGGTCACGTGGTTTTGCTCCAATCATAGCGGGCGGGATCGCGTAAAGGCAGACATTCGTCGCACAAGCCCTGGGCGAAATCCGAAATCGAAGACGATTTCGTCATCGATCCAGGCCCACTCCGTGAAACCCGGCTCGTTGCATCGCTTCCACGCTCGAGCGATTGCGCATGAATGCGTTCCACACCAATCCGGAACGAAGGTTCTCAGCCATGATCACCGAAATACCCTGATCGATCCCCAGCACATCGGGGTCATACCAGTTGGCAGCGGGATGAAAAGCGTCTACAAAGCCATAGCGTCCCCAGGCCTGCTTGCCCCATTTTGAGCGAATGGCGCGCAGAACCGAAAGACAATCCGCAGGGAGAAATACCAGCGAGCCCGCGGCTGCGCAAGGTACAACAGAGCCGTCAATCGGCCCACGCGCCGGCGGTCCGCCCCACGCGGTATACCCGCCCTGATAATCGGATGCGGAGATCCCCCAGTAATCCTCGCTGTACCACTTCGGGTAAGAAAGGCAGAATGCCTTGTGCGCGCGCGTCGCGGTTACCGAATTCTCAAAGTAGTCGGCATAAGCGTCGTGCTTGCCGCGAAAGTCGTACCATGCCTGCGAATACTGATGAGTGAAAAGCGGATCGTTCCCGCTGATGTAGTTGTAGCCCTTGTAGTGAATGACCGGACGCGTAAAGTTGTTCCAATACCCGGGCGCAACAGGATGCGTTGGAGAGCCGATTGCGAGCAGATAAATCATCATCAGCTCGCAGAATTTCTTCCAACGCGAATCGAGAAACCCAGAACCCGGATGCCAGCCCATGGAGAAGGTCTTGCCGCCATTCAGCATCCACGGCCAATCCACGCGCTCATAAATCTGTTGCGCGAGCGCCTGAATCTTTTTGTCGTCGAAATACGCGCCCGCGGTAAGAATTCCGCACAGCAGCAGCGAAGTATCGATTGACGAAAGCTCCACGCCAGGGACGGGTTTGCCGGTTTCTATATCTGTGAAGTGGTAAAAGAACCCGTGCACCTCCGGCAGCTTGTTCAGGTGCCATTCGAGAGTGGTTTTCACACGTTCAATAATTTGCGCATGAGGCAGGTAGCCGCGATTGTCTGCAATGCAGAGCGCCGTCAGTCCGAAGCCTGAAGCCGCGATGCTGGCCATGGTGCGGGGATCGCGCGCTCCGCCAAGGTCGTGCCGCGCCCGGTCAAGAACCTGCCCTGTGTTGGGGCTACCCTGCTCCCAGAAGAACAAGCATCCTTGGCGCTCCAGGTCGTCGAGAAACGCTTCGTCTTCTTTGGTCGGTTTCCATGGCTCGCCTGCAAGTGCCGCCCATTGCGGCAAAAGCGCACAACCGGCTGCCGCTGCCATGGCTTTCAACAGATCTCGTCGGTTCATCGTCCCCATTCCATGTCGCGGTGTCATCTGGTCCCCCTGTTCTTTGCGCAGACTCACTCAAAAAGCTCACTCATCGGCGCGAGCAGCTGCAAGCAGCCTGGCTTGTTGTCCGATCTTCCCCAATCCCTCTGCGTTACTTCTCATGAATCTCGATAACTGCCAGGCCGTTGACGGGCAACTCCAGCTCCAACACGCCCTTTTCCAGCTTTCTTTTTTCAGGAGAAGGCAGAGAGGACGCGCTGTTCAAGGCTTCTATTTGACTCTGCGTAGGATACCTGGGGCTGCCCATGGCCCGGTAGGCGGGCATCGGATTGCCATGCATCTCGTCCACGCGTTGTAGGGAGACGCCTGCGCCCGGCGCAACGCTCTTGAAGACCAGCCGCAGCGTCAGCGGAGCGCCTTGAGCTAACCGATCCATGTCCACCAGGTTCCATGCGGCTACCACCAGCGTTCCGTCTTTGCGGCGGGTTACCAGCACGTTATCAGCTGCGTTCGCAAGTCTCTCCTCGCCCAGTTCATGCAGCAACTCGAAGTCGTAAAAACTTGGCTTCTTGATCCGACCCGACGCAATGATTCCGAAGCTGCCGTTAAACGGCTGGCGCGGCACGCCGCCCTCTTCGAACACGTCGTCGAAGGTCCACCACGACATCAGGCTCACCGAGCCATCGCACTGACTGATGTCCCTGGCCAGCGCAGGCCCCACATACCAGTTGTCGCGCGCGTTGAGGTCCCCGTAGGAAGGAACATTCCACTCCGTCCAGAGCAAAGGCAGCGCGGGGAGGCCCGAGGCCTGAATCTCGCCATGCACCTTTTGAATGGCGCGGCAGACCCGGTCGCGCATGGGGATTTCTTCGTGCATGCCGAACATGTCCGCAACGGAATCGTCCGCATAGCCGTGCGTGGAAACGAAGTCCACCGGAATGTGTTCCTTGTTCACATGATTCAAAAATTCAGGCACCCAGTGGGCAGCCGCCGTTGCTGGCCCTCCCACTCGCAGCCTCGGATTCACAGCCTTGAGCGCGCGCGCAGTGTGGTCGTACAGCTCGAAGTAGGTTGCCTGTTTCGGTTCGCCGGCCCAGAAATCGATGTTGGGTTCGTTCCACACCTCGAAGTACCACTGCGCCACTTCGTCGATGCCGTAGCGATCGACCAGGTGCTGGGCAAAGGCACGAATCAACTGATCCCACCTGCCGTAGTCCTTGGGCGGAGCAACATTCTGCTTGTACCAGAAAGGATGGATAGCCTCGCGAGCCGCCAGTTTGCGGGGCATGAAGCTGATCTCAACACACGGTCGAACTCCCTCGGCGAGGAGTCCATCGTAAACCTGGTCGACATACGTGAAGTTGAAGACCGGATTGCCCTTCTCATCCTCGTCGTAAACGCCCACTTCATCGTGGAAGATGGCGTGGAAGCGGACATAGCGCGCACCCACCTGGTCATGAACCTCTTTGAGATCCTTGCGGTAGTTGTCGCGCAGAGCCAACACCGCGCGCCCCGATCCGAACATCTGCTCCCAGAAACGCGGGAACGGCGTGGCCGGCGCATTGGCATCGATGGAAACTGTGCCATCGGCTGCCTGTCCCCATCCTCGACAACCGGCGGCAGTGACCGCAAGGAAAATCGCGAAGACGATAGTGCGCATCGGATTCATGCTTGAAATTCCGTCGGATCTGAATGCTGTTTGACGTTGACGCCGAGGCTGCATGACCTGGCGCCGCGTTAATGAAAGCCTTCCGTGTGTCTTTCCTTTGCGCGCCGCGCGGAAGAGGTTGTGAAACAGGGTTGCAACCGGCAGCCAGACGACAGCATGCGGGCTGGAATCCTGGTTGGCGCAATCGATTGTGCCTGGTAATTGTCTTCACCCGCGCCATCCGCTGTCAAGCCGTTTCGGGCTGATAGTTTAGATTGCGAAAGATGGATAGCAGTAATATTTCCCGCGGCCTATCACGCGACTCCTTCGACGCCGCAACGGCAAACCTAGCCGACCTTCGCCGCAGCGGATCGCGGTGCGGATGTTAGAGGGCCGGAGGCGATTCTACTTTGCCGAAGCTTCATCCAGCCGCTTGAGCATCTCGCCGACCTCCGGGTTGGACATGAAGTTCTTCCATACCAGCCCGGTCCGGTAATTTTCGATCATGACGACGATCGGCGCCTGGTTCAGCCCCATGTAAATCGGCGAAATCCAATCCTGGTTTGGGTTGTAGGCGTCGCGCGGGCCGTAGATGTCCCACATCCGATCGCCCAGGTCGCGATAGTAGTGCTTGAGCGCGGCCATTGAGGCTTCAGGCGTATAGGGGAAAGCGGCCAGCGCGCCCGTCGGCGTGATGGTTCCAAGATCGTCTGCCGCGTCGGGCGCGTGCGCCGCGTAGCCGTAGGGGCCGTCGCTGGCGGTGAGCCCCCAGGCGTTGGCGCCGTATCCCGCGAAATGCTTTGGATTGGCGATCGAGTAGGCGCGGCTGATGAGCGCAATGTTGCGGTTGTTTTCGAAGTAAGAGCCGGTGAAACGGTCGTGCAAGGCGTGTGGATCGAATCCCATGAAGGAATAATCGGTAAAGAACAGCGGACCGCCGGTACCCACGCCCACATCGAGCTTGATTCCGTAGTAGGTGTTTCCGTTTCCGTAGTGGTTGCCATCGGTTGTGCCCGACCATCCGGCGCGGTAGTCCTGCGCCCGCTGCGATTGCGAGGCCCACCCGGAGTAATAGAGGCTGGCCGGCACAGAGTGCGTGGGAGAAGCGATGCCGAGGAGATAGGTGATCATCACCTCGTTGAAACCGATCAGCGGATGATGGATCTTCCAGGCCCACTGCGGCGACCAATGCCAGTAGAGAAAATCGCTCGTTGGCGTCTCGCGATACCAGTCCCATTCAACCGTCTCCCAAAGCGCGGTGATTCCCTTGGAAAGGGCTTGTTCGCCGGCGCCGGGCCCGTGAAAATACTGGCGCGCCGCGAGCAGCCCCTGCATAAGAAAGGAGGTCTCCACCAGGTCTCCTCCGTTGTCAAACATGCCGAAAACGGGCATGGTGCGGCCGGTCTCGCCATTCATGTAGTGCGACCACACGCCATGGTAGCGCTGCGCATGCGCGAGGAAGTCGACGATCTTGGTCAGCCGCTCCAAGCCCTGCTCCCGCGTGATGAAACCGCGATCGACGCCTACGATCAAGGCCATGATGCCAAAGCCGCTGGCCCCGGTCGCAACAATGCGATCGTCTCCGGGAATGCTTTCGCGCGTCATGCCTGAATGCGGATCGGCTCCCTCCCAGTAGTACTCGAAGCAGGCCTTCTGCAACATGGTCAGAAGTTCGTCGTCGGTCAGTTCACGCGTTGACGCGGCTGCGATGCCGGAGAGCGGCGATTTCCGGTTCTGCCGGTCTGAGGCGGCAATCTTGTAATCCGCATGGACGCCGGCCTTGCCCAAGAAGTCCTCGTAACGATGGAAGCCCGGCAACTGGATTCCAACCGGGGAAAAGCTCTTGCCATCCAGGGATCGATAGATCACGTATCGTGCGAGGGCCGGCGCTTCAGCCGCCTCCCACTCCACTTCCACATGGCGGTCGTAGCCGGTGGCGCGCAAATTGGTTGGAGCGGGCAAAACGGGCGATGCGGCGGGGTCGTCATCGACGCGAATTTCATCGACAATCAGCGTGTGGCGCTGGTTATCGGCGCGGCCTTGATGGAAGGTAATGCTGCGCAGATACTCCGGCTTGAAGGGATAGATCGATGCAGTGCGGAAGTCGGAAAGAGGGATACGAACTTGAACCCACTGCCCGCCCGGCACGTCGCCCGTGTATTTGCCAAGTTCGAGAGGCTGGCTGAAACTGCCGGGAAACTCTGCAACCTGAAGTCCCTCGGTCGCGTTGGAAAGCACCATCTGGGGCATATCCAGCGCGGCGATGGGCTGCGGGGAATAGATCCACAGATAGAGGTTGCGCCCCGACAATCCGGGCGTCCGATTGCGGAAGTCGATCGTCTCGATCTCCGCCAGCCATCCGCCCTCGGGAGCGGATTGCCATTGCATCCGAATTGCGTTCGGAGGCGTGAGAAACGTCGCGGTCTCGACCGGCAAACGGCCGCTTTGCTGCTCGATGAAGCTGCCCCCTGAAGCCTGGGCCCTGCTGTAGAAATAGCTGTCCGAAGTGAGGCTGTTATCGAAGATTACGTGCCGGTAATAGTCGGACTCCGGGCAGGCCGTCGCCGGAAGCAGAAGCAAGACGAATGCAAGAGCCAGGCAGAACCGGCAACGCAAACTGAGCCGAGCGAAAACCTTATTCATGGTCACCTTCATCTCTCCTTCTCTTCCGAAGCGGCGCTGAAGCCACCAGTATGCAGCAAGCATCGGCATCTCCGCTTGGTCCGGCCAAGCCCTGAGCGTATCGATTCCATTTGACTTGGTCCAATTCCAAGTGATACAAGAGTGCGTTAGCGCAAACGATTGCGCTAACGGTGGCAAGTCTCTCGCACTTCGCAGGCTACTATACCGGGCTTGCTCTAAATCTGCCATCATTCTTTTCCGGAAAGCTGAGTCAGCCCGCATTCCGCACCTGTTTCATAGATCATGTCCTGGAGGAAAACCGCTTTGAAATTGAGCAAAGTTGACGCCCTGATCGTGAAGATGCTTTTAGCGGGTCGGTCGACCAACTCCGGCTCGCTCGCCATCCTGGCCTGCTGCTCCCTGACCCTGGCGGTGGCCGGGTTCTCTTCTTTCGCCATGGCCCAGCAGGCTACCCAGGCAGCATCTCCATCAACTTCGCAACAGGCGCGGCATGCATCGAACGCCCAGTTGGCCAGCCCGGCCATTGAGGCCCGCGTCGAGCGTCTGCTCCGGCAGATGACGCTCGAAGAGAAAATAGGGCAGCTGGTGCAGTACAACGACACCGGAGACTCCCCTGCCGCCCAGGCAGCCGGAGCGCAGCCGGCCGCAGACAAAGGGGCCGTGATCGTCGCCGTAAACCCGGTGACAGCCAATCACCTGGATGTGATGCAACTTGCTGCTACGGGCCGGGTCGGATCGATGCTCAACACCATTGGCGCGGAGCGCACCAATACTTATCAGCATCTGGCGGTGGACAAGAGCCGGCTGCACATCCCCCTGCTATTCGGCGCCGACGTCATTCATGGCTATCGCACCGTGTACCCAATCCCGTTGGGACTGGCCGCAAGCTTCGACCCTGAGCTCGTCGTCTCGCTCGCGCATACAGCCGCGGAAGAGGCAACCACGGCGGGCGTTCGCTGGTTTTACTCCCCCATGGTCGACATCAGCCGCGATCCTCGTTGGGGTCGAACTGCGGAGGGAGCCGGCGAAGATCCTTATCTGGGCGCCGCCATGGCGCGAGCCTATATTCGCGGCTACCAGGGCGACGACCTATCGCAGCCCGGCCGCGTGGCTGCGTCGGTGAAGCACTACGCAGCCTACGGAGCCGCCGAAGCGGGCCGCGAATACAACACCACGGACATGTCGGAGATCACACTTCGCCAAGTTTACCTGCCTCCGTATGAAGCCGCCGTCGAAGCCGGCGCGGCGACCATGATGTCCGCCTTCAACTCCTTGAATGGCGTGCCCTCGAGCGCAAATCCGTTTCTTCTCGACAAGGTTCTGCGCGGGGAGTGGGGCTTCAACGGCTTCGTCGTGAGCGACTACACCGCGGTGATGGAGCTATTGAATCACGGCATCGCTCTCGACCCCGCGACCGCAACCCGCAAAGCCATCACCGCCGGCGTGGATGTGGACATGATGTCGCATTTCTACGACACCCAGTTACCGGACCTGATCCGGACCGGCAAGGTTCCCATCGCAGTGGTGGATGAGGCGGTGCGCCGCGTACTACGGGTCAAGTTTGCCACCGGCTTATTCGAGCATCCCTATACCCAAGGCACTGAGGTGACCTCAGCCGTGGCCGAGCACCGGCCGCTCGTCCGCAAAGGGGCGGAAGAGTCCTTTGTTTTGCTCAAGAACAGCAACCTGGCCGACGGCGCCCCGATTCTGCCGCTTTCGCCGGAGCGCAAACGGATCGCGCTCATCGGCCCGCTTGCCGACGATGCCGGAGAGATGGTTGGCGCCTGGGGAGGAGCGGGAAGGAATCCCGACATCGTCACGGTTCGCCAGGCCCTGGCGGATCGCGCGGAGAAGACGGGTGGAACTCTGCTCTACGCCAAAGGCGCCGAAATCGACGATCCCTCGCAGGCCGGCTTCGACGAGGCCGTAAAAGCCGCACAGAATTCCGATGTTGCCGTCCTCGCGCTGGGTGAATCGAATGAGATGAGCGGCGAGGCAGGGAGCCGCGCCTATCTCAACCTGCCCGGCAACCAGGAGCAGCTCCTGGAAGCAGTGACAGCCACAGGCAAGCCGGTCGTTCTGCTCATTTTTTCCGGCCGTCCCCTGGTGCTGGACTGGGCCGCCAAACATGTGTCCGCGATCATGGAAGTCTGGTTCCCCGGAACCGAGGCCGGCAACGCCATTGCCGACGTTCTCTACGGCGATGTGCCGCCCAGCGGAAAACTGCCCATGAGTTTCCCCCGCGCCGTAGGCCAGGAACCGCTCTATTACAACCAGTTTCCCACCGGCCGCCCGCCCATCGGACTCGATCTTTCCAAGCCGCCCGGCGGCGACTCGCGCTTCTTCTCGCGCTACATCGATGTTCCCAATGACGCGCTCTTCCCGTTTGGCTTCGGCCTCACTTACTCTACCTTCACGTATCGCGACGTCAAGGTCTCCAGGTCCAGCATCCCGTTGTCCCAGGCCCTTGCCAGTCGGAGCACGACCCTTGTGGAAGCGACGGCCACGGTCACCAACACCGGAAACCGCACGGCCACCGAAGTTGTGCAATGTTATGTCCGCAATCTTGGCGCGAGCGTTGAACAGCCGGTGCGAAGCCTGAAGGGTTTTGTGCGCGTCACGCTGGCTCCGGGCGAATCGAAACCGGTCACCTTTCCGCTCGGATTCAACGAACTCTCTTTCATCAACGTCGAAAACTCAGCAACCATCGAAGCGACGCAATACACGGTCTGGATCGGAGGCAGTTCGCTGGCCGACGCACATGCTGCATTTGTGGTGGCCGGGCCCCGGCAAAGGGCAGCTTCACATTAATTCGGCAAGCATTGTTGCCCTGCGATCCGACCTCTAACAGGAACCCAACAACTTGAATGTGGACCGTTCACACACACCAGACTGCGGCGGATGTTGCCCGTCCCAGGGCATGAAAAGGAACTTCGCTCGATTCCAGCACTGACCCCCACTTCGAGCTTGAACAAGGAATGGCAGACGCGCGAATGTGCGGGAACAGGTTAGCGCGTGGATCGTCGGCCAACCGGAAGTTACTGGTCGAGTATTGAAGAAGTTCTAAATGACGGTTTGCCGACGATCCTAGAGTTGGACGGATCGCTTTGCCCTTCGCCTTTGTGCAGGAGCGATAGAGGTCGGGGCCAATTCAAACCTCTCAAAATCAGTCTTTGTGAAGAAGACGAACATGGCAACGAAAGACTAGACTTGGACGTATGCAAATGCAACCTGACATTTCCTTCGGCGAGATCGGGACCTCCGGTGCGTCCAGGTGGACCTCTCCTGGCTGATCCGGATCGAAGTCCCCGCTGCCGAATGGTAGGATCCCGACATGCTTAAGAATTCCGCCTTATTTATTGGCTCGTCTTCCGAGGCCATTCCTATAGCTGTTGAGATCCAGCGGCAATTGGCCACCGTACTATCTCTTACGGCACTCGACGAGTGCTGAAGGTCCATCATTGTCCGGAGTTCAGAAGTCCATTCAGTTCAGCCATCACTCGAAATGCATCTGCGATGTAAACGACGTCGGCTTTGCCGCGCGCCCAACCGCAATTCGGGTCGAGGTTGATGGCGCGCCGCTCGGAGATGAAGCGCCAACCCACCACATGGGGTTCCTCGCCGTAACAGCAGGTGGAGAGCCCCTTGCGATGCCGCGGCGTGGCGCCGGTCTGGCCGATCTGATTCATGTGGGTCAGAAAAGGAAGCACCTGCTGGTTATCGCCTGTCTGATCGACCAGCGATTTGCTGCTGCCAAGCGATGAACCCGATGCCTTAAGGAAATCGAGAATCAGCTGCGCAGCCTCGCTCGTGTGGGTCTGCCCGTCCGGTTGCTTCTTGGTCCAGCCGGCGCCGGCGACAAAAAGGAGTTTTGCATCGGGACGGATGGTCTCCCCGCTCAGCGCCGGGCTGCGAACGCCGGTCACGGTGGTACGCTGTGCAGTCAGTTCCACCGCTATCTGCTCAACCTCCGCTGGGCTGGTTGCCGCTTCTCCAGGCACGGATTCATAGGCTGGATGCGTCCCCGGATCGAGCAGCATGAACCATGGGCGTGCATCGCGGCTGATGACCGCTTCCAGGCGCTGACGATAGAACCAGCGGCTGGCTTCAACGCTTGCCGTCCCGCCGATCGCGGTGATGTGGGTATCGATAACTCCACCCAGCCTGAACGCCACTCCTGCAGCCACCCGTGCAAAACGCGAAGAACCCGGCGCGATCACGATGCTGGCTTGCGCTGCACGGCAGATTGCTTCGCAGGCTGCCGCATCGCTCGAATATCTGGCCTGCGCGACTGCTTCTCCGGAGACGACCAACAGACGCGCCCCGGTCTGAGCCAGTGCGCGAGCCGCGCCAGCTACATTTGTCGGATCGCCTCCGACCATGCCGATGCTTAACGGGACAGCCAGCCGCGTGGCCAGTTCCACTCCCGCAGTCACCCCTTCAAGCGAGGTCTTCGCGAGCGAAGCGCCGGAGTCATCCACATGCGTCAATACCAGAATCGATTCCATCGGCCTTACTCCTCCTCGAGCCACGCCAATAGCTCGCCCGCAATTGCATTTGCCGACATGTCTTTCACCACGCGCGTAGTGCGTTGCGTCCTAGGCAGGTTCAACGAGAGATAGCGCAGTCCGTTGGCCGCAAGGTTTGCGGGCTTGGCCCTTTGCAACGCGGGAAGGATTCCGCGCATATTCGCCATTCCAACTTGCGGATTGTTGCGCGGCTCGGCAAGGTTGCCCGTTGCCCAGCCCAGTACCGCGGGCGTACCCGCGCAAACCGAGACCTGGTGTTTTCCGCCCTCGATCCGTTCCAGCACTTCAAACGAGCCATGTTCGCGGAATTCGATTTGGTCGACTCCCTGAAACTGATCGGCGATGCCCAGGCGTTCGCCAACCAACTGCAGCGTGACGCCTGCGCCGCGCGTCGCTGACTCCCATCCGCCAAACAGCAGCAGCCGCTCACGCTCCAGACAGGGCAAAGCGGCAATCGCTTCGGCCAGCGCCGCGGCTGTCGCATGCGCATCGGTGAATCCGCCAATCGGCCCGTCGATTGCCACGAACTCAAAGCTGGCCTTCTGCGCTACCGTCATCATGACCTGCTGGAGTTTTGCTTTCGGCCCCAGGCTCACCAGCCAGACCTTACTGGGCGTCTGTGGGCTGCCGGGGAAATTTCGCACCAGAGCTGCTGCCTCATAAAGCGCGCTCGCCGCCCACGGATCCAGAATCGCCGGCAGGGCCATTTCGTTCTTGAGCGCCGGAACGCCGGTTCCACTTGCCGGTTCCAGCGTTTGCAATGGATCGGGGACGATTCCCGCACAGACGACGATGTGAAAACAAATTTCCATTGTTAACTCCTGGCTTTTTTGGCCTTCAGCCTTCAGCTATCAGCTTTCAGTTCTTAGCTCCCCGCTTCTGCGCCGGACTAAGTGTCTGAATGAACGATGCGAGCATCTTCGACACTTCCTCGCTGAGGACTTCCGCTTCGATTAACGCCTCACGCTTCGCCATTCCGAGTCGTTTTGCAACCACAGCTGCGTTCTAAGCTCGCATAACGATCCTTGGGCAAGCCCAAGGAATTGACGGAATTCGGCGGGGTTCAATCTGCCGCGCCCTTCGGCAATGTTGCTTGCAATGGAGACGCTGGCCCTGCGCATCTGGGACGTGAGGCCAAACATTTCATCCTTGGGAAACGATCGAGTCAAACTGTAGATGGATATAGTCAACTCAATAGCCCTCTGCCAAACGATCAGGTCGTGGAAATCTTGCGCCATATGACGAGCCTTGATCCTTCCTAGTATCTGATACTCGACGAAGCCATGCTGCGAGATCTGAGACCTGAGGGCTGAGAGCTGAAAGCTGAAAGCTCTCAGCTCAATTCTCCGCCGAGTGCAGGCCGCCTGCACCGGCGCGGAATTCGATGTTGCCGTGTTCGCCATCGCTCGAATGCGCGCAGTTCCAAATGCACGCGCCGCAGTGCACGCACTTTTCGCGCTCGAATGCGGGCACTCCCCCTGCACTCTGCGTGAGCGCCTGGCCCGAGCACATGGCGATGCAGGTCTTCTCCACACACGCAATGCACAGCCGTGCATCGAGGAAGGCAACGTGGTCGGCAAACCCCGGCATGGCCTGAACCTTGCCACCCATCAAGAGCGCATCCTGATGCGTGACCAGCACCCGGCCGTCGAAGACGATCTCGGGCCAGCCGCGCGCGGAGAGCAGGGCATCATGCAGGGGCCGGCCGGTTTCGACTGCGAGCAATGTTCCATTCTTCTTGAGACCGCGGTGCGATCGATGGCGAATCTGGCGGTGAGCCGGGGGAATATGCGCAGCCATCGAAAGCCTGCCTCCACTCAGCCCCGCCAGGGCCATGCCGGCCAACCCGCGCAGGAAGCCGCCATGAAATCCGTTGCGCGCGTTCGCGGCCTGCTGCGCCCCACGCTCCACCCAGCTTGCCTGCCGTCGAGACTCGTAAGTGGCAGCGAGGTTCTCTTTCGTAAACGGTTTGCCCGCTCTCAGCAGTTCCAGAACAGCTTCGCCTAACTGCACGCCGGTCGTCCAGGCTTCATCCACACCCGAGCCGGTGAGCATGTTAGTGCTCCCCGAACCTTCGCCGATGCGTGCGTAGCCATCGCCAGATAGAAACGGCTCGCCGTGCTTGCCTGACTCCTCCAGCGACTTCGCTCCCCACGATCGCAACGTGCCACCTTTCAAATACGGCCACAGCGCCGGATGCTGGATGTAATGCTGCAAGTATCGATAGGCTGTGCGCTGCGGGTCACCCATCCACGAAGGCACAAAGATGCCCACCGAAACCAGCCGCTCAGGATGTACGTAGAGAAAACCGAAGATCTCCGGCTCAGGGAATCCGAATGTGTGCCAGACCGTTCCAGGTTTGAGCGGCGAATCCTCTGGAATCTCAATGACGAACTTCATTCCCAGCGCCCACTCGCGCCGGGCATGACCTTCCGGCATTCCGATCCGCTCGTCGATGGCGCGGCCAACGGCGCCCACCGGTCCGTCGCCAACCACCGTCAGCCGCGCGCGGACGTCCATCCCCTGCATGAAACCGTAATCGGGTTCGCCTGTGGGTTTTACGCCCTGGTCGGACTGGCGCAGACCTTCAACCGCATGGCCGGAGAAGATCGGCGCGCTTACCGGCGTTCCCGGCCAAATCTGTACGAGGCCGCTTTCCATTAACTGCGAACCCACCCATTGGTTGAATTGGCCGATCGAAAGCACCAGTCCCGGCTGCTTGTGAAGAAATGCGGGCGCCCATGGCAATTCAAAGGCGGAATCGCGCACACCGAGCAGCGGGCCGGCGACTCGCAACACTCTATCCCCGAGGCGCAAGAGCGCGGAGCGCCGGCTGGCGCCGATGGGGTCGAGCAGATAGAGAACACGCTCCTCACGAACTTCGGCGGCCATCGGTATCTCGGCCGGATTCAGATCCGGAAAGCTCGAGCGAATTCCCCTGGCACGCGTAACCACGCCGCTCACGCCCGCGGAGAGATTGTCGGCGCGCTCGTAGCAATGCACCTGCAGCGGCACTCCAGGCACAGCTTTGCTCTCGAAGCAGGATTCCGCGGGGTTCTCATTCCATGCGAGAGTGAGCGTGGTCAGGAATCCGCCCATGGCTGGACCGAATCCAGCGCATGCGATGTCCACCTCCATCGCCGGCCGCTCCATCTCCATAGCGGGCTCTTCCTGAGGTTCAGGATCGGCAATCATTCCGTCTGCGGTCATGCCGGGTAATCCAGAGCTTCCGGAATCATCACCTTGCTCACGGTTTCCGCGGCACGGTCTTTGGCCAGCCTCGAGCCGGTCAGGCACATGGTCAGCTTGTTCTGCAGGCGCAGAAACTCGCTGGCGCCGGCGCAATCCGCGCACGGACCGGCCTTGTTGGGATGACTACCGTCCGCACCAAGTACATCGATCGCAAACCCGGAGATTCCAGGCATGGTGGCTTCGTACTCGTCCAACTCGCTGGCGGTGAAGCAACGCTTGCCTCCGCACTCGTCCCATGCCGGATGCTCGTTGTAACCGAACACCAGTTCGCCGCAGATGCGCGCGACCTCGCCGCTCGCCCCCGCGACCTGCGTGTGGCACAAGTCGGTAAAGAACTCCGCAGTGCCTTCCAGATCCTCGCCGGCTGCGCTGTCCGCGGCGCGTGCCGTGAGTTCCAGCACGTCCAGAATCTGGCAGCGCGATGCCAGCAGCCAGCAAAGCGCATCGGCCATGGGGAAGGTCACGCCTTGCCGCTGCCCGTGATATAGCTTGCCTCCCTCCGGGTCCGCAGCCTTTTGCAGGTGCTTCAACGACCACAGCCACAACGTCATCGCAGTAGCCAAGGTGCAAGCGCCGGTTTCAGGATGGTCTGAAGCGATGCGCCGCATCTCCAAGGTCCAGGCGCGGAATTGAGCCAGGAAAACCTCGTTCGTCATGGTCACGCTCAACTGCCGGCGCTGCACAGCCTCAGGACCTTCGTAGGTCGCTTCCAACTGCGAATCCATCCATTTGTTTGCCAGGAACCCGGGACAATCCTCCGTGATTCCGTAGCCGCCCATCAGGCTCACCGCCTCGCGCATCATGTTGGTCCCGTGGCCGGTGTTCCACAGCTTGGTCGCCGGGCACAGCACATTGGCTTCGGCATCCTTCAAGGCAAACCTGACCAGCGGATCGGCCTCCAGTTCGCCTCTTCGCGCCGAGTCAGGCTTAAGTCCCAGCAACTCGATTGCCCGCTCTTCGCTTTCGCGCAGCGCCTTCATCTCCGCGCGCCCTCCTAGGACACCGCGCGCTTTCAGAATCCCTGCCTTCTCTTTTTCCAGCGGGTCGAGTTCATCGAACAGCCGCGCAGCGGTGAAACCAAGCGAAGCAGCCGCTTCACCCGTCGCCCAGATGTCCACCAACCGGTGTAACGCGTCCTCACGCTGCTGGATGCCCTGCTCATGCCTGATCGAACCGGGTTTAATCCCCTCCGCGCCGCGGAACCGGCCACGCTGGTAGCGAATGATGGGTTCGACAGCGGAAAGCAGCTTGGCCGCGGTCATCAGTCCCACAGGTACCCGGGTGCGGCGGAAGACGGCTTCAATGATCTCGCTGTGACTGAAGTTGGGAACAATCATTCCGTCCTTCACTGAATACCCGCCGACGATGCGGCTGGCAGGAACCTTCAGGTTGAAGATGGGATCTCCAGTAGACGAGAGCTGGTGAACCAGCTTCTTCGTTGCCGTTCCGCGATCGAAAACACCCTCATCCGTGTCCTCCAGGATCACAACGCAACTGCCCTTGATGCGCGGATCGTCGGAGTTCACTGCGGCGGTGACGAAGTTGGCGGAGGCAATATTGGTGATGAACCGGCCCCGCTTGTCCACCTGAAGCCAGGGTTCCTGGCCATCGTTCCATTCGGCCACCCGAACCTTGCCGTTCAGCATTCCCGTGTCCACGCCAACGTAGGGAACCGGTTCGGTCAGCGCGAAGGCCCCGCGCCACGGCCTGCGCTCCTCACCTGGTTGCGGCGGCGCGCACAAGGCCATGTATTGGTGCGCCTGTTCCTTGGTTCCGCGCTCATGAATGGGCGCGAGGGACAGAAATCCTGCCACGCTGGCGGTAGCAGCGCCACTGTCTACCCACGCCAATTCAAACGCCATAAGCGAAAGCGCAAGGTTCTTTGGCCCGGCAATGAACCCGCCTTCTTCCGGTTCCATGAAAACAGCCGTTAGCCCGGCGCGATCGAAGTCATCCAGCATCGCGGCCTTCTCAGGCGTCCATTCATGGGTGTTGCGTTGTCCTGCAGACACCAGCCTCGCTACCGTTCCGCGAGCCACGCCCCGTGCCGTTTGCACCAGCATTTGCAGGTCAAATCGGTCGGCAAATCGCCATTGAACCTGGCGCACCGCGTCGCTGGGAAGAGTCAGCATGACCTTCTGCTCCAATACCGGGACTGTACTCATAGGTTGATCCTCGAATCGCGGTCACATTGTCTCCAAGTGCGGCAAGAAAGATATGTGATCTGCGACACCGCTACAGATCTCCGGCCTTCTGAAATCCGGCCGAAGTTCTTAAACCATGCAACCGGACTTCGACCTTTCCTGCCGCTTCGAGCGCCAGCGTGATGCCGTAGCCATCCGCGCGCGCTCCGGCAATCTTCCAGTTCAATGGGCTCGATTACAAAATGACCAAGTCATGGTACTGGAGCGGCAAGGGCAACCGCCTCCAGAATTCTCTTGCTGCTGGGCGACCGCCAGGCCGGCTGTCGCATCGACGTGAACCGGCATCCATGTACGTGAGTAGGGCCTCCGGCCCGCGAAATCCCATGAAAATCGCTTCGATCCCAGTATTAATTGAGAACGGCTGTGAGTGGCGAGATCGAAAAGACAGTGGAGATGCTAAAGCCGAATGTAAGTTTGATTCGGAGCGTGCGTGATCGAGCGAATAAATGGCGCGTTGCCTCACCCCCGGTGGGAGTGGCGATAGCCCGAGACCCAGGTTAATGTAAGCCCGGCACGTTCTCCATTCCCGCCAGGAGGAGTGCTATGCCTTATAGGGTGGCGGGGATCGATTTCCATGAAGAGAGGTTGGCCGTGGTTGTGGCTGATGTCGAAGTCGAAGGCGAATATCAATTTGAGCGACGCTGGTACGGCAGCGACCCTGAACAGTTGCGCGTGCTGTCGGAATGGTTCATTGAGCAGCAGGTCGAGGAAGTGGTGATGGAATCGGCCGCGCAATACTGGAAGCCTGTTTGGGGAGCACTGAAGCGATTCTGGAAGGCGATGTGTCAGAGTCGCGAAGGTGCAGGCCGGATGTCGGGGACACTACATCTGGCGCAAGCCTTGTCCAATCGCAGGCGGCGCGGGCGCAAAACAGATTTTCGAGACGCCGAACGATTGGTAAAGCGGCTCGCATCAGAGGAGCCAGTCTTGAGCCCATCCCACCGCTTAGCATTCAAACAATACGACCGGAACTTATGCATTGGGTAGCCAGTTTCCTGCTGGTGGCGGTTGGTGCCCGCCAAGTTGGCCAGAGTCCTGATGCATTATTTCAGCGATTCCAGATATGCTGAGAAGCAGTCATTAAACAGTGCCCCCGGTCGGCGTTCTCGTATTCTTCGGACGATATCGGGTCCGGACATACCGAGTTTGTGAAGGATGATACCTGCCACGAGTGCGGAGCGGTTGTAGCCCATACCGCAGTGAGACAACACACAGTGTCGCGAAGCGACCAAACTCGCACCCAAGGTTCCGACCGCGTGCAACTTGTCGAGATTCGGTAAGTCGTCGTCACAAATCGGGAAATAGATATAGAGGCATTGATCGGGAAGTGTCGGCACGCCGCAGTCAAGATCACCTTCGAGATCGATGACCGTATCGACCCCATGGCGAGTCAATATGTCCCAATCAGTTATCGCAGGTGAGATAAAAAGCCGGCATTCATCGTCAACCTGAAACAACTCCATTGAGCAAGACTATCAAATTCTCGGCGGCGATATGCGCGGATATCGGTAATTCTCTTCGGAATTGCGCGGCTGAAACGTTCTTGTCCCTCTTTCCGGGCTCCGTGCCTGTCCGAAGGAGTACCAGGCGTTCGGTCATTAGTATTTCTCGCGGTGGAGCAGTGACTCATCTGAAGGCGCTGCGGCTTCCGTTGCTCGCGTTGGCTTGGATGAAGCTGTCGTTTACGGATAGATGATCTCCCTGCACCGGCCCACTTGTTATACACCTCTGCACGATTTCTTCGAAATACTCCTCGAAAATCTTCGATCGACCGGCAATTCGGAGGTAACATCGATGCGGGATTCTGTCCGGAGAGGCGACGATACGCCCCGAATCCGCAAAACGGCCAAAAATGTGCCTCCGGGATTATTGGCCCATTTTCGCGCCACTTGACTGCGGACATGGACCTTATTTGGCAGATTCCGGTAAGAGTTAGGGATGAACTTACCCGCGCCGCCCGTCCCCGGTGACATGTAAGCCTCCTGATCTCCATGACCTGCGTGAGGAGTGATCCCTGAGGTGCCCACTACCCTTTGGGTGGGCACTTGATGAGTGTGCCTAAGCGGCCTGGGAGGATTGAGTCTGTAAAATCATGGCGAAGTTCCAGGGCAGGAGTTCTTCGATGCGGCTGATCGGATGGTCGGCGATGTGTGCCAGCACGGTGCGGAGATAGAGTTCCGGGTCGAGACCGTTCAGCTTGGCCGATCAGGCTGTATATTGCGGCGGCACGTTCGCCACCGCAGTCGGAACTAACGAATAAGTAGTCTTTGCGTCCGAGAGCAACCGCCCGGACGAAGCACAGTCAATTGGTGAGCGACTGTGCTTCGTCTTGCGCGGATGCTTTGGTTCGTACTCGATTGAGATCCGGCAACTGGCGCTCAATTCGATATGTTTGACATGCCATCCACCGTGCCGCTGTTCCCCTGGCTGTCGTACACCGTCACCTTGTAGTTGTAATTCCCCGGCGAGGTCGGCGTTCCTGAGATCACGCCCGACGAGGAGATGCTCAGCCCCGGAGGCAGGCTTCCGCACTTGAACGTGTACGGTCCGCCCGCTCCGCCGCTGCCTGTGACTTGCACCGGGTTAATCGAATGACCCTTCTGTCCGTCAGCGCACCTCGATGAGCCGCCCACCGGTGGGCACACCTTGATGGAGCAATTGAAGGTGGCCTTGTTGCCCTTGCTGTCGGTTACGGTCACCGTGTAGTTGAATGTCCCGTTCACCGTCGGCGTGCCGGAGATCGTCCCGCTCGAAGAGATGGTCAGCCCGGCAGGCAATCCCGTCGCTGAGAAGGTGTACGGTCCGCCTGCGCCACCGCTACCCACCAGCGTCACCGGTGTGATAGGCGAACCCTGCGCGGCATTGATGGTTACGCAGGACATGCAGATCGGCGAAGCAGTGATCGTGATCGTGCAGTTCACCGTGCCCTTGTTGCCGCCGGCGTCGGTGACTGTCACCGTGTAGTTAAACGTTCCGCTCACTGTCGGCGTTCCGGAGATCGTCCCCGAACTGGAGATGGTCACGCCTGCCGGCAGTCCGGTGGCCGTGAACGTGTAGGGTCCGCCAACGCCGCCGCTGCCTACCATCGTCTCTGGCGTAAGCGCAACGCCCTGCTTGCCGCTGTCGCAAACGCACTTTGAAGTTACCGGAGGCGGCGCACTGACGGTGATCGAGCATTTCACCGTGCCGGAATGTCCGCTGTTGTCGGTGACCGTCACCGTGTAGCTGAACGTTCCGCTCACCGTCGGTGTCCCCGAGAGGACGCCCGAAGAGGAGAGCGTGAGCCCGGCCGGAAGCCCGGTTGCCGTGAAGGTGTATGGCCCGCCCGATCCGCCGCTGCCCGTCAGCGTCACCGGCGAGATGGCAACACCTTCGGTTGCAGTGGTGCAACCGCAGTTTGCAGTCACTGGAGGAACAACCGTCACCGAACACTTCAGTGTTCCGGTGTGCCCGGCTGCGTCGGTAATGGTCACCGTGTAATTGAAGGTTCCCGTCACCGTCGGTGTTCCTGAGATCGTGCCGCCTGAGGAGATGGAAAGGCCGGAAGGCAGCCCCGTTGCCGTGAAGGTGTACGGACCACCCGACCCGCCGCTGCCTACCAGCGTTACCGGCGTGATGGCGATGCCCTGGACAGCGTTGATGTTGACGCAGGTTGCACTCACCGAAGCAATGATGGTGATGGGGCAGGTGCCGGAGGCCACAATACCGTTGGCGTCCTTGACCTGGATGCTGAAGGAGCCGGGCGCCGTCGGTGTTCCGGTAACTGCGCCGGTGGATGTGTTCAGCGTGAGGCCGGCAGGAAGCGTGCCGACGATCGAGAAGGTGTAAGGCAATGTTCCGCCGGTGACGGTGGGCGCGCCGCTGTTAAACGAAACGCCTACTTCGCCGCTGGTGACCGCGGTGCAGCTCAGGGACGGCCCGGCGATGATGGTGATGGGGCAAGTGCCGGAGGCTACGACTCCATTAGCGTCCTTGACCTGGATGCTGAAGGAGCCGGGAGCCGTCGGTGTTCCTGTGACCGCCCCGGTCGAGGTGTTCAGCGTGAGGCCGGCGGGAAGTGTGCCAACCACGGAGAAGGTATAAGGAGCCATGCCGCCAGTGACCGTTGGAGCGCCGCTGTTAAACGAAACGCCTACTTCGCCGCTGGTGACCGCGGTGCAGCTCAGGGACGGCCCGGCAATGATGGTGATGGGGCAAGTGCCGGAAGCGACGATACCGTTGGCGTCCTTGACCTGGATGCTGAAGGAGCCGGGGGCCGTCGGTGTACCGGTAACTGCGCCGGTGGATGTGTTCAGCGTGAGGCCGGCGGGAAGTGTTCCGACCACAGAGAAGGTGTAAGGCGATGTGCCGCCGGTGACGGTGGGCGCGCCGCTGTTAAACGGAACTCCGACTTCGCCGCCGGTGACGGAGGTGCAGCTCAGGGACGGCCCGGCAATGATGGTGATGGGGCACGTGCCGGAGGCAACAACTCCGTTGGCGTCCTTGACCTGGATGCTGAAGGAGCCGGGAGCTGTGGGCGTGCCGGTAACTGCG
This sequence comes from Occallatibacter sp., assembly GCA_052145815.1. Lineage (GTDB taxonomy): Bacteria > Acidobacteriota > Terriglobia > Terriglobales > Acidobacteriaceae > Telmatobacter. Next base: position 67,977 of record JBKQNU010000113.1, read on the forward strand.
CCTGTGTTTGTGTTCAGCGTGAGTCCGGCGGGAAGCGTGCCGACCACGGAGAAGGTGTAGGGCGATGTGCCGCCAGTAACCGTGGGAATGCCGCTGTTAACGACA
>JBKQNU010000114.1:0-14520 GCA_052145815.1 Occallatibacter sp.
GCCTAAAAGTGGCAATTTTGGTGCATTTTCGGCAGAATTTGGTCGCATGGGGATTCGCGATATAAGTCTTTTATTTTGATGTAATTACTTGATTTTAGAGGAGTTGCGGAGGGCGGCGACAGGCGAATCTCACGTCCTAACCCCTAGACGATAGCGCCACACCTGTGGGACGGCCGGGGATGGCCACTCGTTTTACTTTAACAAAAATCTGCGCGGCTCACAAAAGGCGGCCCGGCGTCGAGAGCTTGGCTCGACTGCAAGATACTCGTCAAATGCCCAGTTTGCGGACCTCGTCGTTGTAGTACTTGCGGTAAAGAATCTCCCACTCCTGCGAGCCTTCCATGATGATCTTGCGCTGGTTGGCGATCTTCAGGCGGGCGGCCTGGTCGATCCTGGCCTCCTCGGTGAGCAGGGTTTCGAGAGCCTTGCGCGCCTCCTGGCGGATGGTATTGCGGTCCTCGAGGAAACCGACCTGGTCAATGTCGGCCAGCGTGTCGGCCACGGTGTGGGCCAGTTTGTTGAGCTTGTCGCGGTTGATCCTCATAGCACCGCCTTGTATTTGCGGGCCAGCTCGGTTTTCACCTTCTTGAACATTTCGGCATATTGGGCGCCGGTTTTGCGCATTTCTTCCGAGTAGGCGTCGAGAATCACGCGAACTTCCTCGTTGATGCGGTCTTCCAGCGAGAGTTCCTCGATCAGGCCCTCGGCGACGCGCGCTTCCACCGCCTTCAAGTCGCTGGCGGTAATCATCTTGGCATCGATGAGGTGTTTGACCGTGCGGCGGGCCAGATACCCAATGTAATCGCGAGAAAAAATCATGAGTTAAGGCACAGGATAGCGCATGAGCCCTCCTCATGTACACCGGGAGGGCTCATGCGTGGAGTAGACAGCTCGATCGTGCCTTACAGGCTGACGTTCAAATTCAGATTGGCGGTTTCGCCGGCCTTCGGCACATGGATGTCGATGCCCTGCTGGGTGCGCAGGAATGCGGGTCCGGCGCTGGTGAAGGCGTCGATCCGGTAGCTGAGGGCCGCCCCCTTTGGGGGGTCGCTGACCGAGAAAGCGAAGGGCAACTTCACCGTGCAATCGGCGGCGGAGTTAACCACCTTGGTAATCCCCTTCCCCGATTCGACCGGAGCAGGTCCGGGATTGAAACGATCCAGGAACGACAGCTTCGGGGTGACTTTTGCACTGCAGGCGATGGAAGCGCCGTCCGGCACTGTCGAGGGAGCAAGGACGTGGAAGGTCACTGCATAGGCGCCACTGTTCACTGGGGTTGCTCCGTTGCGTGCGTCACTTCCGTGAGCTGCCCAGACACCCATGGAAACCAGCAGCATGAGCAGGCCCTGAGAGAATTGCTCTCGATTCATGATTCCTCCCACTTTCTGTATCGGGGTATAAGTGAGGATCAATCAGGGAACCCGCGAAATAAATAACACTAAATGGTTACAAAGGTGTTGCCAACAGGCCACACCTCGAACTAGACGATGCGAGCAGCCGTCGAAGACGGTGCTTTCACGCCGCCACGCTTCACGCGCAGGTTGTTGATTGCGTATTCAATGAAGCGGAGATCAAAATGCGGAGCTTGCCCCATGAAGCGGCAGGTTGACACCACCTGGTCGACGATGAATCGCGGATGATAGGCAGCCAATTCCAGACCTTTTTCTTCAGTAATCATGTGCACAATGGTGTCGAATATCTCACTCGACATGGTCATTCCGCGACGTGCGCACTCACCGTCGAAGATGCTCCGGTAGTTTTTGAGGTCCGGGGCTCCGACTTCGATCTTGTAGGGAAGACGGCGCAAAAACGCGGTGTCCATCAGGTCTTCGGGGTCCAGGTTGGTGGAAAAAATAATCAATTCCTCGAAGGGCACGCTGAAGGTTTTGCCGGTGTGCAGCTTGAGGTAGTCAACGCGGCTTTCCAGGGGCACAATCCAGCGATTGAGCAGGTTGGTGGGGCTCACCAGTTGGCGGCCGAAGTCATCGATGACGAAACACCCGCCCAACGCCTTCATATGCAGCGGCGCCTCGTAAAAGCGGCCGGCTTCGTCGTAGCGCAGGTCGAGCATCTCCAGCGTCAGTTCGCCGCCAGTGAGAACGAAGGGCCGCCGGCAGGGCACCCAGCGCGCGTCGTACTCTTCGTGGCGCAGGAAGGAATACCCGCCATGGTCGCTCAACGCGTCCGCGCCCGGCGACAAGTGCACGCTGGGATCGTGGACACGGATCACCTGGCCATCGACACTGACAGCGTAGGGCACGTAGATCACGTCGCTGAATACGTTGCCCAGGCAGTGCGCCACCGACGATTTTCCGTTTCCCGGCGGACCATAGAGCAGCATCGCGCGTCCCGAGTTCAAGGCCGGCCCGCATTGTTCCACAATACTGTCGTCGAAGGTCAATCCCGCAAACGAGGCGCGAATCTGCTCAAACGAAATCACCTCGTTGGTCAGCTTCTGCAGGCTCACCTGTTCGGTGAATTGTTCCAGCGTGACTGGCGCCGGCCCCACGTAGCGCAGCCGTTCCAGGGCGTCGATGGTCCAGCGCCTGCCCTCTTCAGTGAGCTGATAGCGCATGTCGACCATGCTTTCCGCGTCGCGGGTTCCCAGGGTGTGCAGCAGTTTGCGGCCGATGGCCATCTGCACCAGGTCCATCACGATCACGTAGGGCAGCTTGATAGCGTCGACGAATTGCCGGTTTGTCTCCAGGCGCCCGGTGTAAATCAGCTTCATCAGCAGCCCGAGCAGATCGGCCTCGTCAATACCGGTTGCGGCAATGTTGACCGGCTCTGGAGGAATGCGATGGATGAATGTATCCAGCGTCTCCAGATCGATGGCTCCGATCTCCACCAGGTTTTCGCCCAACCTGCCGCCTTGAACAGCCTGATGTTCAAGCGCTTTGGCGATTTCGTCCGCGGTGACCAGCTTGGCCCGGACCAGCAGGTCCCCCAAACGCATTCTCACTCCGATGGCGCCCTCCCCGTAACTGCGCTCAAGTTTCATGGTTTCCTGACTGGACCCTTGACCCCAGCCCCTGGTCCCGGCATAGCATTGCTCTTGCCGATGAGCATCTCGTGCCGGCTCACGGGATATTCTATCGAACCCGGTTCAGTCCGGCTCTTTTAACGTGGAAGGATCACGGGCAACCAGAGAATCATCGGCACTCGGACACTGAAGTTCCAAAAAGGAAAAACTCCGCGCCTTCATCGCAGCCCTTCCGGTTCGCATCCTATCAACAATTACACTTGAAAGGCGGACAGCAATCCGTCCCTGCCATCGCAGCCTGAACGGCAAGAAATAGAGATTCCAGTTGGGAGAGCAAAGCGTGAGCGACAGCATACAAAATGATGAACCTAGCTTCGACTGGGTAGCCGGGCGGTCCGATTGCTCGCTGCCGAAGGTCTACAGGACACTCATGGCGGAAGTGGAGGAGGACGTCAAGGTGCGCAATGCCCTGCGTCCTGACTTGGCTCCTTACGAGTTCTCCATCGAGGAAAAACTCGACTCCTTTGCGGTTCATTTGCGCGCCAGCGAGTTCCACAGGTCTGTAACTTTCGTTCTCGAAGAGCATGCAATTGTCGTCCTCGATAACAGCGGCAATCAGATGTTCGAAGTGACCCTGTCTTTCACCGATGATGGCAAGTGCAGGATGAACGCGAAGCAGCAGAGCCGCGAGTCATGGCAGGTGCGGCGCATGGCACTCGAGGACCTGCTTTTCAGGTCGTTGTAGCTCCCCATCCGCGATGCGGGCAGGCCTTGGTATTGATGCACCCGTCAGCCAGTCTCAACCGCTCCACCGGACGTCCGCCCACCAGGTGCTGCTCCACGATTTCCGCGGCATCGGATGGCTGCACATGCCCGTACCACACAGCTTCCGGGTAAACCACAACGGTGGGCCCGTGTTCGCACTGGTCCAGGCACAGTGATTTATTGATACGCACCGTCGAGCCCAGTCCGGCGGCCTTCGACAGTTGCTGCAACTGCGTATGCAGTTCGCTTTTTCCGTCGGCTGTACAGGACGGCCGGGGAGCATCGGCGGGACGGGTGTTGTGGCAAACAAAGACGTGGCGTTCAAACGGGGGCAAGCGGTGTTCCTCCTGGATGGGGATGATCGTGGCACCATGATGAGCCTGGCTAACTCCAGAGTAACCGCTGACGCCTGGCCCCGGGGTCGCGCCGAGGCCGCGAGGTTTCCACAATCGGATCGCAATCAGGCCTGCCCGGCCCGCTGGCGTCTGCGAAAATAAGACTTGACTATGAATTCGGAAAACCTGCTTTCGCTAAAAGACGACATGGTGGCCTTCATCGAAGGGCACGGCCTCAAGCGCCTGCCCGGCTACGTCACCGAAGACATCCCCTCAATTGTTTGGGAGGGACAGAGCAATCCCGACGCCTGGAAAGACTTTGTGGAGATGGCCAAGCACGTGGGCGCTCCCTTTGTGACCTTCAGCGAGATGACGCTGGAGCGAGAAGAGCTCGACGCTCTGATTGAAGAAGCCGGGGAAATGAACTTCCCCGATGAAGAGGCCACCGAACTTGTGGAGGCGCAGTGGCTGCGCAAGTACGCGGGCAACCTCGGCTACATTCAGCTTGGCTTTGTTTACCAGGGCCTGGTGTTTCTGCATGAAACCACCACCGAGTGGTACGAGCGCTTTCAAACGCTTCTTGAAGACATTGAAGCCTTCCAGGACATCGTCATCGACGACCACGAACACGACGAGGACGAGTAAGCGCGGTGAGCGCTGCAGGGCCGGGCCTGGCTGGCGTCGAAGCGGTTCGGCGTCCCGATCTTCAGCGCCCCGCTCCCAAGCGGCCTAATCAGAGATGGGAGCTATCCGAGCCGCATCCGGAAGCGGCAGACGCATTGGCCAAAGCAGCACACCTGCCGGTGGTGCTCGCTGAACTTCTCATATCCCGCGGCATCACCGAGGCGCGCGAAGCATTCGCCTTCCTGAATCCCGAACTGGCACACCTGCATGAGCCCCAACTGATGCTGGGCATGGCCGAAGCCGCGGCCCGGTTGGAGCGGGCGATCGCGCTTGGCGAGCCTGTACTTCTCTACGGCGACTACGATGTGGATGGCACCACGGCCGTGGTTCTGCTCAAGACGGCCATCGAGATGCTTGGCGGAATTGTGCGCTTTCATGTGCCCCACCGCCTGCGCGAGGGCTACGGCCTGCAATCGAGCGTGCTGCAAGCAGCCTATGCCGATGGCGTGCGCCTGGTGATCACCGTCGACACCGGCATGCGCGCCTTTGCCGAAGCCGAAACCGCGCGCAGGCTGGGCCTGGACCTGATCATCACCGATCACCATTTGCTTGAAGCCAGCGAAGCCGTTCCCTACGCGCTGGCCGTTCTGAATCCCAATCAGCCTGGCTGCGGTTACCCGGAAAAATCGCTGTGCGGCGCAGCCATCGCGCTCAAGCTTGCGCAGGCGGTCCTCGAGCGGCGCGACCCCGCCCGCACCCGCGAGAAGACGCTGCCGAGCTTCCTCAAGATGGCCGCCATCGCCACCATCGCCGACGCCGTTCCGCTGCGGGGCGAGAATCGCGTCATCGCCGCGCTCGGGCTGCGCGAGTTACGCCACCCTTCCGGCACTGGCTTGCGCGCTCTGTTTGCCGCCGCGGCGCTTGACCCCTCAACAAAACAGCTCACCGGATTCGACATAGCCTTTCGAATCGCGCCGCGCATCAACGCCGCCGGCCGCATGGACGTGGCCTCTGAAGTGATCGAGCTTTTTTCGACGCGCGACGCGGCTCGCGCCGCCGAGCTTGCCGGCAAGCTGGAACGCCTCAACTGCGAACGCCGCGACACTGAGGCCGTAGCGCTCGCGGCCATTCACGCGCGTCTGGCCGCGGATGCCGAACTGGCCGAGCCTGAACTCAGTTCAGCCAGGCTGCTCGTAATCGATGGCGATAACTGGCATCGCGGCGTCATCGGCATTCTCGCCTCTCGCGTAGTGGAACGCACCGCCAAGCCTGCGATTGTCATTAGCGTGGAAGACGGCGTCGCGCATGGCTCGGGGCGAAGCGTCGATGGGTTCCAGTTGCTGAACGCAATCGAAAGCTGCGCCGAGTTGTTCACACGCTTCGGCGGCCACGCCTTCGCCGTCGGCTTCGCCATGCCCGCCGAGAATCTCTCTGCGCTGAAGCAGCGATTGCGCATCTACGCCGACGAACATCTCGCCGCCCACAAGCCCGAGCACATCCTGCACATTCATGCCGAGCTCCCGCTCGACCGGATCACTCCGGTTCTCGCCGGATGGCTGCGTAAATTGGAACCGCTGGGGCACGGCAATCCCGAGCCAATCTTCGTCGCTCGCCGGGTACGCCTGGTGACCGCTCCGCGCGTCATGAAGGAGCGCCACATCCGCCTGGAACTGGCGCAGGATTCGGCGCTGGCCACACCCAGCGCAGCCATGCGCGCCGTGGGCTGGGACCTCGCCGGACGCGTGGCCGCGCTCCGGCTGGTCCAGGGAAGTCTCATCGACGTGGCTTACCGCATCCGGGAAAACGATCATCCCCAGTACGGCGGCCTGGAAGTTGAGATTGCCGGCATTCGCCCCTGCGAAGAGAGCCTGGAAATCAGCCAGGCCCACGACTGAGCGTGGGCCTGGGTCATCTTGAGCGAATCGCCTGCTTTCGTTTGCTTACTCCCTCTTCTCGTGCGTCTCAGGCTTGGGCTTCTCCGCCGGCCTGGGTGCGGGCGGTGGGTTGTGCACTGCAGGCGGCGGGTTGTGCACTGCGGGCGGCGGGTTATGCACTGCCGGCGCCGGTGTTTCATGCATCTGCGGCGCCGGTGTTTCATGCATCTGCGGCGCCGGACGGGACTCCTGCGTCAGCGCTGGCCTGTTGGGAGCTGCCGCAGGAGCATGACTGACATTGGCGGCGGGTGCCGGCCTTACGCTTCCGGCCGTAGAAACGCGTGAAACCGGAGGCGCGGGATGAGTCTCGACCGGAAGCGGCCTGGCCACAGCCAGGGTCGCCGGACGTCCGCCATTGGCCTTGGCATAGGATTGCTTGTTCGACTGCGCCGCTTGTATATGCTGCGTTTGGAATGTCGTTGGAGGTGTGTGCGTTTCGTGCACGGCAATTTGCTCCTGCGCAGTCGGTGTATGTTGAATTCCACCGGGACCACCGCTGTACGCAACGTGATTGTTGTTGACGATCGTGTTGGTCTGGATAATGGCGCGATTGATGTATGTGGTGTGGATGATCGTGGTGTTCACATTGACCACCGCGGTGTTGTAAGCAAACACGCCGCCGCGCCATTCACCGCCGGCAAAGCCGATGCCCAGGTAGCCGCCACCGTAGTTCACGCCGCCGTAGTAGCCCACGTGATAGCCCCAGTAGCCGGGATGGTAAATGTAGAGGCCGCTGGACCAGCCCCAGTAGCCGGGCGTCCACAGGCCGCCGACGAACGGCGCGGGAACCCACGCGCCCGGCACCCAGAAGTAGCCATCGTCGCCGTACGCCCAGTAGCCGGGCATCCAGATTAGGTTAGGCTGCGGGCAAACGGGCACGACGTACACCGGCAAGACGGGCGGTCCGAAGTTTACGCTGATGAACACTCCCGCGTTTGAAGAAGCGGGGACGAGACAGACAAGCAGGGCTAGCAGAAGCCAACGTGCAGAGCGGAACAAACGCATAGAAATCCTCCTGATTTTCTTTGAGGCCAGTGCCGAAACGCAATTGCGCGCTCAGTCTACGATATTGAGAACCCTTGCTGCCAGCAGAAGTTGCTGTTTCAGAGAAGATCCTAGTCCCTTAACGCTCGCTCTTTCCACAAACACAGAAAGGCCCACGGATATCCGTGGACCTTTCTGCATGGTGGGGGAAGCCTTGCGCTGACGGCGCTATTTTGGCTTCTCTTCCGGCTTTGGCTCTTCCTTGGGCGCTGGTTTTGGTTCGGCCCTAGGAGCAGCTTTGGGTTCAACCTTGGCTACAACCGGCCTGGCTTCCGGCTTGGGCGCCTCTCTGGGCTCAGCCTTTGCTACCGGCCTGGCTGCAGGCTTTGGCGCTTCCGTGGGAGCTGGTTTTGGCTCGGCCCTGGGAGCAGCTTTGGGTTCAACCTTTGCTATCGGACTGGCTGCAGGCTTGGGCGCCGGCCTCGGCTCAGCCTTTGCTACCGGCCTGGCTGCAGGCTTGGGCGCTTCCGTGGGCGCTGGTTTTTGCTCGGCCCTGGGAGCAGCTCTCGGTTCAACCTTTGCTATCGGCCTGGCTGCGGGCTTGGGCGCCTCTCTGGGTTCAGCCTTTGCTACCGGCCTGGCTGCAGGCTTGGGCGCCTCTCTGGGCTCAGCCTTTGCTACCGGCCTGGCCGCAGGCTTTGGCGCCTCCCTGGTCTCAGCCTTCGCTACAACCGGCTTGGCTGCAGGCTTTGGCGCTGCCCTGGTCTCAGCCTTCGCTGCTGGCCGTGCTTCCGGCTTGGGCAACTCCTTCGGTTCAGTCTTGGCTACAGGCCGGGCTTCCGGCTTTTGCGTTGCCTTGGATTCAGTTTTCGCTACCGGCCTGGCTTCAGCCTTGGGTGCAACCTTTGGCTCGGCTGCGGGCGGGGTCTTCGCTTCCGCTTTCATCCCTGCCGGCGGGGCCTGCTTTGCCGCAGCCAGCGGCTTGGCCGCAACCAGCATCTTGGGGTGTCCGCCGTTGGCCTTGGCAAATGACGTCTTATCCGCTCTCGCCGTAGCTACATGAGCCGTCTGGTACTGCGTGGGAGGCGTGTGCGACTGGTGCATGGCCGTCTGCTCCGTCGCCGTAGGCTGATGCTGAACGCCACCCGGACCGCCGCTATAGGCCACATGATTGTTGACCACCGTGTTGGTCTCAATGATGGTCCGGTCGATGTAGGTGGTGTGGATGTAGGTGGTGTTCACGTTAACCACTGCCGTGTTATAGGCAAATTCGTTGCCGCGCCACTCCCCGCCGGCAAACCCGATGCCCAGGTAGCCACCGCCGTAATTCACGCCGCCGTAGTAGCCGACGTGCTCGCCCCAGTAGCCCTGGTTGTAGTCATAGCGTCCGCTGTTCCATCCCCAGTATCCAGGAGTCCACAATGCGCCCTGATAGGGAGCCGGCACCCACGCTCCGGGAACCCAGTAATAATCGCCGTAGTTGTTGTCGTAGGCCCAGTAGCCCGGCGCCCACAGCAGGTTTGGCTGAGGACACATGGGTTGCACATACACCGGCAACTCGGGCGGGGCAAAATTCACGCTGATGACGATTTGGGCGTGCAACGACGCCGCAATCATCGGCATTAGCATCGCAATCAGAAGCAAGCGGGCAGAACGTAAAAGCTGCATAAGAAGAACCTCCTGGTTCCTTCATGCAAGCTTTGCGGAGAGAATCCAGATATTCCGAGTCGCGCGCGGGCATGGGAGCCACGCTGCAAGACTAGCCCGTGCTCTCTTCTCATTGCTGATCAAAACTGCTCTGGCCGTTTTCCCTGCTCGAGGCTTCTTTGCAAGCACAATCACGGGCGAATGCTGATCCCCATGCCGAACACATGCCGCGCCTCGAGATTCACCGGCAGCGAAAAAGTCGGAGGATAAGGCGGCGGCAATCCCGTCGGCAGCACGGCTGTGCCGATATTTCCCGCCACCTGGCCGATACCCACGTCGAATGCAAAATGCGGGTGCTCCCTCTGCGTCACACGCACGGCGTAGTCCAGTGTGGTCGGCAGATCCGCTCCGGCGGGCAGCAACAGGTTCAAATTCTGCGCCGTGCGCGGCTCCTGCGTGAAGCCGGCCGAAGGCACGATGGCCGTCTTGAATGGCCCGGGAAGCGGGATGCCGATGCCGCCAAAAAGCCGTCCGGCAAAACGTGTGCTCTGCCCGCCTATGCCGAAGATCGTTCCATTGGTGGCTTTCCAGCCCAGGTTCACCAGGAATGGAACCGGCGGATGCGCCCATGTCTTGGTCACGGCGATGTACACGTCCCCATTGGTGTAGTTCTTGGCTGCCTCAACGAGTCCCTGCAGCCCTGCGACCTCCTGCAGCACGGCTCCCGAAACGAATTTATCGTCCCAGCGAACCAGTCCGCCCACAGCGATCCCCGGCATCAGCGGACCAAACTGGCCATCCTTGATGACCACCACCTTACCGTGAAGAATATTCAGCCCGCTGTAGTTCCACAGGTTGCTGAACGCCCCTTCGCTAGGCACCGTGGCGTCGCCCAGCGTGTGGTAGCTGCGCGTATAACCCACCTCGGCACGGTTGGCGAATCCCTCTGTGAAGCTGAAAGTCTGAAAGTCGCCGATCACGGTTTTGGCGTTGATGAAGTGGTAGCCGATCGCGGGCATGGAGAGCACGTGCCCTTTTGCGCTTTCCACAACGTAGGCCGTTGGTGTGATGAAGCCGCCGGTTTGTCCTTCCAGGTTCAGTTGTTGAGCGCCGACTCGGCCGGTGGCCAGAAGAGCAATGAGGAGAAAGCTGCCAATTGAGAGCTTGGGGGACTTGCGGAGATTCACGTTCAACTCCAGATGGATGCCAGGCAACTGGCTCCGATGAGGTTCAAAAACCACCCAGTTGTAACACAATTGAAGCAATCTCGTCTTCCAGCCCTGCCGGCAAGTCGCAGGTCCCAATGCCGGATTGACCGTCGGCCCACATTTCCCCGGCGGTGAACCGCACGGGCCGCTCAGTCCTGCCGCAGCGCCACCATCGGATCCACAGCCATCGCGCGCCGCGCCGGCAGATAACACGAGGCAAGCGCCGCCAGCGCCAGAACAGACACCACGGTAGCAAACGTCTCCGGATCCCAGGCGCCGACAATGACGAAGCTGCCCACCGCTCGCGCCACCAGCATGGCAACCGCCAGGCCGATTCCCAGTCCCACCGCGACAATGCGCATCGATTGGCGATAGATCATGCCGAATACAGAGCTTCGCGTGGCCCCCAGAGCCATGCGCAGGCCGATCTCGTGAATGCGCTGGCTCACCGCATACGAGATGACCCCGTAAATGCCGATGATGGCCAGCGTCAACCCGAGGCCGCCCATCATCGCCGCCAGCACCGCCCCGAACTGAAAGAGCATAAGGCCATTCGGCGAATAGAGCGCCTGGCGCATGGATTGCACTTGAAACACCGGAAGCTGGGGGGCAAGCTCATGGATCGCTTTCTCGACCGTCGCCGTAAAGGCCAGCGGATCCCCTTGCACCTTCACCTGCAATGTCATGAAGCTGTTGCCCTTCACATGCTGCGCATAGGGAATGTAGAAGTACGGCTGAGTCTTGTTGTCGCCTCTTGACGTGGCCTCCACATCGCGCGCGATTCCAACCACTTCCAGCTTGCGCTCCTTCTCGCTCTCCATGCGGAAAGTCCTGCCAATGGGGTCCTGGTTGGGCCAGAACTTCTTGGCCGTGCTCTCGCTGATCACCGCCACGTCTCTGCCGCGCTCGTCATCTCCGTTATCAAAGCCGCGCCCGCGCAGCAGGCCGATGCCCATGACATTGAAATACTCGTTTGAAACAACATTGAAGCCCGAGGTCAAGGCGGGCGAATTAACGGGCGCCGCGACGCCATCGATGGACACCGCTTCGGAACCTCCGCTGAAGTAACCCATGGGAACCTGGCTGGCAACGCTCACCGCATCCACTCCCGCAAGCTGGTGCAGGCGTACTTGCATGTTGTCCGCGAGCTGGCGCGCCTGCGGATCTTTCAACCCGATCAGGCTTGAATCGAAGGAGAGATTGAGAACAGGATCCGGCTTGAAACCGAAATCCGCCGTCTGCAGCGCGCCCAGGCTACGCACAAACAATCCGGCCACCTCCAGCAGAACCAGCGATCCGGCAATCTGCATCACAACCAGGCTGTCGCGTAGCCAATGACGCCCGCCTGCAATGCCGCGGCCACCTTCGTGCAGAACACCGTTCAAATTCGCCTTGGCAATCCGCAACGCGGGTGCCATCCCCACCACACTCCCCGTCAGCAAGGCCATGGCAAGGGAATACAGGAAGATTCGCCAGTCGAACTGGAACGAGAGCGAGATGGGAATGTCGAAGTGCAGATCCACATGACTCAGCGCCGTGCTCGCCCACATGCCCAGAATCACGCCCATGCCTCCGCCCATCAGCGCCAGCGTCACGCTCTCGGTGATCATCTGGCCAAACAGGCGCGAACGCTGTGCCCCCAGCGCCGAGCGGATGGCCATCTCCCGCTCCCGCACCGTGGCGCGCACCAGCACAAGATTCGCCACATTGACGCAGGCCAGTAGCAGCACCATCCCGGCCAGGCCCAGAAACAAAATCGAAATCACAAGCATTCCGTTTGGTTTCCCGCCTGTGATGCGCAGGCTCCGCTCCGGATATGCTGCGAAGCCGATCTGCTTTTCGGAATCCGGGTGCTGCCGAATCAGATCGTTGGCAACCACGGCCAGCTCGGCGTTTGCCTGCTTGAAGCTGGCTCCTTGACGGAGCCGTCCGTAAACCAGCAGGTTGCGGTTCTTCCAACTGTTCAAGTCGTCTGCCGGAGTACCCTCCAGGGTCGCTTGCGACATGGGCAGATATGCCGCTGCCTGTATGACAGCATTGGGAAAGCCGTAGAATCCCTTGGGAGCCACTCCCACCACTGTGAGGGCGCGGCCGTCGATGGTCACCTGGCGGCCCACCACGTTTGCATCGCCGTTGAATCGCTTCTGCCAGAAGTCGTAGCTGAGAACAAGCACCGGGTCGCGGTCGGGAACCTCGCCTTCGCCACGCAGCAAAAGCCGTCCAGCCGCCGGTTTAACTCCAAGCGCAGGAAAGAAATCGCCGCTCACATAGGCGGTTATGATTCGTTCCGGCTGCTGCCCGGCGGTGGCAAATCCGTCCAGGCCTGCCCCCACCGCAAAGATCTCGCTGAACGAGTTCCGGCTCTGGGCGCGGATCGCCTTGAACTCCGGCGAGGAGAACGGACGCTGCAAAGGTCCGTGGTTCTGGGTGTAAGTCAGCGTCGCAATCTGTTGGGGATTCTCCACCGGAAGCGGCTTGAGCAGAAAGGAGTTCACCAGGCTGAAGATGGCCGTATTGGCGCCGATGCCCAGAGCCAATGTAAGCACAGCGGTAACCGTAAAGCTCGGCGCTTTTCTAAACTGACGAAAGGTGAAGCGGATATCCTGCAACAAGACGCCCATGGAGCCCTCCCCGACTTGACCTTGAACGGTCCTAACAGAGCAAGTTCCCGGCCAAACCGCTTTCCAGCGCAAACCGCTGATTTCGATTGAGATGCGCCGGCGGCTGAATTTGTTTGAGCGACGCCCCTTGTGCGGAAACAAGGATCATTGTGCGAATTCGAACACTTGCGCGCGCTTCCGCGGCGCGGAAGTCGCCTGTTCTCTCGCTGCCGCGTGACTGCTTTGCACGGTGATAAACTCAGCCCATGCCGCGCGGCTTGTTGATCACCCTGGAAGGCTTGGATGGTTCGGGCAAAACGACGCAGATGCGTCGCCTTGCCGCATGGCTGAAGAAGCGCTTTCCCGATGAGCCGGTCGTAACCCGGCAGCCCGGCGGAACCGAGACCGGAGACCGCATCCGCTCCCTGGTGCTCGACTCGCGCCAAGCCGGCCTGGCGCCCATGACCGAGATGGCGCTCATGTTTGCCGACCGCGCGCAAGCTATCGCCGAGGTGATTCAGCCCGCTCTCGATCAGGGCAGGATCGTGATCTGCGACCGCTTCACCGACTCCACGGAAGCTTACCAGGGCGGCGGACGCCAGCTTGGCTCCCAGGCCGTCCTCGAACTGCACCGCCTGGTCTGCAACAATCTGCAGCCCGATCTCACGCTTCTGCTTTTGCCCAGCCTTGAAATCTCGCTGGAGCGGGCCCGCCGCCGCAACCAGCGGGCCGCCGATCAAAAGGAACCGGATGAATCCCGCTTCGAAGCCGAGCAGGGCGCCTTCTACAAGCGCGTCTGGGAGAAGTATCGCGAGATTGCGCTCCGCGAGCCTGCGCGCGTCGTTCTCATTCCAGGAGACCTCGCCATCGACGAGGTCCACGAGCAAATCGTTGAAGCGGTTGCGGAACGCCTGGTTCGGCTCGCAGCTGTTCCCGCCGAATGACCCGCACCGCCCCTGCCTACTTGAACTCCCCGAAGTTCACGTCTTCGGCCGCCGCCGGCTGATCGAGGAACTGAATCGTCGTCGCCGGCCCCAACCGTTCCGGCTCGGTCCAGGAGTCGAGCGCCCACACCACTTGCTTGGCAGGCGTCACCTCAATGGCCTGCAGCGCTCCAGCCAGGTCCTTCCCCGGCGAGTTCCATTCGTTCACCCAGCTATTGATTACCGTGTTGCCATTGGGCAGCCGCCAGGCCTGTTGCAGGCTGGCGAATGTGTAGCCGGGCGCATCGGCCGGCGTCCAACTCCACACCGAGTCGCCGCGCCGCGTAATCTCTCGCACGCCCTTGCTATCGGTAATCAGCACATTGCCATTGGCTAGAGCGTTTTCGATTTAAGTGTTTACATATCCGCATGAGGCAAAGAAGTTCGAGCATTCGTCTGGCGTAACGGCATTGAGGAGGTCACCGATTTCCTTCCACAGGGCATCGATGGATCGTTT
>JBKQNU010000115.1:0-7753 GCA_052145815.1 Occallatibacter sp.
TTCCTCAACGCACGCGAGGCGTTCGGCCGGATCCGTTCGCTGTTGGGATTCGCAGGCGACGAGCCCGAACGGATGTCCCTGCCGCGGCCCAAAGGCGCCATAGAGTTGGCCGATGTCATCGCGAGCGCGCCGGGACCCAAGAATCCGCTTATCCTGAAGGGCGTCAGCTTCTCCCTCGAGGCGGGCGACATCCTCGGCGTCGTCGGTCCGAGCGCCGCCGGAAAATCAAGCCTTGCGCGCGTCCTGGTTGGCGTCTGGACCGCGCTGCGCGGCGCCGTCCGGCTCGATGGCTCTGATCTCTCCCATTGGAATCCAGAAGAACTTGGCGGGCATATCGGTTATCTGCCCCAGGATGTCGAGCTCTTCCGCGGCACGATCGCGCAGAATATCGCCCGGTTCGGCAAAATCGATCACGAACTGGTGATCGCGGCCGCTTGCCTCGCTGGATGCCATGAGCTGATCCAGCGCATGCCCGAGGGCTACAACACCCAGATCGGCGAAGGCGGGCAAGCCCTTTCCGGGGGGCAGCGGCAGCGCATCGGCCTCGCGCGCGCCCTCTACGGCAATCCGAGCTTCATCGTCCTCGACGAGCCCAACGCCAACCTCGACGCCGCCGGCGAGGAAGCCCTGCTCGCGGCGATCCAGAACCTGAAATCCTTGAAGACGACAGTTGTCATCATCACCCACAAGGTTAATGTGCTCGCCATGGTCGACAAGATCCTGATCATGGCGGAGGGCGCCGTTCAGGCTTTCGGGGTGCGCGATGCGGTCCTGCCGCGGCTGCTCGGGCCGCGCGTCGTCGCCGGGACGACCGCGCCCGCCGCCACGATGCAATCGGCCTCGTAAGGCATTCTGTCATGATCAAGAAAACGCTTCATCTGGTTTCGGCTTTGCGCCCGGTCGCGGGCGCAGAGACCGAGGCCGCCAAGAGATCCAAGAAGATGCGGGAGCTCGCCAGCTGGCGCGCGATCGCTTTTGCGGGATACGTCATCATTGGGTTGACGTTCGGCGTCGCCGGCGTTTGGGCCTCGGTCGCAAAACTCGACAAGGCCGTCGTCGCGCCCGGCTATGTCGAGACGGAATCCAATCGCAAGACGATTGAGCATTTTGAAGGCGGCATAGTTCGGGAAATCCTCGTCAAGGAAGGCGAACACGTCGCTGAAGGCCAGGTTCTGTTCCGCCTGCAGAAGGTTCAGGCCGAAGCCGGCAGCGAAATGGCTCAGAACCAGCTTGATGCTGCGTTGGCCCTTGAAGCCCGTCTGATCGCCGAGCGGGACCATGCGGCGCAGATCACATGGCCGAAAGAGCTCCTCGATCTGGAACGCGATCCCGTTGTCGCAGGCGTCATGACCGATCAGAGCAAACAATTCGCCGAACGCCACGCGTCCATGAACGATCAGATCAAAGTTCTGGAAGCCCGCATCGATGAAATGCAGCAAGAAATCGACGGGATCGCAGTCGAGAAAATGACCTGATCGCGCAGGATGCGCTCGATGAGACCCAGATCGTGATAGATGAGGGCCGGGGACTTGGATTCGTCGGAGCGTTTTTTGATTTCCGCCCAGAGGTTGAGCAACATGCGCAGGTCAGTGCGCAGCTCTTCTTCGGAAGCGCCCTCGGCGGCGGTGCGAACAATGAACCCGCCGGAGGCTTCGCCACGCTCGTGAACGAGGATGCGCTTGAGGCGCTGGCGCTCCTCGTCGGAGGCGATTTTGCGGCTGACTCCGATGTGGGAGACGGTGGGCATGAAGACCAGGAAACGGCCGGGCAGTGCGATGTGGGAGGTGATGCGCGCGCCCTTCTTGGCGATGGGCTCCTTGGCGATCTGGACGAGAATCTCCTGTCCGGATTTGAGCAGGTCGCTGATGATGGGCAGGTCGGAGGTCTGCATGGAACGGCGCGACATTCCGCGGCCTCTGCCGGCCTGGCCCGCGGGCAGTGCCGGACCACCTCGTCCGCGGCGTCCGCGGGCAAAGCGATCAGGGCGCTGCGGAGTTGAGACTCCAGATGGCTCTTCCTCGCCCTCTTCGACGAGGTTTTCTTCGTCGCCATTCTTTTGGTCGAAGTTCAACTGGATGCGATGGTCGAGGTGGGCTTCCTGGAGCATTTCTCCCAGATCGCCGGAGCGCAGGTGGGTGGGAAGCGTCTCCTCTTCAAAGTCTTCCAGGTCGTGGTCTTCGGCTTTGCCGTGACGATGAGGATGACGGGGAGCTTCGAACTCATCTTCCTCGATGGTTTCTTCCTCGATGAGACCTTTGCCGGGGGCGTAAGCCGAGGATGAAATAGTCTTGGGCGCCTTGGCAGGTTTTTCATCGGGCTTCTTCTTGCCAAAGCCAAAGAGGCGGAATTCCGCGGGAGGCAATGGATCCACGTTGTGGGAGGCGGTTGCGTCGTCTTCCGGCTCAAGCACATCCGTATCAAACGCGGATTCGGTTATCTCTTCGAACTCATCCTCTTCTTCGAGAGGATCGTCTTCGACCAGTTCGTCTTCCGCAGCTGCGGCGGCCAACAGTTCCTTCGCGGAGGCAATCTCCGGCGACGGGGCAGATTCCGATCTCAGCTCAGTGATCTCCTCGACGAAGTCCTGCTCCTCGACGGCATCGGGTGCGATACTGCCGGCAGTAGGCTCATCGGCAGGCGGTTTGTGCGGCTCGGCGGTTGCATCCAGGGCGGGTTCGTTCTTATGCTTGCGATGCTTGGAGAGGGATTCGCCGGGCAACAGGCCGCTCCCATCCCACACCAGGGGCGCTTCGATCATGGTGGCAGGCTTGAAGCTGCTCTCCGGCCGGACCGGCAGTGCAACGTGCCTGGTGGCACTCTCTGACGGGGCGCCATCTGCCGGAGTGCCGCCGTATTTGGAGAGCGACTCGCCGGGCAGCAGAATGGGGGTTGGAGCAGAGGCTCCGCGCTTAGGCGGCGAAGGCCTGTCCGAGGGGAGCCCGGCACCCCACCCCACGGACGAAGGCCTGTCCGCGGGGAGCCCGGCGCCGGCATGAATTTGTGGAGCGACCTGGTGTTCTGTCTCCGTGATTTCCTCGCTGTCGGCAGCCTGAGTTTGACCGCTCTCGTTCTGGGCTGGAGACGAGTCAGTTGCGCCACGGCCACCACGGCGGCGGCGGCGTCCGCGCCAGCGCTTGGATCCGGCAGCATCGGAATCCTCTTTGCCTGCTTCAGCCTGCTCTGAGATGGAAAAGGAGCCGGAAACAGGCAAGGGAGCGATCTCGGTTTCTGGCGGAGCCTCAACCGTTATACGGCGATCCCGGGCGGGGCGATCCTGTCTCGGTTCGTGGCGCGATTCCTGCTTTTGCTCAGGCTTCGGGCCGAGACGAGCTCCATGCTCCTGCAGAACGGGCTCCTTGCCGCCAGTGTGCCGGACCTCGCGGGGAGGCTTATTGCCGCTGCTGACGGCGGCTTTTTCCAGCTCTTCGGTTTCTTCCTGGTCTTCAAGTTCCAGGAAGTCGGTTACATAGAGGAAGGCATCGCGCTCCAGGCCCACATCCACAAAGGCGGACTGCATGCCGGGCAGGACACGGGTGACGCGGCCGTTGTAAATGGAGCCTGCGAGGGTGTATTCATTTTCGCGTTCATAGTAGATTTCCGCGAGCTGATCGTCTTCAAGAATTGCAAGCCGCGTCTCGTGCGGCGTGCTGGAGATGCATATTTCCTTTGCCATCGTACCTTTCCGCCCGGCGGCGTCAGCCTGCCGGGACCCGCGACAAGGCGGGATGGAGAAGCGCGTGACCGGAAGGGGAAGGGAAGTGCGGATGGGGAGATCCGTGGATCGCTGGTGTGCCGGTTGCTCCGCCAAGTCCAGCCCTGAAAGGCGGCGAACCGTGGCGAACTCCCTCACGAACGAGCTTTACGATACGGAAACCCGATGGCAGAGAGTTTGTGGCCAACCATATTGGGGCCGTTCCGCCGCTGGCGATTGAACATGCACAATGCGTTACGGGGCGGGGTGAAAAAATTCCGAATGCCTCCGAGCGCCTGATGCAATTTGTACGCCGCCAACGGTTTTCCCGTCTCTGCGTGCTCATGAACCCTTATCCTGCCGGGCGCGGTCCATCCGGACCTGGCCGGCGAAAACCCTGAAAAAACCTTCTCCTGCGGACCGGAACTATCCGGGGGGACGCAAGAGGTGAAACTGCAAATCCCGTCAGTTGACGAACCGTCGCATGCGGACATTCATCGCCGCGCCCAGCGCCAGGAACGTAAACAAAACCGAAGATCCGCCGTAACTCATTAACGGCAAAGGAATTCCGGTGACGGGCATAAACCCGATGACCATGCCCACGTTGACCGCAATCTGGAAGGTCAACACAGCCACTACTCCCATGATAATCAAGGAACCGGACAGGTCCGCGGCTGTTTGAGCGTTCTGAATCAAACGCATCAATATGAAAAAGTATAGCAGCAGGACGGAGAGCGCGCCGACGAATCCGTGTTCCTCGCCGAAAGCGGCAAAGATGAAGTCGGCATGGGGAATAGGCAGGAAGTCGCCCTGGGTTTGGGAACCTTTGGCCATGCCTTTGCCCCAGACGCCTCCGGAGCCGACGGCAATGAGCGACTGGCGGAGCTGGTAGCCGGTGCCCTTGGGGTCGCTGTCTGGATTGACGAAGCTGGTGAGGCGGGCTTTCTGGTATGGCTTGAGCACCTTGCCGCTGTTCCAAGCGCCAACGGCAAGCACTGCCCCGCAAACCACAAGAACCACTGTCTGGCGGATGTTGATGCCGCCCAGAAACAGACCCGTGATCAGGATGGGCGCGTAGGTGAGCGCGGTGCCCAGATCCGGCTGGATCAGCACCAGAACCATGGGAGCGCCCACGAAGAGGAAGGCTTTGATAATGTCAAACCCGGTCAGCCGCCTCCCGCCCAGATTGGCAAAGTATCGGGCCACGGCCAGAATCAGAATCAGCTTGACCCACTCGGAGGGCTGGAAATGAAAGGGGCCGATCCTGATCCAGCGGCGCGCATGCAGCACCGTGACCCCCACCAGCTTGACCGCCACCAGCGCCAGCAGGCCGAGGCCATAGGCCCAGTAAGCCCAGTCGAGCATCCGATGATAGTCGATTTTGGAGAAGAGGAACATGGCAGCCAGACCGCCGGTGATCCATAAGAGCTGCTTGATGTGGAAGGCGCCGTACCAGTGTGGTTGCAGCGTGGCCGAGAATTTGGTGTGCAGCGTGGTTGAGTAAACCTCGAAGACGGAAATGGCGCACAATACGAGCACCATGCCCAGCAACGGCCAGTCAAAGTCACGAAAGCTGAGGAAGCGGCGCATCAGGGTTGGCCTTCTTTGAAGCGCAAGGGGGAGGAGAGCAGCCAGGCCGGCCAGGGAAGCATGGTGCTGGCTACGTTCTTAGCCGGGGTCAGCGGAGCGGGAGAGAGAGGGAAATGCCCGCCGTGCAGTTGGGCGGATTGAGTGGCGCCAGCATGACGCGACTTTTGGCCAGTGGGTACAGATTCGGACCAGATCGCGCCCATTTCAACTTCGGAGGGCGAGGATTTCTCTGTCGACGCCAGGGCATTCTGGTCCTGGATTCGCTTCTTGTTGACGTAGACAGTGGCTACCTGGGAGGCGAGTTTGGCCGCGTTGGAACCCCAATCGCCGTGCTCCCAGAGGACGGCGACGACGAACTCCGGATTTCTGCGGGGAATGACGCCGACGAACCAGCCGTTGGGCAGGAATTCCTTTCCCCCTCCCAACTGCTTAATGGCCTCGTGACTTGCGACCTGGGCGGTTCCGGTCTTGCCGGCGAAATCGACGCCCTCGAGGTGGGAGGCCGCTGCCGTGCCGCCCATCCCCGGATCGGTGGCCCCAGCCATGCCCTCGGTGATGGTCATCCAGTTCTCCGGATCAAGGTCAATGGCAGCTTCTCCAGAGCCGGGGAAGGTGTCTTTGAGAGCCTGGCGGTACTGGGCGGGGAGCTGGGCGGGGTCTACAACATGGGGGCGCACAAAGTGGCCGTTGGAGGCGATGCCTGCGATCATGCGAGCCAACTGGAGGGGCGTCACCGTGACCGGACCCTGGCCGATGCCCACCGAGACGGTCTCGCCGACATACCATTTTTCGTGGTAGTTTTTCAGCTTCCAATCCGAGGAGGGCACGATGCCCGCGGCCTCGTTGGGCAGATCGACGCCGGTGCGCTGGCCCAGGCCCGCGCTTTTGGCGTAACGGGCAATGGTGTCGATTCCCAGCTTGTCAGCCAGGGTGTAATAAAAGGTATCGCAGGACCAGGGGATGGCGTGCTCGATGTCCACCATGCCGTGGCGACGGTCGCAAGCATGAAATTGACCGTAGAAGATGGCGCCGCCGTTGCAATAGACGTGCATGTTTTGCGCCACGCCCTCCTGAAGCCCGGCGACGGACATGAGGATTTTGAAGGTCGATCCGGGAGCCAATTGCGCCTGGATGGCCTTGTTCATCAGGGGGTGGTTGGGATCGTTGATGAGCTGGTTCCAGTCGATGCGGTTGATGCGCACGGCGAAAGCGTTAGGGTCGTAGCTGGGGTGGGAGACCATGGCCAGAATCTCGCCGTTGCGCGGGTCCATGGCCACCACGGCGCCGCTGCGGTCTCCCAGGGCCAGTTCGGCGGCTCTCTGAATATCGATGTCCAGGGTCAGCTTGAGATCCTTTCCGGGGATGGCGTGCTGGGTTCTGAGGTAGCCCACCTCACGGCCATGGCTGTCCACGATGACATCTCGGGAACCGTCCTGGCCCCTGAGGACCTCATCGTAGGTTTGCTCGATGCCCGCTTTACCGACCACGTCGCCCGGCTCATAGGCAGCAAAGCGAGACTGGCTGAGTTCTTCCGCGCTGACTTCGCCGACATAGCCGATGAGGTGCGCGGCAAAGCCGTCGCGGGGATAGAGCCGCCTCTCCTCATCGAGGGTTTCCAGCTCGGGCAGCTCGTTGCGATGAGCCTCGACGAAGGCCTGCTCATCGGCGGTGATGTCCTTTTTGATGGGGATAGGCTCGTAAATTGGCCGGGTGCGGTAGCGGCGCAGAGAGGCGCGCAACTGCTCCAGGTCCAGATTCAGTCCGCGGGCGATGAGGGGCAGGTCGGCGTCCACGCTGCGATTCTGCTCGCGAACCAGGAAGCAGGAGACCGAGGGGTAGTTGTCTACCATCAGCCGGTTCTCACGGTCAAAGAGCTTGCCCCGGCCAGCCATCACGGGAACCTTGCGGATGCGGTTCATTTCAGCGAGCTGGCGGAAGTTCTCCGCCCCCAGGACTTGCAGCCGCCACAGCCCGGCAGACAAGGCAAGCATGATCAGCAGAATGCTATATTGCACCACCGCCAGCTTGAGGGTGGGGAGCTTTTCGCCACGGGTTGTGCCGCCGTGATACATTTTGTCTACGCCTCAAAACATGCCCAGAATCCTGGGTGTTGAAGGGTACGGCTTTAGCCCCTACATTTTGTTTGACTACGATTTTCGGCTTTCGCAGCTGCGTGAATGCGACAAGCCTCAACTATCTTCCC
Source organism: Occallatibacter sp. (assembly GCA_052145815.1). Classification (GTDB taxonomy): domain Bacteria; phylum Acidobacteriota; class Terriglobia; order Terriglobales; family Acidobacteriaceae; genus Telmatobacter. Next base: position 7,485 of record JBKQNU010000115.1, read on the forward strand.
TCAGGGGCTAAAGCCCGCTGTTGTTGTTGCCATTGCGGCACGACTAAAGTCGTGCCCTGACGCTCTTTGCTCCTCCGTTTGCATCTACCCGCAAACTGTGACTTCGTGCCCTTTCGAAACATCCACTCAAGCCGCGTTTCCTAACTTCCTGGTCCCTATTCCCCTATTCCCTGATCTGCGTACGGTCGAGCAGCGGAAACAGGATCATGGCGGCCACCGAGGTGCCTACCGCCTTCATCAGTTCCTCCAGACCTCTCCACTCCTGGTCC
>JBKQNU010000116.1:0-3719 GCA_052145815.1 Occallatibacter sp.
CCGGAGGGTTCGTCTTGCGAACCACTCTGCACTTTTCTAAAGGCAATCGCTATGCCAATCCGAGGCGAGTTGGGTCGAGAATACCACGGGCACGATCTGCTGTGGAATGAATTAGATAGAAGGAATAGTTCCTCTCGGCTTGGGACATGGCGTTGAGCTTCTTCACGCCGCAGTGATGGAAATCGCAACAGATCAATCGGCAATTGAGGGTGAGTGGGAGCAACTTCGAGAATTAGTTTTTTGCAATCAGCGGCTTACGAACTGTTGTCGCACAGTTTTAATTCACAACACTACTATTTCAAATTACAACGTCGCAGACCTACTCGCGCGAGTACTGGGTTTCCATCTCGGGGTCAGCCGGATTTGTGGTTTCGGTCAATGCGGTGGTTCCTTGCTCCAACCCCTTCTCAAAGGCCTTGAGGTTTAGTTCGCGGAAGGCGGGAGGGACGGAATCGGCAACGGCTTTGCGAACGCCATCGGGATCGAGCAGGTGGGTGATGGCGGTGAAGAACCCCACCATCACGGAATTCAGCACCATGCGTTTTCCGAGTTCTTCGGCGATGCGGGTGGCGGGGACGCTGTAAACCTGGATCTCTTTTTTAAGGTCTGAAACTCGGACCAGGTCCTGCTCGACTATGAGGATGCCGCCGTCTTTCAACTCGGGAACAAAGCGCACATAAGCTTCCTGCGACATGACGACCATGATGTCGGGCCTGGTGACGTAGGGGTAAAGCACGGGCGAATCGGAAACGACGAGCTGGGCGCTGCAAGCGCCGCCGCGGGCTTCGGGCCCAAAGTTCTGGGTCATGGTGGCATAAGCGCCCTGATAGATCGAGGCGGCCTTGCCCAGGACAATGGCGGAAAGGATCACTCCCTGGCCGCCAAATCCGGCGATACGAATTTCGGTTAGCTGCATACCGTCTCCTGTCGTTCGGAGGGTTCCATGGGGGGTTGTTCCACGAACCGATCGCCGAGCGATTCGGCGTATTGCGCTCGCATCATGGATTGGTAGTCGGGGCGTTCGCGGTCGACGAATTTGCCGACGACGATCTCTCCCGTCATGGTCATGCCGACTTCACTGGTGGGAGCGCCGTTGCGGACTTTGCTCTTCTCTTTGTAGAACTTCATTGCGTCGAGGCCGTCGCCCATTTTGTTGCGGCGCTGATAGAGCGTGGGACAAGGCGAGATGACTTCAATAAAGGAGAAGCCCTTTTTCTGGAAGGCCTCGCTGATGGAGCGCGTAAGCTGGCGGACGTGGAGCGTGGTCCAGCGCGCGACATAAACTGCGCCCGCCGCCTCGACCAGGTGTGGCAAATTGAACGACGGCTCGAACACGCCGTAGGGGTTGGTGGACGTGGTCGAGTGATCGGGCGTGGTGGGCGCGGTCTGGCCGCCGGTCATGGCATAGATCAGATTGTTGACGCAGATAACTTTCAAATCGAGGTTGCGGCGCGCGGCGTGAATCAGGTGATTGCCGCCGATGGCGGAAAGGTCTCCGTCGCCGGAATAGACGACGACGTTCAGCTTGGGGTTGGCCAGCTTCAATCCGGTGGCGAAGGGGATGGCGCGGCCGTGGGTGGTATGGAAGGAATCGAGCTTAACGTAGCCGGCGACGCGCCCGGTGCAGCCGATGCCCGAGACCAGGGCGAGCGATCCTAAATCGATTTTCGATTCGATGAGGGCGCGGGCGAAAGAGTTGACGGTGGTGCCGATGCCGCATCCCGGGCACCAGATCGAGGGCATGCGGTCGCTGCGCAAGAAGGGCTCAACGGGATTGACGATATCGGCATTGCTATCGATGAGATCGGTGTTCAAGCGGTCGGTCGTTTTATCGGTCATCTTATCGCTCATCTTGTCCGTCATCGGCTGGCCTCCACGATTACCTTCAGGATGTCCGCGGGATTGTGGACTCCGCCGCCCGCGTGCGAAACGGCGAAGGTCTTGGCCTGCCCGGCGGCGGCGCGCTCCACTTCGCGCACCATCTGCCCGAGGTTGAGTTCGGGAACGACGAAGGCTTTCACCTTCGCCGCGAGGTCGCGGATTTTTTTGTCGGGGAAGGGCCAGGCCGCGATGAGGCGCAACTTGCCGACGCGCAGGCCTTGGCGGCGGGCGGCTTCGATGGCGCGTTGAGCGACTCGAGAAGTGATGCCGTAGGAAACGACCACTACATCGGTGCCTTCGAGTTGTTCATCTTCTGTGATGGTGAGGCGGTCGGCGGCGTTGAGAATTTTATCTTGCAGGCGGCGAACCAGCTTGTCCTGTGTCTGCGGAGTCATGTTGGGATAGCCGCGTTCGTCGTGGGTCAAGCCGGTGACATGAAAGTTGTAGCCGTCGCCGGCATGCGCCATTTCCGGGACCAGGTCGCCGTTGGTTCCGTAGGGAAGATAGTCATCGACTGGTTTGCGAGTATGGCGTCGGGGTACGACTTCGATCTGATCTGCGGGAGGAATCACGACCTTCTCGGTCATGTGGCCGACGCATTCGTCCATCATGAACATCACGGGCACGCGGAATTCCTCGGCCAGGTTGAAGGCCTTGATGGTGAGGTCGAAACATTCCTGGGGAGAATTGGGGCAGAGGGCGATGATCTCGTAATCGCCATGCGAGCCCCAGCGCGCCTGCATCATGTCGGCTTGCGCGGGGAGCGTGGGCAGGCCGGTGGAGGGGCCTCCGCGTTGGACATCGACGAAGACGCAGGGAGTCTCGGTCATGGCGGCGTAGCCGATGTGCTCCATCATTAGGGAGAAGCCAGGGCCGGAGGTCACGGTAAAGGCCTTGGCTCCGCCCCAGACCGCGCCTTGCAAGGTGATGGAAGCAGCGAGTTCGTCTTCCATTTGGATAAAGGCTCCGCCCACGGTGGGCACGCGCGAGGCGAAACGTTCGACGACTTCGGTGGAGGGAGTGATGGGATATCCGGCGGCGAAGCGGCTGCCGGCGGCCAAGGCGCCTTCGCAGCAGGCGTGGTCGCCGTCCATGAAGTGTATGCCGGTGAGGACGCCGCGCGGATCGGCCGTGTGACGCTCGTTCTTCTGAAGATCGGCCGTCTGGCGATCGTTCTTCTGAAGCTCAGTCTTCATTTGTCACCTCCCTTGGCGGAATCGACCTTGGTGGCGCAAATGGCGAAATCGGGACAGTACATTCCGCACAAGTCGCAGCCGCTGCACTTTTCCGGATGCACGACGTGCGGGGGATGGTAGCCCTTGGAGTTGAAAGCGGAGGAAAGCGCGAGCACATGAGTGGGACAAAACTCGACACAGAATCCGCAAGCTTTGCAGCGCTCGACGACGATGGAAACACGGCCTTTTGCCACGGGATCTCCACGCTTAAGGTAGTAGAAGAAACGATGGATTCTGAGGTGATTATGCCGGGCAGGGCGCGGCCTTGGTGTGACAGGGATCACAGGTGTACGTGACGCCCGTGTGTGGGACGGGGCGCGCAGAAAAAGCAGACCAGAACCATCCAGAGAGTTGGCCAGGTGGCATGGATCCGGGTCTTTCGGAGAGGAACGAGGTGTTTTCCGATGGTGATGCGAAACACAGGCGGAGGTGCGTCCAATCACAGCAATAAAAAAAGCGGTGGACTAAGTAAGAAGGTTACTGTGATGGACAAATTTGCCGCTGTTGTAGAAAAGGGGCTGCCATGTTTGAAGACGAAGTTGCGATGGAAAAACGCTCGTCGATCTTTCCTTTATTACTGATGCTGTGCCTGGCGGCGGTGGT
>JBKQNU010000117.1:0-22607 GCA_052145815.1 Occallatibacter sp.
GGAATATCGCCGAAAAACACTTCCTGTTCCTTAATATCGCGAATGGACTTGTTGCCCGTCTCCGGGTCCTTGTCATAGATGGTCAGCCGCACCGTTACCTTCAGCGGCGCGGAAAAGGTCATGCCCCGCTCTTCGCACTCCTGCTGGTCGTACTTCAACTGCAGGCTCACCGGGTCGCCGCACTTGTTGCAAAAGTCGGGCGTGTTCTTGTTGTACGTGCCGCACTTCTGGCAGAGCACATCGCCGGGAAGGAAGGGATCGGTAATCACCATCGCCCCGCAATGCACGCAGGCGGTGCGCAAGTGATGGAGGCCCTTCAGGTGGCCGCACTTGCACTCCCAGTTGCCGATAGAAAAATCGACAAAGTCAAGCTGCGAGATGCCTCTAAAGTCGGTGATCGGAAATACCGATACAAACACAGACTGCAGCCCCGAGTCGTCACGCTCGTTGGGCAGTTTGTCCATCTGCAGAAAACGCTCATAGGAGCGGCGCTGTACTTCAATCAGGTTGGGAATCTGGGTTGCTGTGGGAATCTTTGAAAAATCGAGCCGGCTGCGAATCGCGCGCTTCTCGTTAGGCATGTTCACTCCTGAGACTCGTCACTCCGAATCGGCATCCTACGTCTGAGGCCGGGTCCGGGCTGCCGCCCGAGTCTCGGAGCAGCAGCTGTTTACGATAAGAACTAGAACTGCGGACTGGTGACTTCTTCTAAAACCCAGCCCCACCCATGCGACCCCGGCTCGTCAGATCAAAATCCTTCCAGCGTGCCAGGACGTCACTCATGCCAAGCGTGTCACGGGAGTGTCACGACAAAATAACGATTTGGGCATTGCCGTACATCCGGCAAGTGCGCTAGACTGCGCACAATCGAGAGAAACGGAGCGCAACGGGTAAGCCCGCTGAAGATGTTCCTGCGCTTCGGGCGGGTCTTAAGCCGAATGGCTTTTCCCTGCCGCAGGCTGGAGACACGAAAAGCCCGCAAGGACGCAATGCCTCACGAGCGCGGCCCTTCGCCTGTGCCCCCATCCGAATTCTCTGCCACTTCTCTCGCCGATCCCAATCGCCCGCTTCTGCCGCTCGCTCGCCAACCATCAACTCGGTGCCCAACCCCATCCAAGGCAGCCAGTTGACACTAAGGCACTTAGCCATCACACGAATCCGCTGCCAGAGTGCTTGGCTGAAGCCCCGGCCGCGGATGTATCCGTGCCACTACATGATTCTCAAGACGCACCGTCCGGCCCCGCTCCACTCCCAAAGAAATACGGGATGAGCCGAAAAGACGCGCAACGAATATCTTAGCGCGTCCTGCCCGTGCTTGCAAGTCCCCGGCGGTGGTTACCGTGGAAATCCGGTCCGCTCCCGCAGACCGGCTCCCCGTTGGCGTTCGCCGCTCGACTGCAACTACTTGATTTCGATGGTCGCGACGCCTTCGAACTTCTTCCGGATGGCCTCGGCCTCGTCCTTGGTCGCATTTTCTTTGATCGCCTTGGGGGCGCCATCGACCAGGTCCTTAGCTTCCTTCAAACCGAGCGAAGTCACTTCGCGAACAGCCTTGATGGTGTTGATCTTGTTCGCGCCAAAGTCCTTGAGGATGACCTGGAACTCGGTCTTCTCCTCAACCGCCGGAGCCGCCGCGCCGCCACCGCCAGCCGCCACCGCCACCGGGGCCGCTGCCGCTGCCGATACGCCAAGGCGCTCTTCCAGCTTCTTGACCAGAGCCGCCGCTTCCAGCAGGCTCAAAGAGACAATCTGTTCTTCCAACTGCGCCAAATCCGCCATTTTCTTCTCCATTTCAGAATCGTTTGATATTTGTGTTTCCGGCCGCCGCTCCAGGGGGAAAGTTTCCGATGCGCCAGACTTGCGCACTTTCTCGCCTGTTGTACGACCCAATCTCTTCAAAACAGCTCTCAGCCTTTAGCTATCAGCTTTCAGCCCTTTTGCGGCCAAGCCGACAATCCGGGCTTCCGCAAGAAAAAGCTGAAGGCTGAGAGCTGACAGCTAGCGGCTCTTACGCCGCGCCGGCAAACTTCTCCTTCTCCACGCCCTGGCCCAGAACCACCGCCAGGTCGCGACCGGTAGCGTTGAGCACGGTGGCCAAACGCTGCGCCGGCGCGTTGATGAGGAACAGCAGCTTCGAGAACAGCTCTTCCTTGCCCGGCATGGTGGCCAGCGCCTTCACTTCGGACACGTCCAGCAGCTTGCCGTCCACAATGCCCAGTTTGAACTGGAACTCTGCGTTGTCGCCGGCCCACTTGGCGAACACTTTGGCCAAGGCTACCGGGTCACCGGCTGTAAAGGCGACAGAATTGACGCCCTTGAGGCCCTTGAGCGCGGCTTCCACCTTCGTGCCCTTGCCGGATACGGCAGCCAGCTTGTTCTTGACCACGCGGTACTTGCCGCCCGCCTCGCGAATGACCTTGCGCAGCTCAAAGTCCTTGGCTACGGTCAACTTGCTGAACGTACCTACAATCGCAGTAGTCGATCCGGCCAGTTCCTTGGCCAGCAACTCGACTTTCTCGTTCTTCTTTGTCTTCGAAATCGCCATTTGTCTTCGCTCCGCTTCGACAGGGGTCAGGGTTCAGGGGTCAGGGATCAGCACATTCTCGTAGGCCGAACCTGATTCCTCGTCTCCGACTCTCCTCCTCTTCGCCCTTATTAGGGCGCTTGTTACAGATCATTTCAGCGTTCAGACCCGGGCCAGAAAGATTCGCGGGCACTTACTGATCCCTGATCCCTGTTCCCTGATCCCTGCTTTTAGTGCTTGCCCGCCGCGTCGGCGACCGCTGAATCGAGCGGTACTCCGGGGCCCATGGTCGAGCTCAGCGTCACACTCTTGATGTACTTGCCCTTGGCCGCCGAAGGCTTGCTGCGGACAATCGCGCCGATCACCGTGGTCGCGTTGTCGACTAGCTTTTGCGGATCGAAGCTCAACTTGCCCACCGGTACGTGCACCAGGCTGGTCTTATCGGCGCGAAACTCAACCTTGCCGGCCTTGATCTCTTTTACCGCTGCGGCCACATCCAGGGTAACCGTTCCCGTTTTGGGGTTCGGCATCAAGCCCTTGGGGCCAAGCACCTTACCCAGACGGCCGACCACCTTCATCATGTCCGGAGTGGCGATGAGCGCATCGAAGGCGGTCCAGTTTTCCTTCTGGATCTTTTCCACCATCTCTTCCCCGCCCACAAAATCGGCGCCTGCCGCAGTGGCGTCCTTCTGGCGATCGCCGGAGGCAATCACGGCCACAATCTTGGTCTTGCCCAGTCCGTGCGGCAACACAACAGTCCCGCGCACCATCTGGTCGGCGTGCCGCGTGTCCACGCCCAAACGCATTGTCAAATCAACGGTTTCGTCGAATTTGGCGTACTTTACCTGCTTGAGCAGCCCTACGGCGTCAGGGAGCGCATACGCCGGCTTGGTCACAGCCGCGCGCGCCTTCACTATGTTCTTCGAGTCTTTTCTTGCCACTTTTCCCTCGTCTCCCACCGCCCCTGCCAGCCCGCCTTTGGCGGGAACCCGGAACCCCACCCAGCCGCAAAACGAATCCAGCCGGAAGTTCGAACGGGCTCAGAAACCGTGGTGCATATGACTGTCCAGAGATATCCCCGGGACGCATCTATTGAGTCTATCGAAAGGTCTACCAGAATGCAAATGCCAGTCCCCGAGCGCAGACCATCGCGCTATTCGGCCGGCGTTCATCCCAACAGAGCATGCCTGATCTTCTTCCCCGAAGCCTGCCAGCGACGCACAATCTCATACACAATCACGGTTGCGTAAGTCACACCGATCCACACGAAGACTTCCTCGATGGGCAGTCCGTTCCATGCTGTGATGCGAATGCCGATCAGGGCGCGATCCTGAAAGCCCCACCATCCATAGGGCAGAGCGAGCGTGACTTCCCACAGCAGGCTGGTGAGCAGCAGGATGAAAAGCGTGAGACTGAGCGCGCGCCAGTTGATGACCGGCATCGCCGAAGGAAGCAGAGCGGCCGAAGGGCCGAGAGCGCCGGCGACGAGGAAGGTGAAGTAGGCCGGGAAGCCTGGCTCATGGGCGAGGAATTTTTTATAAGCGATGGCCGCCGCGATCAGCAAAATAGCCCACGCCATGGATGGCCAGTGGAAGCGCAGGAGGCGGTCGAATTGCGCTCTTTCGCGCGCATCCGACGGGACGCCATAGGCGGCGAGCCAATACTCATCGAGCCAGATATAGAGCAGCAGCACAGATACGAACCCGGTGAAGTAGAAGACATACTCTTCAATCGGGACTCCGCCATGCAGCGCGAGTGCGGTGATGCGCAGGGTGGCGCCGGGATTGGGGAATGTGAAGAACGAATTGGCAAAGAAGAAATCCAGTCCCGCGCCCAACGGAAACAGAATGGCGATGGTGCGGATGAAGGATTTCTTGGATATGCGGATTCTCTCCTGCGGCTTCAGCCAAAGGCCGATAACGAGGATAGGCACGATGAAGAGAAGCAGGCTGACGGTGTAACCGTGCGGAGAGGACTCGGCGGGCGACGCGTTTAAGCCGGCGGGTGCGCGGACGGTATGCAGCGTGATGGCTGCGGGAACACCGACCATGCAAAGCATGGCCAGGACCAGGCGAAAGCTGGTGCGGGGTGTGGGGCCGGGAAGACTGTCTCTCGTGGCTGGCATCAAGCCTCCTTCCTCGACTAACGAGGCGGATCGGCGGGACATTGCATTCATTGAACGAGGAAAATGCAGGTCCCCATTCGACTTCGCTCAGGGCAGGCTTTCGACTCCGGTCGCCGCGGCGACTGCGCTTCGCTCGGGATGAAAGCGCGTTGTTGAAAAGAACGCCTTACTCGGGAGATTAACGCGCCACGCCGCCCGGCGGCACATGCTCCTCGACGTAGCGCATGAGAGTGCTGTAGACGTGGAACGAGGTTCCTTTGCCTTCGCTCAGCGCGTGCGTCCGGTTGGGATAGTCCATCATGTCGAAGGGCTTGCCAAGTTCCACCAGTTTATTGATCAGCAGTTCGGTGCCCTGGAAGTGAACGTTGTCGTCGCCGGAGCCGTGGATGATGAGCAAGTGGCCCTGAAGGCCTGCGGCGAAGTTGATGGGCGATCCATCGTGGTAGCCCTTCACGTTTTCCGCGGGCAGGCCCATGTAGCGCTCCTGGTAGATGGAGTCGTAATGGCTCTCGTCGGCTACGGGCGACATGGAAACTCCGGTTGAATACACGCCGGGATAGCGGAACATCACGTTCAGCGTATTGGAGCCGCCGCCGCTGTGGCCCCAGATGGCCATGCGCGAAGTGTCAATGTACGGCCGCTCTTTGGCCAGTTGCAGGATGGCCTGCGTCTGTTGCGCTGACGACAACACGCCGATGGCGCGGTAGACGCTTCTGCGCCACTCGCGGCCCTGAGGCGAGGGAGTGCCTTCGTTGTCGATGCTGATGACCAGGTAGCCTTCCTCGGCAATGAGCCCGGTGAGCGCGCGGAAGCCGCCGCCCCATTGGTCGCGCACCGTGGCGCAGCACGGCTCGCCATAGACATAGGTCACCACCGGGTACTTCTTGTTTGGATCGAAGTCAGGCGGCTTGATCATGGAGCCGTCCAACGTAACCCCGTTGTCGACCTTGACCTTGAAGAACTCGGTCTTCGAACTCAGGAAAGGTTGCACCTTGGCGGCCATGTCTTCATCCTGCACCAGCGTACGAACCACCTTGTGATCGGGGAGACTTACAATCTCGACGCGCCAGGGGCGGTCCGCGGCGCTATAGGCATGCACTGCCCACTTGCCGTTGGACGCCATGTTATATGCGTTCATGCCCGGCTCATCCCTGGGCGTCACCCGTTCCGGGCTGCCCATGCCGTCAAGCCGGGAACGGTAAAGATATTGGCGGACCGTATCGTCCGGCGAAGCCAGAAAGTAAAACCATCCGCCGGCCTGGTCGACGGTGGCCTTCGCTAGTATGTCTCCTGCGAAATTCGTCACCAGGCGCGGCTGGCCGGTTTTCAGATCGAGGCGGTAGGCGTGACGCCAGCCATCGCGTTCGCTGAGGAAAAGCGCGTCGTTCAGGGCCGCTTTATCCCTGGCTTTCTCGACCCAATCCATGCTGAAAATGTCGACCCAATCCTTGTCAGTGTCTTCGCTGACGACGCGCGTTTCGCCGCTGTGGGCATCGGCCCATACAAACTGATTCCTGTTCTGCGCGCGATTCAGATACTCCAGCAGTACGCCGTCGGAGTTGCCCGCCCAATCCATCTGCGCAATGTAATTCTGGCGAGGATCGCCGGGTAGCTTAATCCATTGCGTCGCGCCGCCAGCCGCCGCCACAATGCCGGCACGAACCGCGGAATTGGTCGTCCCCGGCTGCGGGTATTTGTATTTGAAGGTCACCGGATATTCTTCGTCCGTGTCGTTTATCAGCGTGTATTCACCCACGCCCGACTGATCGAACTGCCAGTAGGCAATCAGTTGGCTGTCGGGGCTCCAGCGCAGGCAATTGCGCAGATCGAGTTCTTCCTCGTTCACCCAGTCGGAGGTGCCGTTAATGATGTCCGCGGATCCATCGCTGGTGAGTTGTGTAATTCTCTGTGAGCCCAGCTCTTCCACGTAAATATTGTTGGCGCGCACCCATGCCACGCGGCTGCCATCGGGAGAAAACGTGGCAAACATCAGCGAGGACTCGGGCGCGTCGCCGCCCAGCTTGATCAGCCTGGCGTCGGCCGCGGTGCTGGACATATCGAAAACCCAATAATCGCCGCGCGTGTTTTCACGCCACACCTTCCTGGAGTTGGTGAACACCAGCAGCTTTTTGCCGTCGGCCGACCAGGAATATTCCTCGATATCAATCGGCGCCTTGGCGCCTGCGGGCGTGAGTTGAGCGGCAGATACCTGCACGCTGCGCTTGCCCGTCGCAGTGTCATAGGAAACGATATCGGTGCCCTTGCCGTCTGCTGCGGGTTCAAGGATCGTATAGGCGTCGCCGCCGTTTTCCCAAGCCAGGTGCACCTGCTTTCCCCAGAACTCACCCTTGTTGAAGATGGCGTCGAGGCCCTGCGCCAGGTGCGAGGGAGTGGGCGGGTCGGATGCGAATGCCGGCGTGCATCGGGCAACGGAAAAAAGGCAAAGAATCAGCGTGGCGTGCTTCGGCTTGAACAACAGAGTACCTCCCAAAAACGATGGACTTATTCCATATCGAGGATTCCATATCGAGGATTAGTTCCGTCCCAGGATTATAGGCACCGCGACCACACCAAGTCTCGCTTGCGGCAATCTGGCTTTTCCTGAGCCTTTTAAACCAAGGCCCCACTGTGGGACACTTGCAGCCACGGGAGCCACTGCAACCAAAGCCACCGAGAGGTATCATGCGCCCAGCCAAGCTGACCTGCTTCGTTTTCGTCATTACATTTTTCTCGGCGGTCACGCTCATCTCCAGCCCGCTCATTTGCCAGCAGATGAACTCGAAATTCGCACGCGATCCAGAACAGCCGATCGACCAGCAGTACAGCGATCAGATTCGCAAATACACGACGGATCCCTCGTTTCTTTCGCCGCTGGTGGGCTATCTTCCCGCATCGAAGACGGTTCCTACACCCGCCAAAGTGCTGGGCGATGTGGCGGGTGCGCCGGACATGTTGCCCTACGCGGAAGATGTGTACAAATACTTCCGCATGCTTGAGTCTGCAAGCAATCGTGTCAAGGTAGTCAGCATCGGTCATTCGGAAGAAGGCCGCGAGATGATCGCGGTGGCCATCGCCGACGCGGACCTGCTGGCCAACGCCAAGGCGAACGACGCGCGGCTGGCCAAGCTCGCCGACCCGCGGACGATTCACATGGACGATGCGGCGGCGCGGCTGCTTGTGGACCAGTCTTACCCCGTCTACTACATCACCGGGACCATCCATTCCACGGAAACGGGAGCACCCACGGCGCTGATGGAGCTGGCGTATCGACTGGCTGTCGATGATGCGCCTTACATCAAATACATTCGCTCGCACATGATTGTGCTGATCACGCCGGTGGTGGAGGTGGATGGGCGCGACCGCATGGTCGATCTCTACAAATGGCACAAGGCGCACCCTGATGAGAAGTATCCCCGCCTGATTTATTGGGGGCACTACGTGGCCCACGACAACAATCGCGACGCCATGGCGATGACGCTCGATCTTACCCGCAACGTGCTGGATACATACCTGGGATGGCATGCGCAGGTGCTGCACGATCTGCACGAGTCTGTCCCGTTTCTCTACGACAACACCGTGGGCGACGGCCCATACAACGCGTGGGTCGATCCGGCACTGGCGGATGAATGGGCTGAGCTGGGATGGAACAATGTGGCGCAAATGCAGTCGCTGGGCATGCCGGGTGTATTTACTCATGGGAATTTCGATACGTGGAGTCCGGGCTATCTGATGTTTCTCGCGGGCATGCACAATGGCATAAGCAGGCTCTATGAGACCTTCGGCAATGGCGGCGCGGACACGGAGAAGCGCATCCTCGACCCGGAGCAATATTCGCGCACATGGTACCGGCAGAATCCGCCGCTGCCTGTTGTCACCTGGTCGCAACGCGATAACAATAACTACGAAGAAACTGCGCTCCTGACAACGATTTCCTATTTCGCGCAGAACACGCATCACTTTCTTGAGAACTATTACTTGAAGAGCAAGCGATCTGTGCTGAAGCCCACGCTGGAAGGCCCCGCAGCATACGTAATTCCCGCCGACGCGGCGGACGCCAATCGCCAGGTGGAGTTGCTGAAGGTAATGAAGCGGCAACACGTTGAGGTGCAGCAACTCTCTGAGGCTGTGACCAGCAGCCTGCCTCCTGAAAAGCGCGGAGACAAGCCGAAGACGGAGACGTTTCCCGCGGGTTCGCTCGTCATCCGCATGGATCAGCCGTATTCACGGGTGGCCGATGCGCTTCTCGATCGCCAGTTCTGGGCGCCGGACGATCCGCAGAAGCATCCCTACGACGACACCGGCTGGTCCTTCTCGCACTTATTTAACCTGAAGGTTAGGCGCGTTGTGGACCCCGCGATTCTGCAAGCGAAGATGACGCCGCTTGACGATGCTGCGACACTCGCAGGGAAGATTTCCGGCACGGGCCCGGTCGTGGTAGTGGCCAACACTGCGCAGGCTTCATTGTTGCCGCTGGTATATAAGCTCAAAGGCGCCGGAATTCAAGTGACAGACAAGAACTTTGATGCAGATGGCAAGCATTATCCCGCAGGCTCGCTGCTCATCACCGGGACGGATGACGGCACGCTTACGCCGATGCTGCACGATCTCGCGCTCGACGCCGTGCATCTGGCGGCGGCGCCCTCCGTGCCTTCGCACGCAGCCAATGCGCCGCGCGTGGCAATCATGCACACCTGGCTTTCCACGCAGGCTGAGGGCTGGTGGCGGTACGCATTCGACGCCGCCGGGGTGCCCTATGACTACATCAGCACGCAGACGGCTGCCGGCGAGGCCGACCTGCGCACAAAATACGATGTGATCGTCTTCGCCCCGCTTGGCGGCGCATCCGCCGAGAACATCATCGACGGCATTCCGATGTGGAACAACGCCATGCCATGGCAGAAGTCGGAGCTGACTCCGAACCTGGGCCGCATCGACTCGACCGCGGACATTCGACCCGGTCTGGGCTACGACGGGCTCGCGCACCTCAAGCAATTCATTGAGCAGGGCGGGCTGTTGATCACTTGCGAAGACACGGCGCAGTTCGCCATCGATACCGGGCTTGCACCGGGAGTGAGCGTGGTTTCACGTGGAGATGCACGCGTGGTTGGCAGCATCCTCAACACGGTCTTTGTAGCGCGCGAGAATCCAGTTGCTTACGGCTTCGGCGCGGGCGTTCCCGTCATCAGCGCCGACGGTATGGCTTTCAATATCAGCAACACGCTCGGTAACCCGGGTGAGCGCATTTTGATGGACCCCTACGCCGAGCGCCCCACGGGCCGCGGCAGCGTGGACTCGAGCGACGAGCCCACCGGGCGCAAGGTTACCGAGGCCGAGCCGCTCGAGAAACCGCAGCCATGGGAGGCGAAAAAACTGAACGCGGAAGAGGTGCGCAATAACCTCAATTTGATTCCCGCTGAGTTGCGTCCGGAGGTGATCCTGCGTTTTTCCGAAAGCAAATCGCTGCTGCTCGATGGATTGCTGGACAAGGGCGACTCAATCGCGGAGCACGCGGTTGTGGTCAACGCGCATCTTGGCCGGGGCAACGTGCTTCTGTTCGGAAACAACCCTGTCTATCGCGGGGAAACCGTGGGCACCTATGCGCTGGTGTTTAATGCGATTCTGAATTACCAGTACCTGGCGCACACCCCGGAGCCGCCGCCAGCGCCCGCAGACAAACGATAGACAGACTGAGTCTGTGTGGAGCGTGCTTGCGGTTATTCCCTAAAAGCGCCCGGCCTCGGGGGTGACCGCCCGGGCCGACTCCGGATCGAGGACAGACCCATCGGCTCGCACCGCAACCAATTTGCCGCCCTTAAGCAGCCGATAGTTGGTATCGCGCCACACGGAGTTTTTCTTCAGGTAGCTCGTGCACCATACGATGAATCCATAGAGATCCCGGAGAGGATAGAGCAGCACCCAACGCTTGGCCATGCGGTCGCCGGCAGCCCACCCGCCGATGAGCCAGCACTCCAGCATCCGGTTCAGGAGCGTTGCGGCAAACAGACCGATACCCAGCCAGGGATGGCCGAGCATTAATCCCGCCGCCAGTCCGAGGATTCCAAACGGGACCGCGAAGGTCAGCACCGAGCCCAAATGGCCCGCCGGGCGCGAGTACCGCGTGCCCATCGCCCAGCGCAACTGCCGCTCCCACATGGGCCGAAAAGTTTTGGCTGAACACACATGATCGACCACATACCCGGAAAGCACGACCCGATAGCCGGCTTTATAGATGAAGTTGCACACCACGAAGTCATTCGACAGGTACTCGCGGACCGCGGCAAAGCCGCCGATTTTCTCGATCGAGTCCTTGCGGACGACGATCGTCGGTCCCAGTCCGAACTTCGTGTCTTCCAGAAGATTGTCAATCAGAACGCCAGCGGTAAACTCCACTGACATGCCGATGGCGTCGAATTCAGCCCAGAATCCGCCTGCACTCTTGCCGCGGAAGAGGCAGGTGACGCCTCCCACCTTAGGATCGCGCAGCGGGGCCGTGACTTCGCGCAGATAATGCGGGCCCACCTCGACGTCGCTGTCGCTGGTGACCAGGACATCATGCGCCGCGATGGCGGTAAGATGATGAAAACAATAATTTTGCGCATTCGGCCAAGGTGGTTTTCCCGTCACCAGAATACGGCTGGGGATGTGAGGATAGCGGGCGCAGATTTCCCGGACTACAGGCAGCGCGGGATCGTCCGCTTCGTCGGCGGCAAACAATATTTCGAACTGCGGATAGTCCTGACGGAAAAAGCTCTCGAGGTTTTCTTTCAGCCGCGCCTCGTTGCCGTGAACGGGTTTCAGCACCGAGACCGGGGGCAGATCGTTGCCAAGGCGGGCAAAGGTCTCGCGGTCGCGCCGGGCGTTCCGGCGAAACTTGATCGCTCCCACGACTGAAAGAACCAGGACGATCGTTGAAGTGACGATGCCGGCAAGGGCAATTGTCAGAATAGCGATGGCGAGCATAGCCATGCCTCCCGCAGGGTTAGATGCCGGATTGGGGGCGCTGGTCGCGAGAATCTACTCAATTTTTCCGGCATATGTCCGATTGGCAACAGTGTGACTTTTATCTTTCTACCCCACTTTCACGCTGTCGTGTGCCGCTCGGCCGCCGCATCCGGCCGAGTCTCGGAACGCGACCGCAATTACTCGCCCGACGCGCGATTGCTGAAGATCGACTTTCCCCCGCTACGCGCGAGCAAGAATGATTTCAGTCCGTGCAGCTCGGGCGGTTCTGCCTGGTCTGTCCACACGAAGATCTGTGACTTTCCGTTCCACATGGCCGCCAGCGACTCCGGGGTTTCGAAGATGTGCGGAGCATCGGGAAACTTCGCGCCATACCAGAGATTTCCGCTCGGCTCGTGGAGCACGTGCACCTGGATTCCGGTATAGAAATTCAGCGTCGACGCCTCGTCGTACGGGCCATCGATCACGATCACATCTCCCGGCCGATACCGCCCTTGAATCGCCTCCGCCAAGTTGTAGGACGAGAGGATGGGAGAAAAAATGCCGAAGGAAATGTGTATACAGGCCAGCAAAACAACCATCATTGCCGTTAACGCGACATTCCCCGCCATGGGCCGCCCACGTCGCCTCATGATCCAGTTGCACCCCGTTCCCAGGAATAATGCCAGCGATGCACCGAGAAGCGGCAGGCGAAACAGGCCCAGCGCGCGCGGGGTCAAGTCGAGGACATGTCCAAGCGAAAAGTTATAGTCCTGTGGATTCTCCTTGAGCAAATCGGCCAAATCCACCCCCGGTGGCGGAGTGTGGGAAACGGACAGGAAGTACATACCGGCCGTAAAGGCGATCCCTCCGACGGCAAACAGCGCGACCGAGGACACTCGCCCCGCCCTGCGATCCGATTCCGTTGCGTCCGGCGCCGATTCACGCGCCAGCCAGCCGCCGACCAGCAGCGCGAGAGCCGGCAAAGCGGGAATGGTGTAGTACTCCTGGCGCGTGGAGAAGCTGAAGAAGCCCACGATCGCAAGGGCCCACAGGAGGAAGAGCAGATTGGCACGCTGCTGCGAGTCAAGCGCCCCTGCCGCACGACTGCCACGTCTCCGCCAGGGCGCGGGAATGGCAGCCAGCGACTGCGGCAAAAATGCGCTCCACGGTATAAGCCACACCAGCAGCAGTATCCAGAACAGCAGGAGAGGAACGGTGTCATATCCCGGGGGCACGCGCTTGCCTATGAAGCGCATCACGTGTTCGTTGATGAAGTAGAACCACAGGAAACCGCGCGCCTGGCCCGCGGGCGGATTGCGCAGCGCAGCCAGGATGTGCCACGGCGCCGCGACCAGCAGGAACACCAGCGTGCTCGAAATCAAATGCATGCGCAGCAGACGCCGCGTGGTACCAGTAAGCAACAGAAAGAGACCGATCGCTCCCACTGGAAAAATCAACCCGATCAGGCCCTTGGTCAACACATTAAGCGCGCACGTCACCGCGAATCCCCAGCAGACAAGGCGCGACGGCCGCTCCTGCTCGACCGATTTCAGGAACAGGTCGTAGCCCAAAGTCAGCCAGAGCGCTACCAGCACCTCGGGAATCTGGAAACGCGTATAGACATACAACCCGAGGGCGGTAATCAGGGCCACGCCGGCATACAGGCCGCCTGCCTCGCCATAGACACGACGCCCTAAGCGATAGGCAGCCAGCGCCAGCGCCAACACTGCAAGCATCAGCGGCAGGCGTGTGCTCCAGTTGCTGATGCCGAAGATCCGGTAACTCACGGCAAGGGTCCAATACATCATGGGAGCCTTTTCCAGGTACCGGAAACCGTCCGTATAGAGAGTGACCCAATCGTGCCGTTGGAGCATCTCGCGCGCTGCCTCGGCATGCACCGTATCCACGTCGTCCAGCAGTGCGGGCCAGGAGAGCCCAATCATGTAGATGACCGCCCACAATCCGGCAATCACCGCGACCGATACTCGCCAGTCGCCCCACCGGCGCCTCGATCGCTCGGCGGCGGGGCCGTTGGCACTCCGGATGGTCGTGGCGTCGGAACCCGGCATGGCGCCGGAATTCGGGGAAGTCGAAGTCATGGCGCCGATTCTCCTCAGTCGAGTGTTTCCGGTTCATCTTACGCCGAGCCAGCGCCCGGCTCAGGTGTGGGTCAGAATCAGTACGCCGCAAAACACGAAACCGGTGGCAATCCAGCGCCGGCGACTGACATCTTCCTTCAGAAAAAACTTTGCTGCCAGGGCATTGGTGATGTAGGTGAGCGCGGCCGAAGCCGGGCCCATCAGGCTGAGGTCGGCCCACGAAAGGCCGACTAGATTGCTGAAAAAAGCGATGGCCATGAAGAAGATTCCCGCAAACAGGACTCCGCTCGAAAGCACGCGAACAAGCATCGGCGCCCATCCCCGGCGGCGGCGAAGTTCGCCCAGGTCGCCGATGCGGCGCATGGCCAGCGCCACCAGAACATCTCCCGCCGTAGCGCCGCAGACCGTGATCACGATGCATAGCCATGTGTAAAGCGCTCTCATCGCCCCTCCTCCGCTCGATCCATGCCGGGAACGGCCGCTGGCGGATCGCCCGTGCGCCATGGTTCCCCGGCGACCAGGCCGACCCCAATGACGATGAAAAGAATCCCCGACCAGCGCTCTGGGCCGACGTGCTCGTGCAGCCAGAATATGGACAGTAGCGTCATCAGGACGTAGCTGATGGCTGTTGCCGGCATCACGTAGCTGAGATCGGCAAAGGAGAGCGCCGTCATGTAGCTCCACATGAAAATAAAAAGAGAGAGAATTCCGAGCACGATATAGGGATTGGCCAGCACCGCGAAAACATTGAGAATGTGGTGAATGTCGATCGCGCCGGCCTGCTTCATGCCGCGCGCCAGCAGTGCGTCTCCACTGGCCCCGAACAACACCATGGAGAGGATCACGAGGTATTTGCGAAAGCTCAAAGGGTTCCTATCGGGATGAAGATGGAAGCGTAGTTGTGGCCCTTCCCAACTTGCCTTGCCGCTCGCGGGCAGGATTCTCGCTCCTGCCATGCAGAACCGCAAATCCATTATTGCCGAAAACCGCTCTTGGCGAACAGGCGAAGCCTGCCTTAATCGATGGCCGTGTCTGCGAGCGCAAGGGCGATTTGCACCAGGCCGCCTGCGCGCCGATCAGGGGCCGGATTCGTACCCATACGCCGGCTTCCCGGCCGCTTCGAAGGCGATCCGCGCGAGCCGGGCAGAGGTGCCGGGAAATGTTCCCATGCCCATCTCTTGTCTTTCCCCCCACGCCCCTTTTGTGTCACACTGGTCGGCATGGGAAGCAAAGACAAAGGCAAGAAGGAAGTCAAGAAGGCGCCGAAACCCAAACCCAAACCCGAGCCCGGGCGCAAACGCGAAGGGTTCACTCCAGCTCCGCCCAAGTAAGCGCGGCAACGGCTGCATGCGCTCTCGGGTTGCGTTGAAAAAACGCAGCAAGGCCCTCCTGTCCGTGGAGGGCTTTTTTGCGTCTGGTCCGCGAACTGCCTCGAGGTCCTCGTTCGGATCAGATCGCGCCGCCCAATACGCGCCAATCGATAACACGTCCAGACCGCTCGATGTGGAATTGCTTCATGGGGAAATCAATCCATCCAAGAGGTACAACTGTGTCGTCGAATCGTACCGCTATCGTTCTCGCTGTCCTTCTCTCCGCAACGGCGGCTGTCTCCCAGCAGTCGGCTGAGCAAGCGCCCCCGCCGCAGTCTGCGCTGCCTGCTGCGATCCCCGCTAACCGCCCGGCTATCGGCGTTGCTCTGGAAGGCGGCGGAGCGCTGGGGCTGGCGCATGTGGGCGTGATCCAGTGGTTCGAGGACCATCACATCCCGGTCGACCGCATTGCCGGAACCAGCATGGGCGCGCTGGTGGCCGCCTTGTTCGCAACCGGCCACACGCCGGATGAGATGCGCGCGCTCGCCGTCAGCGACGCCTTCAGCAAGGTATTCGCGCTGCAGACGCCGTACGTTGACTCAAGCTACAGGCGGCGGCAGGACCGGCGGCAAACTCCCTCGGCTCTCACGGTGGGCCTGGCACACGGGCCGGCACTGGCAAACTCACTTTTCACTGACCGCGGTGCGAACTCATTCCTTACCACCAACCTGCTGGCCTATAACCTGACGAATCTGGACTTCAACAGCCTGCCCATTCCTTTCCGCTGCGTGGCCACAGACCTCAACACGTTTGCGGCGGTCACATTTGCGAGCGGGCCGCTGCCCCAGGCGGTGCGCGCCTCCATCTCGCTGCCTGCGGTGTTTCCTCCGGTGCGGGCGGCGAATGGCCACTACCTCGCCGACGGAGGCATTGCGGACAACCTGCCGACGGATGTACTGCGCAACGAACTGCACGCGGACATTGTGATCGCCATCCGCCTCGAGGATGCGCCGCTGACGCCCGCTGATGTTTCTTCTATCATCGGCGTGCTGAACCGCACTTTCTCTGCGGGCATTGTTGCGAATGTCAATCGCGCCGTCGGTCTTGCCGACGTTGTCGTCAACGTCCCGGTAGGCAAGTTCTCATCGACAGATTATGGCAAGGGTGGACAGCTGATCCAGGCAGGCTACCTCGCGGCGGAAGCGAACCGCGCTGCGCTGCTGCCCTATGCTTTGAACAATCAGGACTGGGCTCTGTATGTGGCTGCGCGGGCGAGCCGCCGTTTCGCCAAGCCGGGAATCCTGCGGCAGGTGCGTGTGGATGGAGGCGAAGCGGGCGCTCAACAGCAGGTGCTGGCCGATACAAAGCCGCTTGTGGGCCGGCAAATTTCGCCCGCGAAGATCATCAACGCTCTCAAGCCGGTGCAGGCCGACGGGGTCTACAACGCCACCTATCAGACCTTCGCACCGCCGCCCGCCGGGGACAGTGCCGCTGCTTTCAGAAGCGATGTAGACAAGAACAGCAACGACGCAGGCATCCTGATCCATCTGAGCAAGGATCCGGCTGGTCCGCCCTATCTGCTGATCGGACCGGACATCGCCGCGACGACTTCGAACATTACGCGGATGGAGGCCGAGCTTCGTCTGGTAAGCCAGAACCTGGGGGGGTACGGATCTGAACTTCGCGCCAATGCCGATCTGGGATTCATGACGGTTCTCGATGCCGAGTATTACCGGCTACTGACGTCGAGCGGATTCTTCGTCCAGCCCAACGTGGGGATCGTGCGCGAACCTGTCTACATCTGGGCTAATCAGACACGAGTATCCGAGCGGCTTGAGCAGAACCTCCATGCTGGCGTCGAAGCGGGGCGCACCATCGGCAACTCGTCCCAGGTCTTCGTCAGCTGGAATGCCATGGATACGCATTGGAGCCTGACCACCGGCTCCGGCGGCGGTCCCTACATCTCCGGGACGGCCCAGGAGGGGTTGCTGCACATCGACATCGACAAGGAAACCTCGGGCACGGTTTCGCCGTCGGGCTTCCGCCTCAATCTGGCCGCGGGAGCGCTCTATCACGCGGTGGATAGCGCCAACGCTCCGCTGGTGATGGCCTCTGCCGCGCGCACATGGCTGTGGAGGAACAATAACATCTTCGGGCTCACGGGCGACATCAATTCGTATCTGCGCGCCAACGTTGCCGAGCCTTTCCAGTTCACGCTTGGAGGGCCACGGCGGTTGTCCGCTTCTTCGTTCGACGAGTACCGCGGCACGGACACCTACCTGGCCCGCGCCACCTATCTGCGCCGGCTGGCTCCTCTTCCGACTGGGCTTGGCCAGGGAATTTACGGCGTGATCGGCTACGAAGCGGGGGAGATCTGGTCGCCGACGGCGAGGGCGATTCTGCGCCAGGATGTTACGGGAGGAATCGTCGCTGCAACTCCCTTGGGGTCCATTTCCTTAGGCGGTTCGGTAGGCGATGCGGCGCATCGGAAGTTCTTCCTCACTGTTGGCAGGCTGTTCTGAGCGCTCCGTCGCCGAGCGTCACTCGTAACGCAGCGCAACCATCGGATCCACGCGCATCGCGCGCCGCGACGGCAGCCAGGAGGCGAGCAACGCAATGGCCAGGAACAAGAGCGCGACCCCCGCGAATGAGACTCCGTCGATGGTGCTGAGTCCGAAAAGGACGCGGCGCAGCAGATGCGAGGCCCCCACTGCCATGCACATGCCGGCGAGCAGCCCTGCCAATACCGGCCGCGCGCTCTCGCGCAGCATGAGCAGCAGAACGTCGCTCCTCCTGGCGCCCAGCGCCATGCGGATGCCTACTTCGCGTGTGCGCAGAACGACCATGTAGCTCACCGTTCCATAGATGCCCATCGAGGCGAGCAGAAGGCCAACCAATCCGATCGAAGTAGCGATTGCGGCGGAAAAGGCCGCAGTCAAAAAGGGCGTCGTAAAGCGAAGCATCTGCTCGAGCGTCGAGGTGGTGGCTACCAGGTTCGAATCGACCGATGCAACCACGGCTCCGATCGCCGGCATCATCTGGGCCGGGTCAGCCTGTGTCCGAATCAGAATGGGGAAGTTTCCAACCTGGCCTTCCGGCATGGGCACATAAATCTTCGCGGCATCGCTGTTGTCGAGCAACACGCCGCGCGTGTCGCGGACAACGCCGATGACTTCATAGGCAGGCCCGTCGGGGACCAGCTCGTCCCGAGTGCGCGCGTTGCCTTCGGTACCCATGCGCAAAGTGCGGCCGATGGGGTTCTGACCCGGCCAGAGCCATCGCGCTGCAGTCTCGCTCACGATGACCGATCCATCGCTAGGGCCCATGTGCGCGTCAAATCCGTGGCCGAAGAGCAACGGAATTCCCAGCAGTTGAAAATAATTAGCCTGCACGAAGGTGTAAGAGATGAATGCTTTCGTGTTGTGGTCGGCCGGCTTTTCACTGTTGATTGAAACGGCGGCCCACTCGAGGCCCAAGCCATCGTCTGGAGCGCGCGCACTGGTCAGGTCAGCCACTCCCGGCAGAGCCGCGACTCGGGTGCGAAGCTCACCCGCAATGGCTGCCTTGCGCTCGGTTGTGTATTCATGGCCTTCAGGAAAACGAAAATCAAGATTGACCACATGTTTGCTCTCGTAGCCCGTATCCATCTTCAGAGCGTGAATTGAGCTGCGAATCAGCAGGCTGCCGGCAATGAGCAGCACCAGCGAGACAGCTACCTGCGCAGCAACAAGCAAATCGCGCAGCCGCTTGCCGCGAGCGGGTGCGGTGCCCGCGTTGGCCTTGAGCGCAGATGCGATTGCCGATCGCGAACTCTCAAGCGCTGGCGCCAAGCCGAACAAAACGCCGGCCACCAACGAGAGGCCAAAGGCATAGGCGAAAACTCCCAGATCCGGATTCACGTGGAAGACAAGCGTGCCATATTCGGCCGGCAAGTCTCCGGCAAATTTAGCCGCGGCCAGGGCCAGCAACGCCCAACTCAGCAACAGCGCGAGCGCGCCGGCCAGCAGCCCGAGCAGAGCGCTCTCCGTGAGCAACTGCCGGATCAGCCGCAGCCGGCTTGCGCCGAGCGAGAGGCGCATGCCCAGTTCATTCTGCCGCGATGCGGCCCGCGCCAGTTGCAGGCTGGCCACGTTTGCGCAGGCGATCACCAGCACCATTCCTACGGCCAGCATGATGAGCACAATCGCAAGCCTCAAGCCGGCTTCGAGCTTGCGTGGAAACGGCGATCCCGGCCAGACTTGCGCGGTGACTGGCTTGGCCAGCTCGGAATGAGGGTCGTGCTGAGCGCGCAAGTGATCGGCAAGCAGGTTCATCTCTGCCTGAGCCTGGCTGATGCTCACGCCGGGAGCCAGCCTGCCAAACACGCGGCAGCACTGGTTTTCGCGATCCTGAAGCAGATGCCCGTCGGGATGAACCAGCGGCTCCAGGCTGAGAGGAAGCCAGAAGTCCGGCGTGGCCACGCTGGTGCCGACAAAGTCGTGCGGCGTGATGCCGATGACGGTAAATGCAGCGCCATTGAGGCGAATGCTCTTGCCAACCAACGCCGGATCGCCGCCGAATCGCCGCTGCCAGTAGTTCTCGCTGATCATGACGGAAGGCGACGTGGCCAGATCGGACTTGCTCATGCCCTTGAAGGTGCGTCCGTGCAAGGCAGCAATCCCGAGAACCTCGAAATAATCCTCCGAGACTGCTTCGGTGGCGGCAAACTCCGCATTGCTGGCGGCGGTGCCTGTAGGCAGCAGACCCCATCGCGCCATCAATGAGCCGTTTGCGGCGCTGCGCTGGCTCACAATTTCGCCGGCGCCGGAGAGGGTCAGCTCATCCAAAGTGTATTGCGCGATGACACCGCTAAGCGAGCGCATTTGGTCCCGGTATGCCTCGAATTCGGGATAGCTTAACCATGGGTGTGGATCGCCCGATTGCAGGATCAGCGCCATATTGACCATCGAGCCGGGATCGCGTGCATCCAGCGACCGCGCGATCATGGCCTTGTAAGCGGTGAACGCGGCGGTATTGATGCCGATGCCCATGGCCAGCGCCAGCACCGCCACCGTGGTAAAGCCGGCGTTGCGCAGCAACATTCGTGCGCCGTAGCGCAGGTCTTGCAGCACTGTTTGCAAAAGCATCATCAGGTCAATCTCGCTATGGAAAGATGAACGCCGATTTGAAATCCTGTCAAGGAGCGCACGAGTTTTCCGGGACTCCGGAGGATGTAATTCAATCCCATCTTCAAGCTAAGGTCCTTTCAAATGCAAAAGCCCCACCCGCGAGGGTGAGGCCTTTGGATTTGGATTGCAGGAATTGTTGAAGCTTACGCTACCACTTCGATACCCATGGAGCGTGCCGTGCCCTTGATGCTCTTGATGGCTGTTTCGACCGAGGCGGCGTTCAGGTCCGGCATCTTCTGCGTGGCGATTTCGCGGACTTGCTTTTCGGTCACCTTGCCAATCTTTTCCTTGTTTGGCGTGCCCGAGCCTTTGGCGATGCCTGCGGCCTTCTTGAGCAGCACGGCCGCCGGAGGCGTCTTGGTGATGAAGCTGAAGCTGCGGTCGCCGTAGACCGAAATGACGACGGGGATAATCAGCCCGGCCATTTCCTTGTTCTGCGTGCGCGCGTTGAACTGCTTGCAGAACTCCATGATGTTGACCTGCGCCTGACCAAGCGCGGGGCCCACCGGAGGCGCAGGCGTAGCCTTGCCGGCCTCGATCTGCAGCTTGACGTACCCAGTTACTTTCTTCGGAGGTGCCATGATGATTCCTTTAGAACCAGCTTTCAGCTCCTAGCTTTTAGCTGTCAGCTGGAATTTTCCCTTCATTCAATTTTTGAAACTGCGGCCCTCGCGCTCACTGTCAACCGGCGCCCGCCAGGTAGGCACAACCGGCTAGAAGCTGAAAGCTAATAGCTAAAAGCTGCAGTTATTCAATCTTTTCAACCTTGCCAAACTCTAGCTCGACCGGGGTGGAGCGTCCGAAGATGGTCACCATGACCTTCATTGTCTCGCGATCTTCGTTGATCTCGTCCACCACGCCGTTGAAGTTGGCAAACGGCCCGTCCGTAATGCGGACCTGCTCGTTCTTTTCAAACTTGATCTTCATCCGCGGCTTGTCTTTGGCCGTCTCGCTCCGGAACAGGATGGAGCTGACTTCTTCTTCGCTCAACGCCACGGGCTTGTCGCCGGTGCCCAGAAAGCCGGTGACCTTGGGCGTATCTTTCAACACGTGCCAGAGGTGGTTGTCCAATTCCATTTCAACCAGTACATAACCGGGAAGGAATACACGCTCGACGGTGCGCTTCTTGCCGTTCACAATCTCGGTAACCGGCTCGGTAGGGATCATCACGCGGCCGACTTTGTCTTTGAGGCCAAAGGCCTGCACACGGCTCTCGATGGACTCGCGCACCTTGCGCTCAAAGCCCGAGTAAGCGTGGAGGATGTACCACTTGAATCGCTCGTTTCGCTCCGGCGGCGCTTCGGCTGCGGGTACTTCGGCCTCGGCGGGTTGTTCCAGCTCGTCTGCCATCATGCTCTCGTTTCGCGGCTGCATTTTCTTACTGCAACCCGCCCAGTTGCTTGAGCAACCGGTCCAGGCCAAATTGGAAGATTCCGTCCACAATGAAGAAGAACAAGCCGAAGATGAAGACGGCCACAAGGACCACAGTGGTTGTCGCCTCCACTTCCTTGCGCGAAGGTGTGACCACCTTGCGCATCTCGCCGCGGACATCGCTCAGGAAGTGCGTGAATTCCTTCCACGTGCCGGTCACCCGTTCCAGCGCATTCTGCTGCGCGTTCGGTCCCGGACGCTTGGCCAATGCCGGCTTTTTCGAACTTGGCTCTTCCCCGTTCACCATTGCTGCTTTAGTCGCCATACTTCCTTGTCCTTTGCGTCCAGCGTCTGGCCGGACGGGCCCATCATGTTCCTGGGCTGAATCTGGCAGGGGCGGAGGGATTCGAACCCCCAAGTTCGGTTTTGGAGACCGACAGTTTAGCCGTTGAGCTTACGCCCCTAAAGGCAGGGGTTAGGGTTCAGGGGTCAGGGGTTAGTTTTTGTCTTGCGGATCGAAGGCTATTCCCCTTCCCCGCCAATGCTCAAACTGATCCCTGATCCCTGATCCCTGTTCCCTGCCTTACTTCGTTTCCTTGTGCGGCTGGTGCTTGCGGCAGCGGTTACAGAACTTCTTGAACTCGAGGCGGCCGGTGGTCGTCTTCTTGTTCTTGGTCGTCGAGTAATTCCGCTCCTTGCATTCAGTGCACTGCAATGTCACAATTTCCCGCATTTCAATCCCCTTCGAGTTCTCAGTTCACAGTTCGTAGTTCTTAGTTGCGGACCGACTTGATTCCCAATTAACTGTGAACTAAGAACTGTGAACTGCTTTCCCTTACTTCGTAATCTCCGACACCGTGCCCGCTCCTACCGTGCGTCCGCCTTCGCGGATCGCAAAGCGCAAGCCCTTTTCCAGAGCGACCGGCGTAATCAGCTCAACTGCCAGCTGCACGTTGTCGCCGGGCATCACCATCTCCACGCCCGCCGGCAATTCCGCTACGCCCGTTACATCCGTGGTGCGAAAGTAGAACTGCGGCCGGTAGCCCTTGAAGAACGGCGTGTGACGGC
>JBKQNU010000118.1:0-4183 GCA_052145815.1 Occallatibacter sp.
GCCAACCGGCTGCATGGCTGGTGCTGGGCATATCGCTGGAACAGACGATTTTTTGACGTTTAGGGAGAGACCGTTTCGCGGATCGAAGAGGCGGGACGGGGAGGATTCATGCGGCGGTTTTTGACGCTTGTTTGTTTGTTGTGCGTGGCCATTCCAGCCGGGATATCGATCTCCGGATGCACGCGCAATCCGGCGGGAAATTATTGCAACGGGCTGGGCTACGGATTAAAGGACACGGACGTGGCGTCCATCTTCCTGACGCCGCAGACCAACGGCATATCGCTCGCTTTCGGGCAGACGCAGCAGGTCAACGCACCCACTGCCAGGACGTGCAAAGGCACCTCGGCCGGCGTGTCCTCGTTTACTTACGGCACAACCAACAATCAGCTGGTGGATATTTCGCCTTCAGGCAACATCTGCGCGGGAACCTGGAACCGCAACACGGGCGGCGGCATCCCCAACTATACGATTTGCAGTTTTCCCAACCCGCCGCCTTCGACCGGCGGGTTGCCCTACGGGACGGCCTACATCACGGCTTCCGCAAACTCCGTAACCTCGAATCCGGTGGAGGTTTACGTTCATCCGCAGGTAACGTCCCTGACGCTCGCTGGTCCCACAGCAGCGACCCTCGGCAGCCCGAGATCTTGTCTTTCCCAGGGCCAGTTAGGGCAGTTGGACGCGCAGGCTTGCTTTGTGGGCAGCAACGGCACGCAGCAGGTTCTGTGCGCTCCACCGTCGATCACCGGGGCTGCAAGCCCTGCCTGGGCCTGCCCCGCGGGGCCTCCCGCGGGAGTGGCTGCCGGCGCAGTTCCTGACTGCTCCGCTATTCTGGGCACTCTTAGCTACAATCTGGGGACCGGGACGATTGCTTCCATCAATCCCGAAACCGATCAGATTACCGCTGAACAGCCGGGCACAACCGTCATTACCGCCTCTGTAGGCCAGGGCGCGTCGTCGGCGGGGTATTTCTCCACCTGCCCACCGGCCACGATTCAAGTGACCTTGGCGAATGGCGCCACCAGCGGCACCATCACGCAGGGCATTCAGCAAGACATGGTCACGACCGTCATCGACACGCAAGGCAACCAAATTACCGGCCTCACGCTGGACTATCAGTCCACTGACCCGATCGACATCACGGCGGGCAGCACCGGAGGGATCACCACCAGCTTTCCCGGCGTGGCCTCGGTGTATGCAATTTGCCAGCCGCAAACCTGCAATCCAGCTCCCATCAATGTCATCGGCCTGAACGGCACGGGTCTTTCGATTTCGTCAAACCCGGTGACCATCACCACGCCTGGAACGGCCAGCGACTACGTCTGGTTCTCTTCACCCGGCCAGTCGCAATACTATGTGCCGGTGGAACTGCTCAGCGGCACGGTTGGCGCATCGGTGCGCATGCCTTATGTGCCTAATTCCATGCTCATGGATCGGACCGGGGTGAACCTGTATTTCGGTTCTTCGCGTGAACTGATGGAATACGGCACAGCTTCCAACACGCTCACCAAGCAGGATTCTTCGGTTCCGGGCGTGGTGCTGGCGGTTTCGCCGAACAACTCGCAATTGTTGATCAACGACCAGTCGCGCCAGGTGTTTTACCTTTACAGCGTTTCCAACGCCTCCTCGACGACGTTTGGCGGAATGGGCGCGTCCGCTTCGTGGACTCCCGATGCCAAGACGCTTTACGTCTACGACAACGCGAACCTGAATACACCCGCCAGTTGCCCCGGCACGCCGCTGATTACCGGCCACTCGGACATGCTCTATGTGTATAACGTGAACTCGGGGTGGAGCACCTACCCGTTGCCGCCGAGCCCGCTGCCGGCCGCTGCAATCCCCTCCTGCACCACGCCGCCCAATGTGGCCGCGCTGCCGCCCATCCAGACGCCGGCTGTGATCATTCCCGGTGTGGGCGCCTATTTGCCGGGCAACCCAACCGTGGCGCACACGTGGTGCCCGGAGACGGTTGCGCCCAGCGCCGCCAACCCTACCGGGATTATTTTCTATCCACTGGGAGACTCGGTTGCTACGCAGACCGATGTGCTTACGGCCACTACCGACGGACAGCATATTCTGGGCGCCGCGCTCACGGGTGTGGGAGTTTCACTTTCCGACATTGGGATCACCATCCCAACGGTTGCAAATTCGTCGGGCCCGGCAACTCCGGCGACGTGTCCGGTATCGGGGACAGGAGCCTTGGAGGCGCTGTCCCTGACGCACACCCTCAATACAGTCAGTGTGGCGAATGTGACCGCTGCTACCGTAAATCAAGTGGTCGCTTCGCCGAATTCAAACGTGGCGTTCGTGACCTACAGCCCGGCTGTTAATGGGGCCGCGGGGAACGCATTGCTGCCCTACTATGTGCCGGGCAGCGGCGTCGCGAACTACCTCACGCTGAGCGGCAGTGCCGCTGTGACCGCGCCGCTGACAGGCGCGTTCAGCCCTGACAACACCTTGTTCTTTGTTTCCACGGCGGGGGACAATCTGATCCATTACATCAGCATTCCGCAGAACGTGACTGCTACGCCGCCCACGGACTCGCAGCAGATTGCGCCTAACCTGCCGGCCTGCATTCCGGTGTCCGCCGGAGGTAACGACAGTGGCTGCACCTATACGGGCAACGGCACAGTTGTCCCGACGACCGCAATCGCCGTCAAGCCGCGGTCGACGACGTAAGCCGACTTCATTCATCCACAAGCTGAGGGGCCGGCATGCGCCGGCCTTTCAGCTTGTGTGCGGCGGAGAGATGCGGCGACCCCGCAAGATAGAATCAAAGCATGATCAAGGGGATTTCCTTTCTTCGTCCGGCGGGCAGTGCGGCGGTCTATGACCGGCTGAGCAGCTTTTTTGCCGCTCTGGGATTTGCCCCCGGAGCCGGATGGAACGAACCGTCAAGTCGAGGCGCATCATTTCTGGCTCCTTTGGGGAACCTGGAGATTGTGGATGGTGAATTCCCATCGACCGCCGATGTGCTGGTAGAGGTAACCGCGCTCGACGCAGTGCACCAGGCTGCACAGAGCTGGCTGCGCGCACATGGCGGAGATAAGGCGGAAACGCGTTTGTCGTCGATTACGGAGACGCGCTGGAAGTCGCGCATATTTGCAGTTGAGCCGGAGCCGGGATTCCAGTTCAGCTTCTGGGCATGGAGCGATCCGCTCAAGGGTAAAGCGGGGGCCGTGGAAGGCGATCTTTCTGCCACGGGAATGAGATTTGCTGTGGTGGTGGCGCGCTGGAATGCAGTGATTACCGAACGACTGCTCGAAGGCGCGCTCGATGCTTTGTTGCGCAGCGGCGCAAAGCGGGCCGACGTCGAAGTGATTCGCGTGCCGGGCGCGTGGGAGATCCCTGCGGCGGCGCGGACGATTGCAAAAGTGGGTCATGTAGACGCCATCGTGACGCTGGGCTGCCTGCTGCGCGGCGAGACCGCTCACTATGAGGCCATTTACAACGAAGTGGCGCGGGGCATTGGCCAGTCGCAGCAGGAGACGGGAATCCCGCACAGCTTTGGCGTGCTGACCTGCGAAACGCTGGAGCAGGCTCTCAACCGGGCCGGAATCAAGGCCGGCAACAAGGGATTTGAAGCGGCTGCGGCGGCTATCGAAATGGTGAGCCTGCGGCGCAAGCTGCTGCGCGGCGATGCATTGAAGGACGGCGCCGCTTGACGGCCGGGACGCGGCGCAAGTCTCGCGAACTGGCCATGCAGATGCTGTTTCAGGCCGACATCGGCAAGCAGACGCCGGACCAGGTGCGCGCAACATTCTGGAAAGCCGGCGATGACGTGGAACCGGAAGTGCGCGCCTTTGCCGAGGACCTGTTCCGTGTGGCCATCGCCCACCAGGAACAGATCGACGAGCTGATCGTCGCCAATTCAAAGCACTGGCGCCTGGAGCGGATGCCGGCAGTTGACCGCAACCTGCTGCGCATGGCGGTGGGCGAGATGCTGGGATTCAAGGGGACGCCGTTTCCGATCGTGATCAACGAGGCGCTGGAGATTGGGCGCCGCTATTCAGCTCCGGAGTCAATCAACTTTTTGAACGGAATGCTGGACGCGATTGCGCGCGGGCTAGAGCATTTCTAATTTAACTATTTACATTTTGTGCGATAATATTCCTGCCGGCAGAGAGGAGGCAGGATGCAATCGTATTCGCAGGATTTGCGTGAGCGTGTGTTGTGGGCGCTGGAT
>JBKQNU010000119.1:0-43210 GCA_052145815.1 Occallatibacter sp.
TCTGGATTTTCGCTTCTCGGGCGACAGCCTTCGGCTGCATCACGGCTTGGATTTCGTCAAAGTGCCACGGGCGAAACTCGTGGGTATCAACGCCCACGTCAAGAGAGAGCGCCAGAGGCTCGTCCGGTAGGTTACCGTGCGAGTGTCCGTAGAGGTGCCATGCACCTTGAGCGTGGTGTGGCCACACCCTCATCGCATAATGGCAAAGCACGATTCTTTGCTTCGCTTCGTGGACTTCGGACAGCAAATTCCAGGATGAAAAGAGATGCTGAAGCTTTCGCGCAGTCCTGTCGTGGTTGCCTTCGATAAAGTGGATTGTTCGGCAGGCCAGCCGCTTTCGATAGGCAATTACGCGTTCCGGTCCTCCTAGGCAGAAATCCCCGAGAAAATAAAGAACATCGCTTGGCTTGGCGCAAGCGTTAACACGCTCGCAGATTACATCGTCCATCTCCTGCGAATTCGCAAACGGGCGATTGCAGTACCGAATGATGTTGAAGTGGCCGAAATGAAAATCGGCCGTGAACCAGACATCGCGCATGGATTCATTCTCGTTGATCCCAGGGCTCAGCGTCATCGCCTAGCTAGGCGAGTTGGACTGAATGCCACAGTTGTCTCGCAACTTGCGGATCAGGGAACAGCAGTCTACTTGAACGAGGCGAAACAAAATGATTGGCTCTTGGCGAGCTTTGGTCCCCGGCTCAGTGCCCTGTTTGAGCTTTGATATTGACTCTTGTCTGGCCCATTCCCGCACCCTTGACCTTGAGCATGATCACACCCTGATCGCCCGTTGACCTAATCACGACGAGGGCTCGACCATTGAACAATCTCCGATGGTCCGCCTGAAACGGTTCTTGATTCTTAGTGTCTCCGGTACCGATGGCCGCAATGACACCTGGTCCGATTATTGCGAGATCCAATTCGTTATCGGCGTTTGGCTGGTAGCGCCCTTTAGGATCGACCGCCTCGATAGTGACAAACGACAGGTCCTGCCCGTCTGCGTGAATCGTGCTGCGATCGGGAGTCAACCGCAAGGCTGTTGGTTCGCCTACGGTCGTCAGAGTCGTCTCGGCAACAATCTGGCCGTCGCGCACGCCCTCGACTTTGAGAGTGCCAGGGGCATAGGGCACGGTGAAAAGTGCTTTGAACTGCTGATCGCGGCCAGTCTGTGCCTCTCCGATTAGGTGGTCATTGAGATACAAGCGCACCCTTTCTGCGCCGGAGTACACTTCCACCTGGAGGTCCTTGCCTTCGTGGCCGGACCATGTCCAACTCTCGATACTTGGATAGACACCCCAGCCAATCGCGAAAATCTTTTTGCCGTCCGGATCAGGGAGGCGAACTGTGGCGTAGACGCGGTTGCCGCCATTCCACAGGATGTCTCGATAGTAAGATTCCGGCTTGCGAAAACCCGTGATGTCCAAGTCACCGCAATAAGAACCGAACCAGGGATAGCCGGGAAACATGGGACTGGCAGGAGGGGCGCTCCCGTTGAATGGACTGTTGCCGTTTTCGCCCATCTTTGTTGTAAAGACTTTCATAAAGTGGCCCATCTGGTCGGCCTGCGAAGCTTCTTTGGGCGTACCCTCACCCCATGCGCCGATTCCGGATTCGCCAAGGTAATCCATCGATGTCCAGACAAATTCACCGATGATGTATGAATTGTCGTGGACCACCTGCCACTGCTCGAATGCGTCGGACGGAAACGACTCTGTCGTCAGCATAATGCGGCCTGGGACGCGGTCGTGATCTTTGGCATGATTGGCCGCGAGATTGTAGTTGTACCCTCCGATATCCACCTTTGCAAAAACAGCATCCGTATCGGCTGTGTACGTAGCGCCCGGAAACGCTTCCGTGGTTGGCCTGGTGCTGTCGAGCGATCGGATCTCATCTGAAAGTTTCTGCGCGATGGGCGCACCCGCAGGAGTCCAGGCCTCTGGGATTTCGTTGCCGATCCCCCACATAATCACAGATGGATGATTCCGGTCCCTCAGGACTATAGAGTCCAGATCGCGTTGCCACCATGCGTCGAAAAACCGTGAGTAGTCGTATTTGACTTTTGGCGTTCTCCAAACATCGAATGAATCTTCCAGGACAAGCAGCCCGAGGCGGTCGCATGCGTCGAGAAAGGCTGGTGACGGTGGATTGTGCGCTGTTCGTACAGCATTGTTGCCGGCTGCCTTCAGCAATTCAACTTTGCGCTCTTCGGCGCGGTCAAATGCCGCGGCACCAAGAGGACCATTGTCACTATGAACACTTCCCCCATGCAACTTGATGGGCTTGCCATTCAATTCCATCCCACCAGTTGTCAACCACGTGAGGGAGCGAATGCCAAAGGTAGTAGCTACTTCGTCCACGACCTTTCCGCGTTGAATAACTTTCGTTACAGCACGGTACAGATGCGGTGTTTGAGGAGACCACAGATCGGGATTCAGAACCGAAACGCTTTGCGCAACCTCGGTGCTGTCAGCACCCGCGAGATGGTTCAAGGAGCGCACGGTTGCGGCGCTGAGCCCCGATTCCGAAGTGATTGTCGTCTCGACCTCAACTTCAGTGGCCTTGGCCAGCTCATTCGTAACTTGAATGCGCAGAGCGATCTGCGCATGTGTGGCTGTCGCTTCCGGAGTTGTGACAAACACGCCCCAATGTGCCAAGTGAACAGGATTCGTGACGACGATGCGAACATGGCGATAGATACCCGATCCGCTATACCAACGGCTGTTCGGCTGCTCCGAATTGTCCACCCGCACCGCAAGGACATTCGCATGTCCTGAAGCGAGGAATGGTGAGAGATCAAATGCAAAGCTTGTGTACCCGTTCGGGTGGGTTCCAAGCGCGTGGCCGTTCAGATACACGGTCGCATTCATATACACGCCGTCAAACTCGACACTGACGCGCTTCGAACTCCAACTTTTAGGCGCATCGAACGTTTTGCGATACCATCCGACGCCGGCTGGAAAGTATCCACCACCTGACCCAGTCAAGCTCTTCGGATCGGGAGTTCCCTCGATGCTCCAATCGTGCGGAACATTGGTCGTTTGCCAGGCTCTGTCATTAAGGGTCGTGGACTCGGCTCCGGGAGGATCACCGCGGGTGAATCTCCAATCCGAATCTTCGGCAATTTGCTCCCGAGCTGCGGTAGTCAGTCCCTCCGCGATTGCTGACGAGCTGAGAAGTACGAACAGAACTGCACAAAACACGATGAATCGCAGCCGATCTTTCACGTAGACGTTCTTGATGGCGTCGTTTTTCAAAGCTTGGCCTCCTCTATCTGGCAACTACCGGTTGAGTAGCGCACTCATTTTTCTTGCAATGGTCCTGGCCGCAAATGCCGGATTCAATCGATACAGCTTGTCCATGAGCATCGCATCACGGCCCACAAAGACGTGGAAAGCGTCACGCTCCATACTTTGCACGATAATCTTTGCAGCCTTGCTTGGCGGCATTGCTGTCATGTTTCCCTTATGTGTGCTCGTGTCCAACGCTCCCAAACCTACATTTGCGAGGATGTTCGTTGCAACAGCACCGGGGAATACAACTGTCACTCGAACATTCGTATCGATGAGTTCAGAGCCCAGTCCTTCGGACAAAAGCTTGACTGCGGCCTTTGACGCTCCGTAGATGGTCTGGCCGGGTACCGGAACGAACCCACCCATGCTCGATATATTGACAATGTGCGCTTGGGGCCGCTGCATCAGATGCGGCAAGAAGGATTTGATAACGAATAGAGTGCCATAGAGGTTTACGTTCAGGACTCGCTCGATGACAGCAAAGTCGAGGTCGTTCACTTTCACGAAGGGTTGGATGATGCCGGCATTGTTGATAATGCCGTCAATCGACCCAAAACGCGCCAATACCTGTGCGGGAAGAGCTTCGACGGCTGTCCGGTCGGAGATGTTCGTTACGAATGTTGTGAACTGCGTGCGATGGGCTTCTGCGAGACGCTTAGTCTCTTCCAGTGCTTTGGCATTCAGATCGACGCCGGCGACACTTGCGCCTTTGGAAAGCAAGTGTAGAACCAGCTCCCGCCCGATTCCACTTCCCGCCCCAGTCACGAGGAGAACTTTGTTGTCGACTTTCATTGCAAAGACCTCTGGATGGATCCGCGAACCTTACTTGGCTTGAGTTGCCGTGAAATCGCCGTCAACGGAGTACTCGGGAACGCTGGCTTTGCCTGTGATCTTGTTGTCGGCGCTCAGCGTGCCTTCGTGGACTACTGTCAATGGGGAGCCGTTGTATTCGCTCTTGTAGGACCATGTGACTTTCTTTCCGTCAACCTTACCGGTGATAGTCACAGACCCCGTGTCAATCTTGCAAGTTCCGGCAAGATCCGCATCTTTCTGTTCGAAAGTGCAATCGGCATCGCTATCGTTGCCTGCGATGCTGTCATGGACATGCCATTTGCCAGCGACAGAGACGCTATCAGAGGCTGCGACCAGAGCTGGGGCTGCGACGAGAGCAGCGGCGGAAATCAAAACAAGCATTGTCTTCAAGTGATGTCCTTTTTGTGGCGAAGTTGTTAGGTGAGAGTCTGTAGATCAGCCTGCGTAGCGCTGAGTCCATTGCGACTGCTAAATCCCAGATCGAAAACCATGAACACGGAATTCCCTGTGAGGGCGTTCTTCTTTGAGGCTCTACTGAACCACAGCAAACGTGGAGTGCAATGTAGCTGCGGAATCTCCACCAGCCCACACATCGAATACAGAAGCGTCCTGAACCCAGGACTTGGTCGCGCTGGTCCAGTACATCAGGTCATCCTTGGTCAGCAGCAGTTTCACGGATTCCTTCTCATGGGGCTGCAGTGAAACACGGCGGAAGCCCTTCAACTCGCGGACAGGCCTTGAACTGCTTCCGTATTGCTGGTGAATGTAAAGTTGAACGACTTCATCGCCTGGGACGTTACTAGTGTTTTCGACATCGACAGAGACCTCAAGGTTTTCACTCTCGTGGATCTGCGATTTACTGACAAGCAGGTTTGAGAACTGGAAATTTGCGTAGCTCAGGCCGAATCCGAAAGGGAACAATGGAGTGCTTTCCTCGTCGAAGTAACGTTTGGCTTGCCGTTCGGGCGAGTGGCTGAGCGTGTGCGAGTAAAAAAGAGGAACTTGTCCAACGTCCCGAGGCCAAGTGAAGGGGAGCTTTCCTCCCGGGATGGCCTTCCCAAACAAGACATTGGCAATTGCGTTTCCCGCTTGAGTGCCGGGATACCAGACTTCCAAGATCGCGGGCACATGCGCTGCTGCCCAAGTGATATTCAAGGGCCGGCCATTGAGAAGAACCAATACAAGCGGCTTTCCAGTTGCCACGACTGCCTCTAGCAGTTGCTGCTGTTGGCCGGGTAAATCAAGAGACGAACGGGACGCCATCTCGCCCGTCATATCTTGACTTTCGCCGAGAACCATCAAGACTAGATCAGAATCTCTCGCCACCTGGACTGCTTTGGCAAATTGTTCTTTCTCCTGCTCCTCATTCCACGGCTCCTGCCGTTTTCCCTGCATCAACGCTGCGAATGGAGAGGGAAATTTGCGGCTGATCTGCACACCCTGGGCGTATTCGACCTCTGCACTCGGTCCGGCTTGATCGCGGATCCCGCTCAGTACCGTTGCGTTCTCGTTTACATCGTTGGCGAACGTCCAGGAGCCTTGTACATCCCACTTGGAATCTGCAAGAGGTCCAATGACCGCGATCTTCTTATACGCTGACGGCTTCAGAGGTAGGATTCCGCCTTCGTTTCGTAGTAATACAGCCGATCGTTCTGCTGCCTTCCGTGCCTCGGTCCTATGATCCGGATTCGCGATGATTCGTTTTGCAGTCGCCTCGTCGACATAGGGATGTTCGAATAGACCGAGCCGAATCTTGGTTTCCAGAATTGGGCGAACCGCATCATCGAGCTGTGCCGACGTGATCTTCCTCTCTTTGAGGGCCAGGGGAAGATACAAATCATAGTCGCCCCTTCCGACAGCCATTTCCATGTTTACGCCAGCACCCAGGGCACGGACAGCAGCGTCATCCTCGTCTTTCGCGAAGCCATGGATCTTCAGGTTTTTCACGGCATCAGCGTCGCTGACCACAAAACCATGAAATTTCCACTGCTCCCTCAGTACATCGTGCAACAGCCACCTGTTGCCCGTAGCTGGAACACCGTTCAAGTCCATGTAGGCGCTCATGAGTGTTCCGGTACCCGCATTCACAGCACTGTGGAACGGAGGAAGATAAACGTTCCAAAGTTGCTCATCGGAAATATCGGCAGCTTCGTAATCTCGGCCTCCTTCGGCTGCTCCATAACCGGCAAAATGCTTGACGCAGGCGATGACATGATCCGGAGCACCAAGATACTCGCCTTGGAAACCTTTCACCTGCGCAGCAGCCATCGCTGATCCGAGGTACGGGTCTTCGCCCGCGCCTTCGACGATTCTCCCCCACCTCGGATCGCGTGAAATGTCGACCATCGGAGCAAAGGTCCAATGGATTCCGACAGCACGAGCCTCTTCCGCTGCGACCGCCTGAGCCTTCTCAACAGTGGATGGATCCCATGACGCTGCCATGGCGATCGGAACCGGGAAAATCGTTCGGAAGCCGTGGATCACATCCAGCCCAAATAGCAGGGGGATGTGAAGCCTCGAACCCTCGACTGCAGCACGCTGCAGCCTATTGATTTGCGCGGGATCCGTGAGAAAGAGCACGGAGCCTAATTCGCCGTCACGGATGCGC
This sequence comes from Occallatibacter sp., assembly GCA_052145815.1. Lineage (GTDB taxonomy): Bacteria > Acidobacteriota > Terriglobia > Terriglobales > Acidobacteriaceae > Telmatobacter. The sequence goes on from JBKQNU010000119.1 coordinate 6,709, forward strand.
TTCTCCAAGGTGGCGTTGGCCACGAACGCGAAAGTTTGGCTGAGCTGTCCGATCTTCTCGTCTGAAGTCATTTGCTTTAGCAGATTGTCTGCCCGGACCTCAACGGCTCTATCAGTCAACCGCACAGCTGTCTGTCCGATGGAAGCAGATGGCTCCATACCTAGCGCGACCGCTGCACACAAGGCCAAGGTCGTCAATTGTTTCAATGCTGGGATACGAACGGCGATCATTGAATGAGTCCCCTGATTGGAATTTCCTTCTGCGCTCCGTGGGTTGCCAGAGAATTCACGACTTAATCCACCTTCTCGAAAACGAGCCGCTGCTCGGTATCCAGGAAGGTTGAATGCCCCTCGACTAGAACGATCAATTGTGTTCGATCTTCCGCCAGGAACATGCGCTGTTTCGTGCTGCTGCCGAACGCTGCAATGACCTGGTGAACCTCCAGAGTGCAACCTTGCCAGATTGCGCTTGCCTTCCCTGTCATCTCAGGAATTCCAGGAAACAGCGAGGGTAGCTTTATGTCATGTTCCTTTCCATCGGGGACCAGTTCCATGGTTATCACCGTGTCTGGTAGCTGGATTCCCGCCATCGTGGCATGAACCGAAGTGTCGGTGATTGACAACAGCCCATTTTTCAGTTCGATCTTCTTCGTGAGTTGGTAGTCACTTGAAGGGTGGTCGCTGCCCATGAAACTCTTTGCCAAATCCAGTTTCCAAGTTCCGCTAAGGCTATTGTTTTGCGCAATCGCATGGGATCCTGCGAGCCCTGCCAGAAGCACCATGGCCCAAAGGTAAATTTTCTTCATTTGCGGTCTCCGGTCCTTATAACTACTGCTTGGTAATTTCCAGCAATGCGATGCCATTGGGTGGCACTTCCACGGAAATTTCGGTGGAAGCTTGGCTTCCCGCCAACGGGCGGGATTCGGGGTTCGGGAGTTCGGCAGCGGCTCTGAGCTGCGCAATCTGGTCCGGGGTTGGATACTTCGGGCTTCCCATCTGCTGCCACTTGGGAATCGCGGTTCCGACCTGACCGTTTACATGGCTCACTGTGATGGAATGGCCTTGCACCCCATTCAGCTTTAGCCGAAAGTGCTTTGCTTGCCCGTTCGATTCGCTGGAGCCACCCGTTGCAGCCAATGGGTTGCCGTTTGCGACGCTGCCTTGGGTGGCTGGGATCAGGTTCCAAATCAGAATGGCCGCGCCGCCGTCGGAACGGCGTGTCGCCATGATTGGCCCAGGATCGGATTGCACGAGGGTGTCACCCAGATTGTGAAGCATGGCAAATGCATGCATGGATGGCCGGGCTATTCCCCACTGGTCGATCAAGCCGAACGTCTGGTTAAAAATGCCGCTTGGCACTCCGCCTTCTTCGAAGACGTTGCTAAAGGTCCAGTAAGACATCGCTTCAGTAAGCCCAATGCAATTCTTGATTGTGTCGCCGATAAATGCAGGATTCTGTGAACTCCACTCCGTCAACCAGACGGGCAGATTTGGCATTTTGGACGATTCGACTTGATGCTTAACCTGTTCGAGCCCGCGCGGAATCACCTGCTCGAAGGGATAGAGGTGATCTTGGCCAAAGATTAGCTTCTGAGGATCATCGGGATAGACGTGTGTGCTTACAAAATCAATCGGGACGTCTTGCCGAACACAATATTGGATTAGGTCAGGAATCCAAGCCAGTTGTGCTGTGGATGGACCGCCAACCATAAGTCGCTTGTCAACTTTCTTCACTGCCGTGGCGGATTGTCTATAGAGCTCGAAATAGTCTTCCTGCGACCCTGCCCAGAACGAGATGTTCGGCTCATTCCACACCTCGAATTTCCAGCCTTCCACCTCCGCAATTCCATACCGCTTCGCGCAATGGTCGGTAAATGCATAAACCATGTCGTGCCAGTCCTGCCACTTGCGCGGAGGAGAGGCGTTTCCCTTGTATGCGAATATCCGATTTGCACTGCTGGCAAACGCTTCCGGCATGAAGCTGAGTTCGACGAAGGGGCGCACGCCGTGGTCGAGCATGAAATCGTAGATCTGGTCAACATAAAGGAAATTGAAGTTTCCTGCTCCGCGAGCGGCGATCCCCATTTCATCATCAAAAAGACCGTGGCAGCGTACGGACCGGATTCCAGCCTCCCACTGTACTCGCAGCAGGTCCTGACGCCACTGATCTCGAAGACCAACGACGGTCCGGTCTGAACCGGCGCACTTCTCCCAATAGTGCGGAAGCGAACCAACTCCACGTTGAAGATCGATTGCGACCTCAACCGACGCGGCCTGTTTCCCCGCTTGTTCCTCTGCATGCAGGCGCGGGATCATTGCGCCCGCCACTGCTGCACCGACTCCGGTAAGAAATTCTCGACGATTGAACACTCTCAGCTCCTGGCCGGTCCGACCTGTCGTCGGCTCCTGCTGATATCTCAGCTTTTGTTGGATGATACGACTGATAAGGGCGGGGACACGGAAGGTCTCAGTCTCCCCTTGGAAAGTTGAATCTAATTTCCACCACGCAATCGTTGCACCCTAGAAAAGGAATTTCAGCGCGAACTGGAACTGCCTTGGATTTACGTTAGGCGTGGTGGAGCTGATCGCTCCGAAACCGCCGGCCGACGTTGGAATGTCTCCCGGCAACAAACCAACTTTGGAAATCGGTGTTGTCGCGCTGTGTTCTGGCCCGGGCGCCCAGGCAGATATGCTGTTGCCTGGACCTGGGAAGTTCGGCGTGTTTGAAATGTTGTAAGCCTCGGCGCGGAACTGAGCCGAGATCTTTTCTGTCAGGTTAAAGTTCTTGAAGACAGACATATCCGCACGCCGCGTGTGCGGCCCGTAGAGAGCTGAGTTCTGTTCGTTGCCTGGCGTCCCGGCGGGCTGGGGTGTAAAGGCGGCAAAATTCAGCCAGTTGTTGTTGCCCCCGTCGGATGCCCTGTAGGACTGTCCTGGCACCAGATTCGGACGGTCACCAGTTTGAGAGGTTATGTAAGGAAGGTTGATCTGCGTATTTGAGCCGTTATTGTAGGAATAGGTGTCGATCACCGTAAAGGGATTGCCGCTTTGCCAGAAGATAATGAAGTTCCATTCCCATCCCTTCATCAGCACGGCCTTGCCGCCGGTGGCTTTCTCGCCAAAAGGAAGTTTGTAATTCCAATTGGCCGAGAAGCGATTCCGGATATCGACATCGGAGTTGCCGTAGTCGTAACGAGGATTCGTTGCAATCTCGCCTGTGGCCCCGCCGCCACCGCTGCCACTGATCGCATCGCTCAGGCCATGCGCCCAGGTATAGTTTGCGTTGAAGGAGAGTCCCTTGGTAAATCGTCGCGCAAAAACTGCCTGCAAAGCATAGTAGTTGCTGGTCGCCCACGGCGCGTCCGCCTGGATTTGTTGAACATTTGGAAGCGACGAAGCAGTCAGCAGGGCTGGCGCTGGCGATGGCCCCTGCGTGGCGTCATTTGGATAAGGACCATTGGGTTTGGGAATGTTGATGAAGGGCTGGAAGAGTTGGTGCCGTCCCAGTTCCCCGACGCCTCCTACCGTGATGACATTGGCGCCGATTTGCCGCTGCACCGTCAGGTTGAACTGCTGTACATAGGCGGTGTTGAAATCCTTGGGCAGATAGGTCAGGTTCCCGGACAAATTGGTCGTAGAGGAGGCCGTTGGTACAGGAAGCGTCGGCCAAGCGAAAAAGCAGCCAGTGATTAGGACGCAGGAGCTGGCATATTGATTAGGCGGATTGGCGGCCTGAATCTGTCCTTGAATTGCAAGCGGATAAAAGCTGATGCCGAAGCCGCCGCGAACCACGGTTTTATTGCCAATCGACTGCGAAAAGCCCACGCGGGGAGCGAAGTTCTTGAAATTGGTGTTGACCCCTATATGTGGGTCCTGGCTGCCCTGGATCAGGGCGCCGTTATTCGTAGCGGTATCATACGCGAAGTTCGAAAACCGGTTATGGGCCTCGCTGATTGGCTCGTATACGTCATAGCGCAGACCGAGGTTTAAAGTCAGTGACTTATTCACGCGCCAGTCATCCTGTGCATAGCCTGCGTACTCCGAAGCACGATACCCGGGCTCGACGAGCGTGTTGCCACGTAAGTTGCCGAATGAAAAGCCTGTCAGCAAGTCTTCCATCGCGTTGCCGGTCAAACCAGCGAATAGGGCAAAACCAAGCGGGTACGAGCTTTGGAAGTAGTTCAGTTGGCGGCGCGTGAATTGGGCTCCGGCCTTGATGTTGTGGGCGCCGTGCGTCCAGGTCAACGATCCCATGTATTGAAAGGTGTTGTTTTTATCGAGAATGGGCAGATAGATTCCGTCGCCGACATTGGCATAGCCGTCGGCGACGAAGTCGAGTGGCATAAGCCCAGAAGTCTGTGGAGCAGCAGGAGTATTGGCGTTCACTAGTCCGATAGCCGACGAAACATTTTTGCCTTCGTTGAGATTGCTTGTGTCGATATCGATCCGCGTGTACCCGGTCTTGAGTTCCAGCGCCAGGTTTGGCGTGAGCATGTGGTCATAATTGAACTGAACATTATGCGCTTTTGCGATCGAGGAACCGGGAAAAGAGAACAAATTGCCGCCCGGCTGAATAGTCATCCCAGCTTCAGAAACAGCAGGAAAGGCCCCCGGCACCAAAGTGTTGACATTGTTGTAGGAATACCGGCCGAAGAGCACGTCGCCATTCTTGAAGTTCTGATCGATGCGACCGTCCAGTGAGAAGGCGTACTGCGGCTTTTTGGGAGCAGCGATGTAATTGTTGGTAATTGCCCCTGCGCCGCCGGTGTTCGGCTTCGGATACATTTTCAGGTAAGCGAGCCCGACCTTATCGGCTCCAGCCACGGGCAGCGGAAAGCCGCCGTTGTCGCTGAAGTCCAAGATACCGGTCCCGTTAAGGTCGCCTCTTTCCTGAAGAGTGGGCACTGTCAACAATCCAGTAGGCTGCCCCTGGATGTTGCGATTGTCCTCGGCGTCGGCGAAGAAAAAGGTCCTGTTCTTGACGATAGGACCACCCACACTCCCGCCGAACTGATTCTGCCGGTATTCGGGCTTGGCTACTCCGCTGGCCACGGTCGTAAAGTAGTCCCGGGCATCAAAAATGTCGTTGCGGAAGAACTCATAAGCGGTACCGTGAAAGGCGTTGGTACCCGACTTGGTAATGATGTTGACGACCGCGCCGGCGCTGCGTCCGATCTCGGCATTGAAGGCGTTGGTATCCACCTTCACTTCCGCAATGGCATCAATCGACGGGCGAACTCCAATAAAGCCCTGTTCGCGTTCGTTGTTGTCCATGCCTTCGATCATCTCGTTGTTGAACAAGTCGGATTGGCCGTTGGCCGATACGACCGAAGATGCCCGCCGGTCGTCAGGACGGTTGCCAGAGCCGATCGCACCGGGCTGTCCCGCGGTGACGCCCGGCTGAATCTGTACCAGGTTGACGAAGTTGCGCCCATTCAGGGGCAGATCCTGCACCGCCTGCTCCGTGACCACGCTGCTCACCGAGGAACTGTCAGTCTGCAAAAGTGGAGCTGCGGACGTCACCTCCACCGTTTCCTCAGCGGTGCCTGCTTGCAACACGCCGTTCTCGCGCGCACGGTCGCCTGCGGCCAGCACGACATCCGCGTATTCCACCTTTTTGAAGCTCTGCGCTTCAATTACCACTGAATAGTGTCCTGGAGGCAGCAAATTGAAGATGTAGTCGCCTGTTCCGTTGGACTTCGTCGCTGCCTTGACGCCGGTGCCGAGATTCTTGATGCTGACCGTGGCCCCGGGTACGACCGCTCCAGTGGAATCGGTGACTGTGCCCAAAACATCGGCGGTGGTCAATTGTGCGGAGACTCTGACAGTCAGAAATCCGAAGAGTATGGCTCCGAAGAGCCCCGCTGCGATTTTGATACGGTTCGCTTGCATCCACTGGCAAAGAAAAGATAGTTCCCAATGTGCCTTCATACAGACCTGCCTCTCATTCTGGTGAGTCGAAAATCTCCCAACTTCGACCGCCCCTCACGCTAGATGAGCCAGCATTTGGCTGTTTAGGTCTTGTACAGTACCGTCATGTTTTGCCCTTTACTTTCAATCATTTATGAGGCGGAAGACCGGTATCGTACGTGTGTACAGTACAATTAAACTGATCTTCTTGCCGATAAAGGCTGCGCAAATCGTAACCGGAACTGGCGTTCATTGACATCGGCAGACCCACGATGTTTTCATGGCTGACAGCCTGAAATGGGATGTTGGCTGCAGCCCGAGAGCCCTCCGGCAGGGACGATCCCGATTTCGCGCAGATGCGCAGCTATAGCGCAGGAACTGAGCAGCCATGCGCCAGACTGAAACCCGCCTTCGAGAACAACCGCACGAAAGCCCGTGGAGTCGGGAGCAGCGTGCCGCTGTCTCGATGGAGGCAGACCGGATCCTTGCAGACCCGTCCTTCATAAAGAGCCGGCGATGTGTGGTGCTGTTTCGCAGGCTTATCGAGCATGCGCTGGAAGGCGGCGACGAGGACGGGATCAAGGAACGTACGCTGGGAATCGAAGTATTCGGGCGCGAAGCGGGATACGACACCAACACAGATCCGATCGTTCGGATGACCGCAAATGAGATCCGCAAGCGGCTTGCGCAGTTCTATCAGTCCACCAACCGGCATCACGAGGTTTACATCAACCTAGAGCCCGGCAACTATATGCCCCGGTTCGATTTTGGATTGCGGGTGGTTTCAACGGGAACGGCGCCCGAGTCGCCGGTGGAATCTGTGCCCTTGCCGGATGCAACGGCGGAAGCGCCTGCTCTGGGGCTCGCTGAACCTGAAACTGGACCGGCCCGTTCTCCGGAACGCAAGTACCGCCGGGGGAGAATTGCGACGGCACTTATCCTTATATGTGCAGTGGGAGTTGCCGGCGCCCTAGCGCTGAACTGGACGGACTGGACCGCCCCATTTCGCTCCAGCCAATACCTGCTATGGTCCCCTCTTCTGAGAACTCCTGAGCCTGTCACCATTTGTGTCGCCGATCTTTCGCCAATCAAATTCAAGGATCAGGACTGGGCGCACGTAGTCGCCTCCATGATCGCCGGTAATCCGCCGCCTACCCTGGAGTTGGATGAGTCGGCCAGTCCGTCAACCCCTTTTGTCGATGCGGAGGTTTCCGCGAGGCTGTCCGGATGGATCAAATCGCATGGAAAGGCGTTCAGGGTTGCGCGTAGTTCCGCTTTAACCCTAGAGGATTTTCGTCACCAGCCTGTCGTATTGATTGGCGCATTCGACAACTTCTGGAATATTACTTTGCTTTCCAAGTTGCGTTACCACATACAGATTGACCCGGTCACAAAGGAAGAATGGATCGAAGATCGGCAGAATCCTGCCATGCACGATTGGAAAGGAAGTGGGAAGCTGCTGTATTCCGACACATCGACCGACTTTGCGGTGATCACGAGGGTTTTGGATCGGGACACCGGAAATTGGATCCTGGCGGCTGGAGGATTGGGAATGCACGGTACGGAGGCTGCAGGCGACCTGCTCAGCGATCCCGAATTGTCGCGATCTCTTCCCGACGCTGTTCGTTCCGGAAAGCAAAACCTCCAGATTGTCCTGAAAACAACCGTGATTGCCGGGCACACCGGGGCGCCGCAGATTCTCGCCATTCACACCTGGTAACAAATGAAGTCGGACCGAGTGTCTAGGTGCAGGCGATCGCCAGGTACGATTAAGCGGATCCCTGTTTTCGTTGGTCTCCAGGCCGACATCCTTCAAGCCGACCTACGTACGTTACGAACTGTTGATGTATCCATTAACCAATCTTTTGGCACTTCCTTTCGAATCAATCCTTGTAAACTTCTTGCATGAACAGCGAAGGCTCGGCTCCAGGTCGGAGCACCACAGATCCGTGGCTGACGGACAAGGTCGTGTCTTATACTTCCGGGCCGGAAATAAGTTTTGCCCGCGATCGGGAGGCGATCCTCCCGAACAGAGATGAGGCCTATCTCAGGATCCAGTTTGTGAGGGTGTTTGTCCGCGACCAGGAACGCAGTATGCGCTTTTTTGTTGAGCAGCTTGGATTTCAACTGCTGTTCGATGTTCGCTTCGCCTCCGGAAACCGTTGGATTGAGGTTGCTCCCCCCGACGGCACTGCAAGCCTAGCGATTGTTCTGCCGGCGCAAGAGAGCGATGAAGAGCGTCTTGTCGGACACTCAGGGGCTGTCACGTTTCTAACCGAAGACGTCGAAGCGAAATACCATGAATGGTCAGAACGGGGTGTCCAATTTGCACTCGCACTCCAAAGGCCCACTTTCGGCGGAGTGTATTGCCAGTTCGAGGATCCGGATGGGAATACATTTGTGCTTGCAGGATTTGATGAAGCGACTCGCGACATTGAGGCCGCTAGGCGGTCACACGCGGAACAACTCGAAGCTAAGAAGCGGGCCGAACAGGAGTTGGCGATTGCAAAGGAAGTTCAATTCAGGTTGTTTCCCCAGCACAAGCCCGACCTTCCGATGCTCGACTATGCGGGAGTATGTGTTCAGGCGCGAGCAGTCGGGGGAGACTATTACGACTTTCTTGAGTTAAGCGACAATTGCGTCGCGCTCGTTGTGGGAGATATCTCTGGCAAGGGCATCGCCGCTGCACTCTTAATGGCAAATCTGCAAGCCAACCTTCGCAGCCAGCATTTGTTTGCAGGGTGCCGTTCGGATCAACTGCTCAATTCGGTTAATCAAACGTTGTTTCAAAACTCAGAAGCTGCTTCTTACGCAACGCTGTTCTTTGCACAATTTGATCGAGATTCCGAGCGCCTGCAATATGCAAACTGCGGTCATGTGCCTGCGATTCTCCTCCGCTCCAATGGCAATGTGGAACGCTTGTCGCCGACGTGTACGGTCCTGGGTCTGTTTGAGGACTGGAACTGCGTGATCGCAGAAACGTACTTTGGCGAAGGCGATGTACTGGCACTTTATACAGATGGAGTGACTGAAGCAGTGAATGAGGCGGGTGAGGATTTCGGCGAGTCCGGTTTGATCGACGCATTACGCCAGAATATTTCTGCGCCAGCCGAGGAACTTGCCGAAACGATCGTCCGTGATGTGGTTCGCTTTAGCGGAAGTGTTCAACAGGACGACATCACCTTGATAGTCGCGAAGCGAATCGGTGGGCAAGGTACTACGGACCTATGAAATACTATTGACGCACTTCAGAATGCTGTTTTCGCCAAAAGGGCCGTCTGAAGGTGGAGCTTTGGGAGTTCTGGTAATTCTGGGAAAAGACTGTACAGTGACCGTACAGTAGATTTGGCAATCTTGGTATTCATGCCAATTCGGGCATTCCCAGAATCAATAAGTTGAGCGTTTTCAACATCGATGTCCGGTTCGACTCCCGCCGCCCCACCAAACTTCCGCCTCAATTGGAAAAGCGCGAACCGTAAAGGCCCGCGCTTCTGGAATTGGCGTTGCAGCCGCCACCCGGCTTCTATGGGGCGCTCGGCGCTAGCCCGGATACGCTCCGGCAATATATCCATGCAGGTCCTGAATGGTTTTCTCCTGACCGGAGATGACCCACTTCACCAGGTCACCAATGGAGACAATGCCGATTACGATGTCATCCTGAAGCACAGGAAGATGGCGGATGCGGTGCTGGGTCATCATCGATAGGCATTCATCCACTGTGTGCTTGGGACTGACAAAAACCACCGGGCTGGTCATGATCTGCTGCACCTGGGTCTCTTTGGAAAGGTGACCCATCAACACGCCTTTGCGCGCGTAGTCGCGTTCCGAGATAATGCCTGCCAGCCGGCCGCCGGAGAGAACCAGCAACGCGCCGATATCGTATTCCGCCATGATCTCGAGCGCTTCGTAAACCAGGTGCTCGGGCGCTATCGACAGCACGTTCTTTACGCCTTTGCTCTTCAGCACCAATCCAATCGTGTCGGTAATCTTCATGGGACCCTCCTGGCGCATGGCATCCGCTGGGGCTGTAGTCGTCGCGGAACAGCAGTATATCCCCATCTGCGCAGGACGGGATAGCATTTTCAGATTCATTTTTGCGGGGAAGCCAATGGCGTTTCGTTTGTCGTTTTCTCATTTCCGCCCGCGGGAAGCGCTGCCGTCGAGCAGCATTTGCACCAGGATAGATGCAGCTCGTGCGAACGCTGTTTCGCACAACAGGAAATAATCCCCACCAGCAGCACCGAAACCGTGTCCGATCCTAATGCTGAATGATCGTATCCGCATGTGACGGTTTTGCGGTAATCTGCACGGGTGTTGGAAGTTGAGATTTATCCCAACCGCCTCCCAACGCCTCAATCAGTCCCACAGACGCCGTCATTTGCTGGATCTGCAACTGGGCAAGACCTTGCTGGTTCCCATACAACGTGGTCTGCGCGACAGCCAGGTCGATGTAGGGATCGATGCCCGTGTCGTAGCGTGCCTGCTCCAGCTTCAGATAGGTCTCGGAGTGCGCGACGGCTTCCTTCTGGCGCTCAATCTGCTCGGACAGAATGCGCACTGCGGCAAGGTAGTCTTCTACCTGTTGCAATGCAGTCAGAACCGACTGCCGGTATGCAGCAAGGTCTGCATTGTATGTAGCGATGTATTGATTGACAGTGGCGCGACGCAATCCGCCGTCGTAAATCGTCTCAGAAAGCGTCGGACCCACGGACCAGAAGCGGCTGGTTGCGTCAAGCAGTTTTCCGATGGCTGTACTCTCAAAGCCGCCGCTGCCGGAGATGGAAAGCGAGGGGTAATAGGCTGCATAAGCAACACCGATCTGGGCATTCGCTGAAGCCATCGCGCGCTCGGCGGCAGCCACATCGGGACGCCGCTCCAGCAACTGCGAGGGCAATCCGACCGGGATGGGCGGAGGCGCGGTCGTCTTGGCCACAACAGGAATGGAGAACCCGGAAGCCTGTTTGCCGATCAGGGTCGCAATTGCATGTTCATACTGGGCACGGGCAATGTGGTTGTTGATTGCGGCCGATTGCGCAGCAGCCAGTGTGGTCTGCGCTTGAACCAGCGAAATCTGATCGTCGACGCCGGTGTCGTAGCGTCCCTGCTCTGAGGCAAGGGATTTCTTGTCGGCTTCCACGGCGGCGTCAAGAATTGTCTGCAGCGCGTCCTGGCCGCGGATCTCAAAGAAGTATTCGGCAAGGCTGGCTTGTTCCGTCAGGCGTTCATTGGCAAGATCGGCCGCGCTTACCTGGGCAGTGTACTGGGCGGAGCGCACCAGGTTGCGCACCCTGCCCCACAAATCCGGCTCCCACGAAACGTCGCCGGGCAGCGAGAATACCTGCGACTGCTTTCCGCTTTCGTTGCTGGCGATGGCCCCCGACCCCAGATTGGAGGATGCCTGCGAACGAGTGTAGGACGGGCCAACGCTCACCGTGGGAAAATACTGCGACCGCGCTTCGCGCACCAGGGCGCGCGCTTCCATGAAATTCTCAAACGCCTCGCGGATATTCTGGTTATCGATATTGAGCTGTTCTTCGAGCGCGTTCAGGTCTGGCTCGTTGTAGATCTCCCACCACTTGCCGCGCAGCGTCGCATCCTGGGGCTGGGCCACAGTCCATTCGCCCTTCGGCTCGTCGCCGGTTTCCTTGATCTGATCGGGAGACTCCTTATATGCCGGCGCTGTAGTGGTCGCGGGCGGCACATACTTCGGCCCCACGTTGCAGCCGGCCAGCATCGCGCAAAACGCTGCAGCAAAGGCAGCGCAAAACGCTGCGAATACCTTGCAGGTTTGCAAATTCGAGTTTTTCATAAACAACTCCATAAGCGACCCTCTTTTAAGAGGCCTCCGCGGTTCCATGCCGAAGCTCCTCGGGCTGTTTGCCGGTGATCGCAATGCGCGCCCAATCGAAAAGAATATAGACAACAGGCGTGGTATAGAGAGTGAGAATCTGGCTCATGATCAATCCACCCACGATGGTGATGCCCAGCGGCCGCCTGAGCTCTGATCCGGTGCCGGTGCCGAAGGCCAGCGGAAGAGCGCCGAACATCGCGGCCATGGTGGTCATCAGAATCGGCCGGAAGCGAAGCTGGCAGGCCTGAAAGATGGCTTCAGTGGTGGTCTTGCCCTGTTCGCGCTCGGCAACCAGGGCGAAGTCGATCATCATGATCGCGTTCTTCTTAACAATTCCTATCAGCAGTATGATGCCAATGATGGAAATCACGTTCAAATCGATCTTGAAGGCCATCAGCGCGAGCATGGCGCCTACGCTCGCCGAGGGCAATGTGGAAATGATGGTGAGCGGATGCACCAGGCTCTCGTAGAGAATGCCGAGAACAATGTAGACCGCCAATATGGCGGTGATGACAAGAATGGGCTCGCTGGCCAGCGAGGTCTGATAAGCGGCGGCCGTGCCGGCGAAAAAGCCGCGCACCGTGTCCGGCATACCCAGCCGCTGCTGCATTTGCCCCACCTCGCGCGTGGCGTCGCTCAATGACATGTTGGTGGCCAGATTGAACGAAACAGTCACAGAGGGGAACGAGCTGGTGTGATTGATCACCAGGGGCGTGGTGCTCGCCTGCGCCTTGGTCACGGTGGAGAGCGGAATCACGCCGGTGCCCGAAGTATTGAGGTAAATGTTCTTCAGCCCGTCAGGAGATTGCCAGTACGGCGGCGCCACTTCAAGGACCACGTAATACTGGTTCAACTGCGTGTAGATGAGGGAAACTTCCGACTGACCGAATGCGCCGTAAAGTGCACTGTCAAGTGAGGACGGCGTAATTCCCAGGCGCGCGGCGGTCATCCGATCGTAGTCGAGGAGTTCCTGGAGCCCATTGTTCTGCGCGTCTGAGTTGACATCTTGAAAGCCGGGCAGCTTTTTCATTTCCGCCAGCAGAATGGGGCCCCATTTCGCCAAGTCAGTCACATTATCCGACTGGATGGTGTATTGATAAAGCGCCGCGCTCGATCTTCCCCCGATGCGCAAGTCCTGTGCTGCCTGCAAAAACGCCTGTGCCACCGGGAGCCGGTTCAGTTTGGGGCGAAGACGATTGATAATCTCCGGCGCTGAAGTCTGACGCACATCGCACCGTGGCTGCGACTCCTTGCACTTGTTTCCCAGGGGCTTGAGCGCGATGAAAATGAAGCCGCCGTTTGACTGCCCCGTATAGGCGTTGACATGAGCCACGGCGGGATCGGCTTTTATGACCCCCACCAGCGCGCGCGCCGAGTTGTCCATCACCGCAAATGATGCGTCCTGCGGCCCCACCACTCCGCCAACCAGAGCACCCGTATCCTGCTGCGGGAAGAAGCCCTTGGGGATGATGGCAATGAGATAAAAGTTCAACCCGATGGTAAGCAGCAAAATAATGAATACCGGCCAGGGATGGTCCAGCACCATTCTCAGCGTCCTGCTGTACCCGGAGAGCATCGCCGAGAATCCCCGTTCGCTCCAGCGATACAAGCGCCCATGCTTGATTTTGCTTTCATCCTTGAGAATATACGCGCACATCATCGGGGTGGTTGTCAGCGATACCAGCATGGACATGACGATGGCCGTTGACAAGGTGATGGCAAACTCGCGGAACAGGCGTCCCACGATCCCAGCCATGAGAAGAATGGGGATGAAGACGGCAATCAGCGACATGCTGATGGAAAGAATCGTGAAACCGATCTCACGCGAGCCCTCGAAGGCGGCCTTCATTGGGTCCATGCCGCCTTCACGCAAGCGGGTAATGTTCTCCATTACCACAATCGCGTCGTCAACAACAAACCCTGTGGAAATGGTCAGCGCCATCAGCGAGAGATTGTCCAGGCTGAAGTCGAGCATGTACATCACGGCAAAGGTCCCGATCAGCGAAGCGGGAACCGCGACGGCGGGAATGAGCGTGGCGCGCCAGTTTCGCAGGAAAACGAACACCACCAGGACCACCAGGATCACGGATCCGATCAGCGACCGCTCCACGTCGTTGACCGAGGCGCGAATGGTTGTGGTGCGGTCCAGCACCATGGTGACCTTGATGCCCTGCGGTATGGATGCTTGAATCGACGGCAACTCTGCTTTGATCCGATCGTTGGTCTCGATAATGTTGGCGCCCGGCTGGCGGAAGACGATCATGGTAATCGATGGAATACCGTCCATGTAGCCCGACGCTCGAATGTTTGAAGCACCGTTGGTGACATCTGCCACGTCGGACAAATGAACCGCGGCGCCCTTGTTGTATCCAATCACCAGCGGCTTGTACTCGTCGGCCTGGTGCATCTGGTCGTTGGTGATAATGTCGAGGGTCCTTGTCCCATCCGCGATCTGGCCGGTCGCTTCATGAACATTCTGCTCGCTCAGGATCGACTGTACCGATGAGAGCGTGAGCCCGTGGCTGTTCAGCTTGGTGGGGTCCACTTCCACGCGCACCGAAGGACCGGCGCCGCCGCCGACGTTTACCTGTCCCACCCCCTGCAGTTGCGAGAGCTTCTGCGCGATTATTGACGAAGCATAATCGTAGAGCGCCGGCTTGTCATACTTGTCCGATGTAAGCCCCAGAATCATGATGGGCGAGTCGGCTGGGTTCACTTTCCGGTAAGTCGGATTACCCGGCAGGTCCGCAGGCAAATAAGTGCGGGCTGCATTGATGGCCGCTTCGACGTCGCGCGCTGCTCCGTCGATGTTGCGGCTCAGATCGAATTGGAGCGTGATGGACGTGCTTCCCAGCGAGCTTGACGAGGTCATCTCCGTCACGCCGGCGATGTGGCTGAACTGGCGCTCCAGCGGCGTAGCAATCGACGAAGCCATGATGTCGGGGCTGCCGCCGGGCAGGCCGGCAGAGACGGAAATGGTGGGAAAATCCACCTGCGGCAACGGAGAGACCGGCAACACGTTGAACGCGATCGCCCCCGCGAGCGTAACTCCGGCTGTTAGCAGCGTGGTAGCCACCGGACGCCGGATGAAGGGGGCGGAGATGTTCATGCGCCCTCCGCCGGTTGCGGTTCGCCGCCATTCCCGATGGACTTGCGCACTTTCTTGACGCCGTGGCCGAAGCGGTCAAAGAAGATGTAGATGACGGGCGTGGTGTAGAGGGTGAGTATCTGGCTCAGCAGCAAGCCGCCGACCATGGCGATGCCCAGTGGACGGCGCAGCTCGGAGCCCATGCCTGATCCCACCGCCAGGGGAATGCCCGCCAAAAGCGCCGCCATAGTGGTCATCATGATGGGACGGAAGCGCAGCAGGCAGGCCTCGTAAATGGCGTCGGTGGAAGTCATCCCGCGTTCGCGCTCCCCCTCCAGGGCGAAGTCCACCATCATGATGCCGTTCTTTTTAACAATGCCGATGAGCAGGATGATGCCGATAATCGCCACCACGTTCAGGTCCTGCTTGAAGATAATCAGGGCCAGCAATGCGCCTACGCCGGCAGAGGGCAGCGTGGAGAGAATCGTGATGGGATGAATGAAGCTTTCGTAGAGAACTCCGAGTACGATATACACCGCGGCCAGCGCGGCCAGAATCAAATACCCTTCATTGGAAAGCGAGCCCTCGAATGCGGCCGCTGTGCCCTGGAATCCGTACTGCACGCTGGCCGGCATGTTGAGATCTTTCTGCGCTTTGTTGATGGCCGTTATCGCGCCGCCCAGCGCGGCATCCGGCGCCAGGTTGAAGGACACGGTCACCGCCGGGAACTGGCCCTGGTGGTTGATGGAAAGCGCCTCGGGGGTTCTCTGCAAATGGGTGAATGCACTCAGCGGAACCGAACCGGATGGCGTTGAACTGGTGGTGGTGTTGGACGAAGACGAAGAAGTGCTTGTAGTCCCCACGCCGGAAGACAGCGCGTTCGCGGGCACGGTGAGCACTCCCGAGGATGGAGTGTAAGGCGCAGCCGTCGTGGTCGCATTTGAACCGGCTGATGAAGATCCCGAAGCTGCGTAGGACGAGGATGCGCCCGGGCCTGAACCTCCCGCAGATGCATTGGTCTGGATATAAAGATCTTGCAGTCTGGCAGGGCTGGTCTGAATACTCGGATCGACTTCCAGAATCACGTGGTACTGGTTCAACTGCGTGTACATGGTGCTGATCTGGCGCTGCCCGAATGCATCGTAGAGCGTGTTATCGATCGTGTTCGGAGCAATGCCCAATCGCGATGCAGTTACGCGATCGATGACTAGCGAAACTGCCAGGCCGCCGGTTTGCTGATCCGTAGCCACATCGGCAAGCTGCGGCAGCTGCTTCATCTTGTCCACCAGCTTGCCGGTCCACTCATTCAGCTCGTTCACATCCGGATCTTCCAGTGTGTACTGATACTGAGTGCGGCTCACGCGGTCGTCCACCGTGATGTTCTGCACAGGGCTCATAAACAGTTGAATGCCCTCGACGTCCTTCAGCTTGGTCTGCAGGCGGCGGATCACATCGGCCGCGCTGAGATCCCGCTCGCCGATTGGCTTCAGGTTGATCGACATGCGCCCGCTGTTCAGCGTGGTGTTGGTGCCGTCCGCTCCGATGAAGGACGACAGACTCTCGACCGCAGGGTCCTGCAACACAATGCGCGCCAGTTCCTGCTGCTTCTCTTCCATGGCCGCAAACGAAATGGTTGCCGGCGCCTGCGAGATGCCCTGAATTACGCCGGTATCCTGTATCGGAAAAAATCCCTTGGGAATGACGATGTAAAGAACAATCGTAAGCACCAGCGTGGCCAGTGCCACCAGCAGCGTGAAGCCCTGGAAGCGGAGAACAAACTTCAGTGTGCGGCCGTAGAACGAAATGACGTTGTCGAATACGCGTTCTGAAGCCTTGAAGAAACGGCCCTGTTTCGCTTCCGGGGTGTGGCGCAGAATCCGAGAACACATCATCGGCGTAAGCGTCAGCGAAACCACCGCAGAAAGAATGATGGTGACAGCCAGGGTCACCGCGAATTCGCGGAAAAGCCGCCCGATTACACCACCCATGAACAGCAGCGGAATCAGCACTGCAATCAGCGACACCGTCAAAGAAATAATGGTGAAGCCGATTTGCTCTGCGCCTTTAATAGCCGCCTGCATGGGCGAATCTCCTGCCTCCAGGAAGCGGGAAATATTTTCGATCATCACGATCGCGTCGTCGACGACGAATCCCGTCGAGATGGTCAGCGCCATCAGCGAGAGATTGTCCAGGCTGTAGCCCAGCGCATACATCGCGCCGAACGTGCCCACCAGAGAAAGCGGCACGGCCACGCTGGGAATGATAGTGGCATACACGTTGCGCAGAAACAGGAATATGACCATCACCACCAGCGCAACCGTGAGCATCAGCTCAAACTCCACGTCGTCGACTGAGGCGTTGATGGCTGTGGTGAGATCGGTGAGCGGGGTTACTTCGATGGAGGCAGGCAGGTTCACCTCAAGCTGGGGAAGAACCGCCTTGATGGCCTTGACGACACTGATGGTGTTGGCGCCGGGCTGGCGCTGAATGTTGAGAATCACCGCCGGCGTATCGTTCATCCAGGCAGCCTGGCTCTTGTTCTCGATGCTGTCCGTCACCTTGGCAACGTCCGTCAGCATCACCGGCGCGCCGTTGCTGTAGGCAACCAATACGTTGCGATAATCGTTGCTGGTCACCAACTGGTCGTTGGCATTGATCTGGTAATCCTGGTGCGGTCCGTCGAAGTTGCCCTTGGCCTGATTCACGCTGGTGTCGACCAGCGCCGTGCGCAGGCTCTCCATGTTCAGCCCATACGACGCAAGCGCTGTGGGATTGGCCTGGATGCGCACCGCCGGCTTCTGCCCGCCGCTGATGCTCACCAGGCCCACGCCGCTCAACTGCGAAAGCTTGGGCGCAAGACGGGTGTCCACCAAATCCTCAACCTGCGAAAGAGGCATGGCGTTGGAGGTGATGGCCAGGGTCAACACCGGAGCATCGGCAGGATTCGTCTTGCTGTAAACCGGCGGCGCAGGCAGGTTGGAAGGAAGATAACTCTGCGCGGCGTTGATGGCCGACTGCACTTCTTCCTCTGCGATGTCGATATTCAGGCTCAGTGTGAACTGCAGCACAATTACCGACGAGCCGCCGGAGCTGGTCGACGTCATCTGGCTCAGGCCTTGCAGTTGGCCAAACTGGCGCTCCAGCGGCGCTGTCACCGTCGTGGCCATTACGTCAGGATTTGCGCCGGGATAGAACGTCACCACCTGGATGGTGGGGTAGTCGACCTCCGGCAGGGCAGAAACCGGCAGCTGGAAGTACGCTACGATACCCACCAGCAGGATTGCGGCCATCAGCAGCGAGGTTGCAACGGGACGCTGGATGAAAGGCCCGGATGGACTCACGGAGTATTTTCCTCCGATGGGTTGGCAGCGATGGGCTGCTTCGAGATGATGATCTTGCTTCCGTCCTGCAACTTTTCGAAACTGCTGGTGGCCACTTGAACGCCGGGGTTGATTCCCGACACCGCGGTCACGCCCGCATCGGAGACGCCCGTCTTGACGTTTTGCACCTTGGCCGCGCCGTTCGCAATCACGTAAACGAAGGCAACCTGTCCGTTGTGTTGAACGGCCCCGGTGGGAATCAGGGTGACTCCTTCCAGCGTGTTCACCAGCAGCCGTGTGTTCACAAACTGGTTCGGGAACAGGACACCGTTCTTGTTATCGAACGTGGCGCGCAGCTTCACCGTTCCCGTCGTAGTGTCGATCTGGTTATTGATGGTGAGAAGCTTGCCTGTGGCCAGCTTGTTGGTCGAGTTGCGATCCCACGCCTCCACCGGCAGCGTGTGCATCTTGCGCATGCGTGTCTCAACCTGGCCCAGGCTGTCTTCCGCCAGTGTGAAGATCACCGTAGTGGGCTGCATCTGCGTAATCACCACCAGCGCGTCAGTGCCGCCCGCCTGCACCACATTGCCGGGATCCACTAGACGTAAACCAACCTGGCCTGAAATCGGCGCTGTAATGTGGCAATAACCCAGCTGCACCTGGTCGTAGTCCACGGTGCCCTGGTCGTTTTTCACCGTGCCCTGGTCTTGCAGCACAATCTTCTCCTGGTCGTCCAGCAACTGTTTGTTGATGCTGTTGCGCGCCCACGCGGCGCGATAACGATCCAGGTCCATCTGCGCCTGCGCTAGAATATTCGTGTCGCGTTCCAGCGTGCCCTGCGCCTGCAACAGCGTTGCCTGGTAGGGACGCGGATCGATCTCGATCAGGGAATCCCCCTTGTGCACGAACTGCCCCTCACGGTAATTCACCTGTGTAATCACGCCGCTGGCCTGCGCCGTGATGGAGTCGGTGTAGACGGGCGTGACCGTGCCGATGGCGTCCTGATACACGCCGATGTTGCCTTTGCTGGCGGTGGCAACGGTCACGGGAACCGGGCCGGTCATACCACGCCTTCCACCACCCGCGCCACTGCCGCTTTTGCTCGCGGTCGAATTGGCGGCGCTGCGGTTATGCAGGATATAAAAGGCAACCACCGCAACGATCACCAGCAATGTGACCCAGAGTATCCAGGCTTTACCGGATTTGTGAGGGGGCGGGTTTAACTGCCGCTCAGAGCCAATGTGCTGGCCATCTGGCTTGTCTTCGAATTCAGGCACTCAGGACTCCGCATTGAACACATTTGACGAGGTGTTCCTTCGCAGAATCGCCGCAGGGCCTTCATATTGTCAACCAGCGAAGACGTCCAAAAGCAAGGATTTCCTCTATTGGTTTTAGACGCCTGTTTTTCTCTCCCGGTTATCTTTGACAATCCGAAAATTGATACTGACGACGCGAGGATTTTTGACCACGCTGCAGTAACATGATGCAATTTGCCAACTCAAAGTGCTTGCGATGACCATCCGCAGCCTGTTCCGCACCAGACAGGTCAGCGATTCCTCCGTTCAGCGCGGGCCCCGAGCATGAAATCCCGATTGCCCTTACAATCGAGATTAAGGAGAAAACTGCCCATGCGCCGAGTCTATATGGACGCCAATGCCACCACCCCTCTGCTTCCGGAGGTGATGGAGGCCATGCGCCCGTACTGGATGGAGCACTTCGGCAACGCCTCCTCGATTCACCAGCACGGCCAGCAGGCTCGCACTGCTGTCGACCGGGCGCGGGAAACCATGGCGCGTTTTTTCAACTGCCATGACGCCGAGGTAGTGTTCAACTCCGGCGGCACCGAGGGCGATAACACCGCCATCTTCGGCCTGCTCCATCCCGGCGACCACTTCATAACCACATCGATTGAGCACTCGGCCATTTTGGAAGCGGCCAAGCGCCTGGCGCGTCATGGAATCGAAACCACATTCGTTGCGCCCCAGCCCAGCGGCCTCATCGACCCGACAGACATTCGCCGCGCCATCCGCCCTGAGACCCGCCTGATCAGCGTAATGCTGGCGAACAACGAGACCGGCGTCCTGCAGCCAGTGGAAGAAATCGGCAGAATCGCCGATGAGACAGGCATTTTCTTTCATATTGACGCCGTTCAGGGCGCAGGCAAGGTCGAGTTCGACGTGCGCCGCATCGGCTGCCACCTGCTCTCCATCAGTGCCCACAAGATGCACGGTCCCAAGGGCATAGGAGCCATGTTCGTGCGCCGCGGAACCCCGGTCGAGCCGCTGCTAGTGGGTGGAAGCCATGAGCGCCGCCAGCGTGCCGGCACGGAGAACGTCGTCGGCATCGTCGGCCTGGCCAAGGCTGCCGAACTGGCCATGCACTCGCTCGACGACGGGACCATTTACCGGCTCGCTCAGATGCGTGACCGCCTGGAAGCCGGGGTTCTTCAGCTTGCCGGCACCGGAGTCAACGGCATCGCAGCCGATGGCAAGCCCGTCCCCCGCGCCGCCAACACATCGAACATCTGGTTCGACAACTTGGAAGGCGA
The DNA here is from genome assembly GCA_052145815.1 of Occallatibacter sp. Classification (GTDB taxonomy): domain Bacteria; phylum Acidobacteriota; class Terriglobia; order Terriglobales; family Acidobacteriaceae; genus Telmatobacter. Next base: position 27,425 of record JBKQNU010000119.1, read on the forward strand.
AGCGCTGGTGATTGCGCTCGACTTGAAGGGAGTTTCCGTCAGCGGCGGATCAGCCTGCCACTCGGGAGCCACCGAGCCCAGCCACGTGCTGATCGCCATGGGCCTGGACAAGAACCGCGCCCGCGCCAGCTTGCGCTTCAGCCTGCTCAAAACCGTCACCGACGCCGACGTGGATCATGTGTTGCAAGTCGTCCCCGCCGCCGTCGAACATTTGCGCGCCCTTTCCCCGGTAGCCGCTGGAACGCTCGGCTAAACCAGGTGTTTTGCAAGCTGGAAGCGCAACCAATCCTGGGTGCCCCGTTCTTGCGAGGTTCTTGTTCGTCTCGTAAGGGTGGGAAACCACAAACGTCAACCGTCGCGCAAGCGCTAACTTGCTAACCCGCGAAGCGGGGCTGACTCGCTAACTTGCCAAAGAATGAAACCATCGCCGTAGCCATGTCCGGAGGAGTCGACTCCTCGACGGTTGCGGCCATGCTCGCCCATCAGGGCGAAACGGTTGTCGGTCTCACTCTTCAGCTGTGGGACCAGACCCGTCTTGCCGGCAAGCACGGCATCCTCGACGCGCCGAAGGCCGGTCGCTGCTGCTCGTTGGATGATGTTTACGATGCCCGCCGCGTCGCCGAGCACTTGGGAATTCCTTATTACGTGGTTAATCAGCAAGACCGCTTCGAGCGCAACGTCGTTCGCCCGTTCGTCGACGAGTATCTCGCCGGACGCACTCCCATCCCCTGCTCGCTCTGCAACAACCACCTCAAGTTCGATGCCCTGCTCCAGACCGCCCGCTCCATCGGCGCCGAGCGCATCGCCACCGGCCACTACGCAATCAGCGAGTACGACACTGCTCGTGCCCGCTGGATTCTCAAGCGCCCCGCCGACCTTGCCAAGGATCAAACGTATTTCCTTTTCGGCCTCACCCAGGAGCAGCTTTCCCGTACACTCTTCCCCCTCGGCCGCCTCACCAAGCCCGAGGTGCGCGATCTCGCGCGGGCACGCGGCTTGGTGCTGGCCGAGAAGCCTGACTCGCAGGAGATCTGCTTCGTCCCCGGCGGCGACTACAAGCAGTTCCTGACTGCTTATCTTGAAGAACAGGGCGAGCCAATGCCGGAGACGGCCGGCGAACTGGTCGCCTCGAGCGGTGAAGTCATCGGCCATCATGAGGGCATCTCCAACTTCACCGTCGGCCAGCGCAAGGGCCTGGGCGTCAGTTCTCCCACGCCGCTTTATGTGCTCAGTATCCACCCTGACAGCCACCGCGTCACCGTGGGCGCAGACGCCGAGTTGGCGACGCGGACGCTGCGCGCCCGCCAGCTCAATTGGATCAGCATTCCAGCCCTGACCGCCCCGATGCGCGTCCGGGCCAAGATCCGCCATCGCCACGAGCCTGCCTGGGCGACTCTCGCGCCGGGAGCCGAGCCAGGCGAAGCCATCGCCACGTTCGACGAGCCTCAGCGCGCAGTGACACCGGGACAGTCTGCCGTCTTCTACGATGGCGACGAGGTCGCCGGCGGCGGCTGGATCGTTTAGGCTCAAGTTTGGGGTCTGTTTTGTGAAGGATACGGACTTTAGGCGAAGGGTACGGGCTCTAGCCCGTACATAAGTGACACCAAGCAAGCAGGGCTTTAGCCCCCGGGGGATAGTCCCAAGCCTGCGTATGAAATCCCAATTTCAAACCCTTGTCTTCTCAGCCCTTCTGGTCATCTGCCGCACATCGTCGTCCCAGATCCCGCCGCAACCGCCGCCCAGCCCTCAGCCCCTCAACGCCACCGTCTCCGACTACGGCACCACCTTCATCTTCAGCCCCCCGCCCGTCTGCCCCAAATGTGTGGAGACCGAACTGGGCTTCGAATCGGTCAGCGGCGGCAGCCGGACCATCCCCGCCGTGCTGTCCTTCGCGCCCTTCAAAACCAACACCGACATCAGCATCCTGGTCAACCTGCTCGACTCGGAATCGGCCGCAGGCGACCGAACCATCCAGTTCGGCAACCGCTTCGACTTCGTCATCCGCCAGCAGGTCCTGCAAAAGGGAGGCTTCCTTCTCTCGCTGGCCCCGCGCGGCGCCTTGTTCACTCGCGGCGGTGGAGGCCGGGCCGGCGCCACCGCTGGCCCGCAATACTCCAAGGGCAACAACCTCATCGCCGCCAACTTTACCTGGACCGGCGGAATCGGTAGGTCCTCCGCCAATCCGAAGTCCGATTACCAGGGCTTCGCCGACTACTTCCGCACCCTCGACACGCGCGGCGCCGCCGTCTTTCTCGGCTTCGCCCACGAACTGACCGCCGGCCAGCAGACCGTAGGCACTGAGGAGGGTCTGGTCATTCCCTTCCGCAACGGACAAGCCGAGGTTGAGACCGCGCAGCTCGATCTCAACACCCAGCCGCAATGGCAGTTCCAGACTCGCGTCATCGTGAACTGGGGCAAAATCCTGGCGCGGAAGTAACCCATTGAAGTCGCAAGAGCCCCGCGCCCCTTCCTTTCTGTCATCCTGAGCGACCGTAGCGAAGCGAAGGAAGTCGAAGGACCTGCTTTTTGGTTTTCTCGCCGAAAGGGTAGGGAAACCGCGAAACCAACAGGCGTCCTATCGCGTTATACTGGCCCGGCACCGATTTCACGGAGAATTCAGAATGCCAAAGAAAACGTTTGCTTGGGCCGCGACCCTCATCATTGCTACTGCCTTCATTTACGCCCAGGCTCCGCCGGCTGTCCTCACCATCCACACCGATCAGCCTGTCTCCAAGGTCAGCCCCACGCTTTACGGCCTGATGACCGAAGAAATCAACTACTCCTACGACGGGGGGCTCTACGCGGAAATGGTGCGCAACCGAACCATCGGCAGCGATTGGAGCGGCATCGGACATTGGTTCCTTGTGGAGGAAGGCAACTCCCAGGCAGTGATGAGTGCCGACAAACAAACCGGCCCCAGCGATGCATTGAAATCCAGCCTCAAGCTTGAAGTGAAGCAGGCCGACGCGCACAACCAGGCCGGCGTACTCAACGACGGCTGGTGGGGCATGCCGCTGCGACCCAACACCACGTACGAGGGATCTTTCTACGCCAAGGCGGATTCCAGCGACCTGGGCCCGATCACCGTGAGCCTAATCAATAACCAGACCGGCAAGTCCGTGGCCGCGGCGCAGGTCCCTGTGATCGCAACCGATTGGAAGCAGTACAAATTCACGTTGAAGACCGGCGCAATCGAGCCCTCGGCTGCCAACCACCTGGCCATCACCGTCGCCCATGCCGGAACCCTCTGGCTCGACCTGGTTTCCCTCTTCCCGCCCACTTATCACGACCGCGTCAACGGCAACCGCATCGACCTGATGGAGAAGCTGGCGGCCATGCACCCCGCGTTCTTGCGCTTCCCCGGCGGCAATTATCTTGAGGGCGACCACATTCCCCTGCGCTACCAGTGGAAGAAGACCATCGGCCCGCTCGTCGACCGCCCCACGCACCCCAGCCCCTGGAGCTACCACTCGTCTGACGGCCTCGGACTCCTGGAGTATTTGGAATGGTGCGAAGACCTGCACATGAATCCGGTGCTGGCCGTCTATGCCGGCTATTCCATGGCCCAGGAGCACGTGAATCCCGGCCCCGATCTCGACCCCTACGTACAGGACGCGCTCGACGAGATCGAATACGTCACCGGCAGCGTCGACACCAAGTGGGGCGCCATCCGCGCGCAGAATGGCCATCCCCAGCCCTTCAACCTCAACTACGTCGAAATCGGCAACGAGGACATGTTCGACAAGTCCGGCAGTTACGAGGGCCGTTACGCGCAGTTCTACAAGGCCATCAAGGCCAAATATCCTGACCTGCAGCTGATCGCCACCATGCCTATAACGAGCATGCGGCCCGATGTTGTCGACGACCACTACTACCTGCGCGCCACGCAGTTCTTCCACGACGCAAACCACTACGACAAGACCGACCGCAATGGGCCCAGGATTTTCGTAGGCGAGTGGGCCACGCGCGAGGGCGCTCCCACCCCCAACTTTGGCGCGGCCCTGGGCGATGCGGCCTGGATGACCGGCCTGGAGCGCAACAGCGACATCGTCGTGATGGCCGCCTATGCACCGCTCCTGGTAAACGTGAACCCCGGCGGCATGCAATGGGAGACCGACCTCATCGGCTACGACGCCATGCGCAGCTACGGCTCGCCGAGTTACTACGCGCAGGTGATGTTCTCGAAGTACCTGGGCGACCAGACTCTCGCGTCAAAACTCGAAGGCACTGCCCTCGATGCGAACAATCCGAAATTCTTCTATTCCATCACCCGCGACTCTGCGAAGAGGCGGCTTTACTTGAAGCTTGTCAATGCTTCGTCCACGCCGCAGCCAGTGGAGATCGACCTCCCCGGCGCAAAGCTGGCCGCGACCGGCAAGCTCATAAGCCTGAGCGCCCACGACACGCAGGCCACCAACACGCTGGAGCAACCGACCCAGATTGTGCCTGTTGAAACGCCGCTGCAAGGAGTGAGCGATCACCTGCATCACACGGTTCCTGGATATTCAATTCAGATCATTCAGGTCGACGAGCAGTGACAGGCGCTCCTTCCAAAGGAAAGAGGTGCAGTAAGCTTGACGGCCAATGCATCTCTATCTTGCGGCACAGCCCGCCTGCGTTGCTTTCAAGACTTCGGCTTCTGCACATTGTTGTAGTCATAGCGAATGGAATAGTGCGATTTATCTCCGTTCTTGCTGGTGAAATCCATATCCATGCGCAGCGGTAGGCCCTTGCTCACCGAAATCCACATCAACTGATCGAAGTTGCCCGGCGGGGTTTCACTATGGATGCTGTAAACGGCTGCATCCTCACCGTTGACCGGCTCATCGCGTACGTGCTGGCATAACTGCTTCAGGCTCTTGTTCGCGCTGTCCGCGTCATTCTGCTTCGGTCTCAGCGGCGGAACGGGCATGGAGACCCACTGGCCGTTCACCTGCGAGTAAAGAGTGCCGTCAACGACGACACTCTCGGTGGTCTTTTCGGGGCCTGATCCGAAGCTCGATGTGGTTGACAAACGGTACGGAACGCTTTGCTGTTTCTTGCTGGCGTCGTCCACGGCCTGACAGCTCGGATCGGCAGCCGCGAAGAGGAGTGAGTGCGGTTGGCCTATGAAGGGAGCATCGCTCGTCGGAAGGGCCAATCCTGCAATGACGAGAACTCCCCGGCCAACAGCGAATACTCGCAAGAGAGTTGAGGGGTTCTTGAACTTCGCGTGCATTCAGCCCCCGGGTGGATTCGCATTGGAATGAGAACACGCCAACCGTAATCTCGACAATGATCATCGCGTATTACTTGCTCATCCACTGCCGGGTTGCATTCTCTGGTTTTGTCTTACTCCCGCACCGCCCAAGCCAGTCCATCCGGCCCAGCCACATCGACTCTGCCGACCATCTCCAGCGTCTTCAGATCGATGACCGCCACGTAGCCATCCCGCCCGCAAGCCGCGTATGCGCGCGCGCCGTCCGGCTGCATCTGAATGCCGCCTGACGCATGTACATTGGTCAGCCGCTTCACTTCTTTGTGCGTGGCTGCATCCAGCACCACCAACGCCGAGCCGGATGAAATCAGCGCTAGCTTTCCATCCGGCGTAAACTTCAGCCGATTGGCGCCCGGCACATTTGCCGCCAGAGTTGCCGTCACCTTCTTCTGTGTAAGGTCGATGATTGAGACCGTGCCGTCGTGCGCATTGGCCACCCAGGCTTCGTTTCCATCAGGGGAAATATCGAACCCTTCCGATCCACCGCCAACAGGAATCACGGTCAGCTTCCAGTCCCCGCCCGGCGGCGTTGGCATGGGCCCAGGCGGCATTCCCGGCGGTGGCCCACCTGCACCTGGAGGCGGACCGCCCGCTCCCGTTCCCGCTCCCATGCCCGGCGGAGGTCCACCCGCACGCCCTTCGGTCTTGTCCAGAATAGTGACGGTAGCTGAGCTCACGTTGGTCACGACAATCCGCTTCCCATCCGGGAAGACATAGATCATGTGGGTCCTGTCCTGTCCGGTCCCCATGATCCAGTCGATCTTGCCCGCAGCAGGATCGTAGCTGCCAATGCTCTTCGCAGCTTCAGCCGTGAACCAGACCTTGCCCAGCTTGAAGTCCAGCCCGTGCGGCCCGCGCAGCGCGCCCAGGTCGATGGACGCCTGCCTCGTTTGTCCCACCAGGTCGATCACCGCCAGCGTGTGGAATGCCCCAAAACCGTAGTTGGAAACGTACGCCGTCTTGCCATCCGCGGAGGCGATAACCTCGTGCGGATCGTCGCCCACAGGAATCCGGGCGACCACGCGCAAATCCGCCGGGTCGACGATGGACAGGGTGTGATCCTGTTTGGATAGAGCCAGAAGCGCAGCCTTGGGAGTGGGCTGTGCCGTTGCGCCGACGGTGAGTATAGCCGCGGATAACAACCAGAGAGACAAAAAACGGATCTTCATTCGCATCGACATAACATCAGGACGAATGAGAAAGGGTTTTGGACGAATGAAACGAGGTTTAGACGAACAGATCTTTATCGTCGCGACCACGGACATCCCGATTCGGATGACCGTTGGAGCGCAGCGACTCGACAGCGGCCTTTACTCCTGCCAGCAACCCGGAAAGCTGCCTCACCGGCCTGCCCACGGCGTGTGTGACAAAAGAACTGGCCTTGTCTACTGCGTCCAGGGTCTCGGAGAACATGTTGTCGACGCGGCTAGTCTGTTTGTCGACCTTCTCAAGAATTTGCCCCAGCGCGACTTCCACTTCCGCCGCCTGCGCGCGCAAAGTGGTCGAGACCGCAGCAAGGTCGGTGACTGTGGACTCTACCTTTGGACTCACCCGCGCAAAGAAACCGCTGGCCTCGGCCATGAAGCCGCTGGCCTCGTCGATCAGCACCCGTGCCTTTTCCACTGTCGGCATCACCGACGACTTCATTTCATCAACTTGTTCTTTCAGCGCGCTGAGGCCTTTGCGCATCCCAAGGGACATTGCCAGCAGCAGAATCGTCTGCACCAGCACGCACAGTGCGATCAAGGCAATACAAGCCAGCTGGATGATTTCGTTGTTCATAATTGGCCTCGGAAGATTCTGGCGCAACCCACATGCGCACATGCTGCAATTCGTTCAACGCACCTCCGGCCAAAAGGAAGCGTTCTGCTCCGGAGCCCGCGCCCAAGCCGCTTGCAGCCGTGCGCGCGCCCGCTCCGGAGCGATGATTCTGCCCAGGAATCCCGTGTTTCAACCGAACAGGGAACTCCGGTAAACGAACGCCTACAGTTCCGTCGGATCGACGGTGGTCGTCCGGTAGGCATTGCGTCCCGCGTCGACAGCAGCGCTCACGCGCGTGGTCTGATCGGCTACCAGGCTCTTGCCGCGCTCTACAAATTCTTCCCACTGCGCGCGGCCTCGATCCACCACCTCGCGGCTGCGATCGACATACTCGCCAATCTGTTCCTTGCCCTGGGCGACGATGGTGCTCACCTGCTCCTTGCCCTTGTCGACGATAGCGCTCACCTGTTCCTTGCCCTTATCCACCAGGGCGCTGACCTGCTCGGCCGCCTGCTGGCTCTTGGCGCGCACATATTCCGTACTCTCGCGCGCACTGTTGGCCAGGCTTTCACGCGTCTCACGGCCGCTCTTGGGAGCATACAGAATCCCCACAACCGCGCCTACACCCAATCCCGCCAGAAACCATCCCAGATGATGAATGTTGCTGCTTTCTTCTGCCATGATGAAAATTCTCCTTTCGCCCAGCCTGAAGATTGCCTGAGCGTAACAAATTCCAAGGTTAGCGGCAAATGGGAACCGATTGCCGCTCCGGCTTTCAAAATCGACGCACGCTCAGTACGAGAAAAACAACGCGCCGACCCAACGCATTGGACGCAGATTTGAGGGCCAGAGTTGCAAACGCATACGCACAGGCCCGGTAACCTGCTCCTGTTCAAGACACTACAGTATAGCGCTCCACCGTGGTGATCCGCATTGCTCAGCACCCGCATTGCCCAGAGTTGGGGAAACCGGCCGCGGTCGGGCATTGGACTACTGAACCGCAGCCGAAATCGAACGGGAATCAGGCAGCACATCGCACAGGGAAAGCGCGAGCAGCGGGTACGCCGTTCCGCTGTAGCTGATGAATTGCCAGCCATCCCGATTCAGCGACCGCGTCCACCATCTGCCCGAAGAGCGCTGGTTGGTCAACAGCCAGAGAACGCCGCGTTGAATGCGCGGGTCGCTGGCCGGAATGCCCGCTTTACGCAAGGCGATGATCGCCAGGCCCGTCATGTGCCCATCGCTGGGCGGATCAGCGAACTCCGGCTCCGCTCTCAGCTTCTCCGCGCGATTGCCCTTCCCCCACTCCTGGGGCTGGACAAAGGTCCTGATCGACCACCCGCCGTCCGGTCGCTGATGTGCGAAGATCATGTCGATAAGTTCCTGCTGGCGCTTCGCGTCCAACAGGCCGGGAAGCTCCGATGCCGCCCAGAGCAAGTCGGTTCGATCGTAATCCCCCTGCAGTTTGCGCTCCGCCCGAAGGTAGTTTTCGAGCAGATCGATCTTGGCCTCCATCGACGTTCCGCGCTGCTGGCTTAGCCAGCCTGGGGCATTCCCCACGGCTCGGGCCGCGACGGTGGCCAACTGATAGCGGCTCGATTCGAGAGGCGGGTTGTTGTCATCGCTGATGGTCCAGTCTCCGTCTGCCCGCTGCAGCTTGAACATCGTGCTGAGGGCTTCGGCTGTCTCCGGCGACAAGCGATGCGTGATGTGCGCATCCCAAATCGCCAGTCCCGCCGCCGCGTAAACAGCTTGCGTTGAATCCAGTTCCGGCCGCATGTCGGCGGGATCGGAGGCCAACTCCTCATTCAGCGTGGCGACAAAGAAGTCGCGCATCTCCTTCTGCGGCTGGCCCAGCTGCGTCGTCAGCAGAGGCCGCACCACCATGTACGAACCATTGGTATGGCAGGCCACGCATTTCCACTCCGCGGACCAGGCCCTCGCCCCTTGCTCCATGTAGTCAACTGCCAGCTTGGGTGAAAACGGAATGATCGACTCCGCCGGTGAGGGTCGAGCATACGTCACATTCTTCAAGTGGTACTGATACTGAAACGGGGTGTGCCACGCCGCCTGAGCGGACGCGCGGCGAAGTTCCAGCGGCATCGACTGGTGGTCAAGCGTAAGTGCGCCAACAATGGACGCGGCGTCGCTGCTGACCTTCCCGGTGTATTCAACCTTGCCGCCATTCGCGCTGAGCTTGAGATCGGAGCCGGTGAACGCGAAGGACTCGACGCGCAAGTCGTCATGGACGAATTCGATATAGAGCCCCGTAGCCTGCCAGCCGCCGCCGTCCTTTTTCGCAACCTGGAGAACGGCCCGGCGCTGCTCTGAACCTGATTGGAAAGTTCCCTGCCAGGTGGAAGCAAGGTCCTGTGCGCGGGCGACGCCCGCCAAGAGCAAAGAGAATACACAGATTTGGAGGATGCGATTTCTCATTTGCGATTTCTTCCTGCGTGGAGCGGTCTCTTGGGATGGGTTCCGGCCGGGGAGGGCCGGGCGCCGGTTCACATCAAATGAACGGACAGCGGAAATCATCGCACAATCGATTGCGCAAAGGCAATCGATGTTTTTTTTAGACACGGAAGCTTATCCTACGCAGCCGCAGCTGCGGGCAAGGATTTCCGCAAAGTGCATGCCCTCACGGCGAGAAAGCTGGCTGATCTGCTCACGGCAACTGAAGCCGTCAGCCACAATCAGCGTCATCGGGTCCGCGGCATGAACGGCCGGCAACAGCCCGAGGTTGGCAATGGCTTTCGACACCTCTATCTTGTCCGCTTCAAACCCGAACGGCCCCGCCATGCCGCAACAGGTGGTTTCGATCATCTCCACTTGCGCGCCAGCCTTGCGCAGCAAAGCGATCTCGCTCTTAGGCCCGCCGAAAACGGCCTTGTGATGGCAGTGGCCGTGGAGAAGCACATGCGCGCCGGCAAGCCGCCCTTCGACCCAATCCGGAGCCTTCTCGGCCAGCCAGTCGGCCAGCAGCCACACCTGCTTGCTCATCTTCTGCGCACGCACGTCATTCGGGAAAAACTCCAGCGCCTCGTCTATGAAGACGCTAGCACAGCTCGGCTCAAGAAAAATGAACGGCAGCCCGGCTTCAATCTCCGGAGCCACGCGATCGAGCACGGTAGCCAAGTAGCCTCGCGCCGTGCCCAACAGCCCAAAATCGTAAAGAGCGCGACCGCAGCAGATGTGGCCTTTTGTGGTTTGCACGCGGAAGCCGGCCTGCGTCAGGACGCGTTCCGCGGCTGCCAGGGTCTGCGGATGGTAGTAATTGTTCCAGGTGTCGGCCCACAACACCACCTGCGACGGGGCGGCCGGCTCTTCGTGCCCCGCAGCCCTGTGGCGATCTGCGGTGCAGGGCACATTGCTGGTTTCGTCTTGTGCGCGTGCTTTCTTGTAGCTCTGCCCCGCCAGTTGCGGCATCTTCCGCTCTTTCGCCACACCCACAATGTGCTTGATCAGCGGGCTCGTGAGCGAACTCGAAAGCACGAAGTTAGTCACCGCCGGCGTCAGCGATCCAAGCCGCGCCATCTTGTCGGCAAATCCAAAGACGTAGTGATGCAGCGGATGCAGCTTGCCCTTGTACTTCTGCGCCAGAAATTCGGACTTGTACTGCGCCATGTCCACCTGCACCGGGCACTCCGTCTTGCAGGCCTTGCAGCTCAGGCACAGGTCCAGCGCCTCGTGGACTGCTTCACTCTTGAAGCCTTCTTCGCGCAGCGCTCCGGCAAGCATCTCCCACAGCAGACGCGCACGGCCGCGCGTCGAGTGCTGTTCCTGCCCTGTTGCCCGGTAACTAGGACACATCACGCCGCCATCTTTTTTCAGGCACGCACCCACACCCACGCAACGCGCCGCCGCATGTTCAATGGACCCTGCATCGGCCGCAAAAACAAAATGCGTTTCCAAGTTCGCAAGGGCGCCATTACTGCCTTCCTCACGCGGGCCGTAACGCAAATTCTCAACAGGATCGTAGACGCGCACGGCATCCGTCAGCTTGCCAGGATTCATGCGATTGTCCGGATCCCAGATCGCCTTGAACTCCTGGAAAGCCTGCATCAGTTCCGGCCCGAACATCCTCGGCAGCAGCACCGCGCGCGCTTGCCCGTCGCCGTGCTCGCCGCTGAGCGAGCCGCCCAAAGAAACCACCAGGTCCGCCGCGCGATCAATGAACTCACGAAACTTGCGCAGCCCCTCCACGGAGCGGAAATCGAAGTTGATGCGCAGATGCACGCAGCCTTGCCCGTAATGCCCGTACAGCGGACTGCGGTAGCCGTACTCGCCCAGCAGCGCATTCAGCTTGCGCAGATACGTGCCGAGGTGCGCAGGAGGAATGCCCGCGTCGTCCCAACCCTCCCAGCGATCCGGCTCTCCTGGCACTGCAACCGTCGCCCCCAGCGCAGACTCGCGCACCTTCCACACGCTCTCCGCGTCTTCGTGGTTGTAGATGCGAGCCCTCGGCGCTTCCGGCCAGCTTCGCGCAGCGGCCGCAAGCGCCTCGGCTTTGCTCTGGGCCTCGTCCGCGTTCCATGCGCCCATCTCGACAAGGAGAAAACCACCGCCCGGCGGCAGAAGTTTCACATCGACGGCCAGGTTCTTGCGCAGCATGAACTCCACCAGCAGGCCGTCGAAGCCTTCCAGGCCAATGGGGCCAAACTCCAGCACCCGCGGCACCGCGTCCGCAGCGAGATATGGATCGTCAAATGCGAGCGCGGTCAAAACGCGATAGGGCGGGCTCGATGTCAGGTTCAGCGTTGCGGAGACGACCGTGGCGCATGTTCCCTCGGAACCCACCAACGCCCGCGCCAGGTTGAATCCATTCTCCGGCAATAACTCATCGAGGTTGTACCCCGAGACGCGCCGTGGAATACGGGGAAACTTCTCACGAATCAGGTCCGCATATTTGTCGCGCAATCGCAAAAGACGCGCATAAATCTCGCCCACGCGCCCGCCGCCGCGAATTAGCGTCTCAATCTCCTCTTCGTTCGTGCGGCCCACGTTCATGCGCGTCCCATCGTAGAGCACTATATCCATGCGCTCCACGTTGTCCACCACCTTGCCGCCCAGCAATCCGTGAACGCCGCAACTGTTGTTCCCGATCATTCCGCCCAGTGTGCACCGACTGTGCGTGGCCGGGTCCGGCGCATACGTAAGGTGATGAACCTCAGCGGCCTCGCGCAAACGGTCCAGCACAATGCCCGGCTCGACAACCGCAAGCTTCGCGGCCGCATCAATCGACGTCAGGCCGCGCATGTATCGCGAAAAATCGAACACCACCGCAACGTTGGCACACTGGCCGGCAAGGCTGGTGCCCGCGCCGCGCGGCAGCACTGCGGCGCCCATCGCGCGGCATGCCGCCAGCGCCGCCTCCACATCGGCTGCATCCCGCGGAGTGATCACGCCCACAGGCATCTGGCGGTAATTCGACGAGTCGGCCGCGTACAACGCGCGCGAACCGAGATCGAACAGCACGTCGCCCCGCAAGCTAGCTTTGAGCCGCGCCTCCAGTTCGCGATGCGCGGAAAACCCCTCATGGTCCAGCGCCGGCTGATTCATCAGAGCGGAAATTGGAAGAATGCTCACGGAAGAATGCTAGTCCAAATGCAGGGTAACTTACGTGAGCAAAATCACAAAAAATGGCCTGTGCTTTGACAATCGGCGCATGCGAGAGAAAACATACCGCATTGCGAGTCTCGATTTCCATGACTTGACGCCAACGCCATTCTGAAGGGATCGATCGTTGATCGGCAGATTAGCCCTGAAAGAACTTCAATTTCTATCTATCACAGTTATTTTCCCGAGAAACTTCTTGCGTAATCCCTCGACTTAAATACTCCCCAGGCAAGTCTGCAAGTTATCGCGAAGGCCACTCTTCGACGACAACTCCTAAATCGTTGAGATCTCGAATGGCTGCTTCCACATTACGGCGCACCTTGGGCCTTTCTTTGCGGCTGGCCAAAGGAGACTCGGCCACGGCGATTACGCGGCCATAGCGCCACGCACCGGCGGGAAGCGCAATCAATGCATCGGCAAGGTCGGCGGGCCTTATCTGCAACTCCTGCCGCCGCGCCGCGTCGGGGCGCAGCAGGGTTCCCTGCCCCAGGCTGCTGGGGTTGGCATCGGCCATCGTGACCCGCAGAGTGAGCATGTCCGCACCCACTGAAAGAAAGGGATTGGCCCATGCGCCGGGCTCATGCACATCGATATACAGGCTCTTGGTGGGCAGCGGTATGCGCGCCAGATCGGCCCGTTGCTGGTCGCGTTTAGTAGCCGTCGCCTGCGCCTGGTGCTCGGCGTTCACGGCGTGCTGCGCCACTCCAACAACTGCCTGTTCTTCCTTGTGGCAAGCGGCCAGACATAGCCCCAGCAGTAGCGCCAAAGTTGCAGCTATGGTCGCCGATAAGTCAGGCAGTGCGTTCTTACTCACCATGACAGAATAACAGCACCTGGAAAGTTAGATTTGTCGCTCTTTCCCTCGCCGAAGATATCGCCTGCGCACCAAAATTACGCGAAAAACCCGCGCCATTGGCGAAGTCTCAAGTGGCCTGAAAGTAACCACACAGTTGTGACCTGCGGGTTACAGACGTCGTACATGAATTGTAATATTCTTCGATTCTGTATCGCGGACGAGGTATGCTCAAAAAGCGCTCGAAAGCAGAATGGGGTAACTTTGCCGGTTCAGTTTTGCTGTGGAGGTGAACGCGTGTACTCTAGGAAACTCCTTACAATGGGCCGGGTTCTCGCTCTTGCATTTGTGGCTTCCCTGCCATGCTCGCTGTTTGCTCAGGTCACAGCAAGCCAGGCTAAGGGCAATGCAAATGCCCCCGCGCCCAGATGGGATGTCTTCGTGGGCTACAGCATGCTCGACCCAAGAGGAACGTTTTATCCAATCCAGCCCGATGGTTCAGTCCTTCCTGTTTCCTTCAAGCTTGAGAAAACCGGCTTAATTGAAAGCGCGACCTATTATTTCAATCGTAATGTCGGCATTCAGGTGCAGTCCGCGCAAAACGACCTTTTCACCAACACCGGCTTCGCCAGCACGGGTACCAGCAACAGCGGCATACTTACTCTCGATAGCGGTCTGATCTACCGCTGGCCGGGATTGCATTTCACTCCTTTCGTTCACGGTTACGCGGGCGGCGCGGACGTTGACGGCCCCGATCATGAGCCCTATACATGGGGCCCGGTCGTGGGCGGCGGCGGCGGCCTTGATTGGTACTTCGGCTGCCACTTCGGCGTTCGTCTCTTCGAGGTCGACTACGAATATCTTCACGCCAACTCTGGAACCTCCCACGGCTCTCTTGCCGCCAGCAACTTCGTCTGGGGCGATGACGAAAACATCAATGCATTTCGCCTTTCCGCGGGCCTGGTATTCCGCGGCGCTTCGGCCTGGGGTCCCGCAGTCGGCTGCGGTCCTCTGCCCGCGCCGGTGCTCTCCTGCGTGGCTGCGCCCGATTATGTTTACCCCGGAGAACCGGTCACGATCACTGCTACCGCTTCCGGCCTCAATCCAAAGAAGACAGCGACCTACGTATGGACGGGACCAGCGGTATCGGGCAATGGAAACATCGCCACGGTCGATACCACTTCGCTCCCGCCCGGCACCTACACGATTCGCTCAACCGTTTCCGAAGGTCCCAAGCCCAAGGATTACGAAATCGCAAGCTGCCAGGCAAGCTTCACCGTCAAGCATTGGGAACCGCCGACGCTCAGTTGCGAGGCCGGCCCCGTGTCCATCACGATGGATCAGACCAGCAACATCACTTTGACCGGAAGAAGCCCGCAGAACCGTCCACTGAACTACAGTTGCAAGTCGGATTTTGGTTCTCTGTCCATGAACGGCAATACCGGAATTTTCAGCCCCAACGGCGCGCCCGCAGGCCCAGTGACCATCAAATGCAGCGTGGCGGACGATAAGGGACAGACTTCCGACGCCATCTGCACCGTGACCATCGTAGTGCCGCCGAAGGTGGTTCCACACGTGCAGCCGCTCTGCTCCATCGATTTCTCCAAGGACAAACAGCACCCGACGCGCGTGGACAACGAAGCCAAGGCCTGCCTGGACGAAGTGTCGCTGTCGTTGCAGCAGCACTCAGACGACTCGCTCGCGGTGGTAGGCGAGGCCACTGGCGGCGAAACCGGGTACGCGGCGCAACGCGCAGTCAATACCAAGAACTATCTGGTCACCGACAAAGGCATCGATCCAACACGAATCACCGTTTTCACCGGCAGTGAAGACATGCGGGGCGTGCAAGAATACCTGGTGCCGCCCGGCGCAAACTTGACGCAAGATGTGCAGGACGCCACTCCGGTGGATGAGACGCAGGTAAAGCCACAGGAACGCAAGCCGCTGCCCACCAGGTCGCCCGTGCGCAAGCACGCGGCAGCCGCAGGCACCACTCCGGCAGGCACGTCCAAGCCGCCGGGAGGAACCAAGAAACCGGCGCAGCACAAGAAGCCGGCAGCCACCCCGACTCCGGGCAAGGGGACGGAAGGTCCTTAGCCCAGCCGCATCTCGTGCATTCACTTTCACCCGCAAAGAGGAGGCCGACCGGCAATCCGGTCGGCCTCTTCTCTTGCTCCACGCAATCTGCGCCCTGATCTTTAATCCATCCGCTCGATCTTTGTCTTACTTGCCAATTAGAGCGTTTTCGATTTAAGTGTTTACATATCCGCATGAGGCAAAGAAGTTCGAGCATTCGTCTGGCGTAACGGCATTGAGGAGGTCACCGATTTCCTTCCACAGGGCATCGATGGATCGTTTG
>JBKQNU010000120.1:0-37243 GCA_052145815.1 Occallatibacter sp.
CGTCCTGCGTCATCCGGTAATCGTCCAGATCCGGCAGGTATCCCAGCGATTCGGCAAACGATTCTGTTCCCCGTGAAAGGTCATCGTCCAGCGCCTTCGACTCCAGTTCCAGTTGCTCCTCAAACAGCGAAGTCAACACCACCGCTGAAGCGCCCGCATCTTCCATCCGACAAATGTTGTCAATCGACTCGGACAACGGAGTCGATGACACCACGATCGGACCCTTCAATTTGAATCCAAGATACTGCGTGGAAAAATCGATCATTCCCCACCTCCGGCTGGTACTTCAGCCAGCTTTTCTTCAGGCTTCTCTTCCGGCGCAATATGCGGCGTTTCACCGCGGCCCGGCATCGAAGCTCGCGCCGAATACACGCGCCATTGCCTTTCTACATCGTCCTGCGCTTCCTTCAGCAGCGTCGCCGCCAGTTCCGGATTGCTGCGTGCCAGCATCGTGTAGCGCGCTTCACGATAGGTGTACTCCTTCAGCCGGATCGAAGGCGCCTTCGAATCAAGCTGAAATGGATTCTTGCCCGTCTCGCGCAGCGCCGGGTTGTAGCGCATCAAGGGCCAGTAACCCGATTGCACCGCAAGTTTTTGCTGTTCCAGTCCATGCACCAGGTCGTAGCCATGCGCAATGCAGCTCGAGTAAGCGATGATGAGCGACGGCCCGTCGTGCGCCTCAGCCTCCTGGAAGGCCTTCACCACATGCGTGTCGTTGCCGCCCAGCGCCACTTGCGCCACATACACTGAGCCGTAGCTCACTGCTTCCATGGCCAGGTCTTTTCTGCTGTTGCTCTTGCCGCTTGCGGCAAACTTCGCCACCGCGCCGCGTGGCGTGGCCTTTGACATCTGCCCGCCGGTGTTCGAATAGACTTCGGTATCCAGCACCAGCACGTTCACGTTCTTGCCCGAACCGAGCACGTGATCCAGTCCGCCGAAGCCAATGTCGAATGCCCATCCGTCGCCGCCCAGAATCCACACGCTCTTGCGTACCAGTGCGTCCGCGATCGCCAGCAGGTTCAGCGCGTCAGAGCTCGAGTTGCCGGCCAGCTTCGCGCGCAGCGCCAGTACCCGTTCCCGCTGCTTGTTGATTTCAGTCTCCGTCGTCTGAGGGGCGTGCAGCAACTCCGCGACCAGTTCCACGCCAATCTCTGCCGCCAGCCGCGTTACCAGCGTCTCAGCAAAAATCTTCTGCTGGTCGAGCGCAGTCCTCATGCCGAAGCCAAACTCCGCATTGTCCTCAAACAGCGAGTTGGCCCACGTCGGCCCGCGTCCCTGCGCGTTGCTGGTGTACGGGGTCGTGGGCAGATTGCCGCCATAGATTGACGAGCATCCGGTGGCATTCGCGATATACAAACGATCGCCGAAGAGTTGCGTCAGCAGCTTGATGTAAGCCGTCTCGCCGCATCCCGCGCACGCACCGGAAAACTCAAACAGCGGTTGCAGCAGTTGAATGTCCTTTACCTGCGTATGCGAAAGCTTGTCGCGATCCACTTCCGGAAGATTCAGGAAGAACTCCCAGTTGTCGCGCTCGGCCTCGCGCAGCGGAGCCTGCGGGGCCATGTTGATGGCCTTGTGGCTGGCGTCGCTCTTGCTCTTCACCGGGCACACTTCCACGCACACCGCGCACCCTGTGCAGTCCTCCGGCGCCACCTGCAGCGTATAGCGGTCCTGCTCCATTCCTTTCCACTTCGGCTTCGCCCATTGCAACGTCGCAGGAGCCTTGTCTGCAAGTTCCGCGCCATAAACCTTGGCGCGAATCACAGCATGCGGGCAAACCATCACGCATTTGCCGCACTGGATGCACAGATCCTTGTCCCACACGGGAATGAACTGTGCGATGTTGCGCTTCTCCCACTGCGCTGTTCCGGTAGGAAATGCGCCGCCCGCCGGAATCGCACTCACCGGCAGCAGGTCGCCATGTCCCGCCGCAATCTGCCCCAGCACGTTGCGGACAAACTCCGGCGCCTTGCTGGAAATGGACGGAATCAAATCGAATTCCGAATTCGCAGTGGACGGCAATTCTACTTTTTCCAAATGCGCCAATGCCGCATCCACGGCCGCATAGTTCTTCTGGACAACAGCCTCGCCGCGCTTGCCATAGGTCTTGTAAATCGCCTTCTTGATCTGCGCAATCGCTTCTTCGCGCGGCAACACGCCACTGATGGCAAAGAAGCACGTCTGCATGATGGTGTTGATGCGCGTGCCCATGCCCGCTTCGCGCGCCACCGTGTAGCCATCGATCACATAGAACTCGATCTTCTTGCGCAGAATCTCCTGCTGTGTCGTCTTGGGCAGATGATCCCAGACCTCCGCCGCCGGGTAAGGCGAGTTCAGCAGGAACACCGCGCCAGGCATCGCCGCTTCCACAACATCCATCTTCTCCAGGAAGCTGAAGTTATGGCATGCTACAAAGCTCGCTTGCGTAATCAGATAACTCGAGCGGATCGGATTGGGTCCAAAGCGCAGGTGGCTTGTGGTCATCGATCCCGACTTCTTCGAGTCGTAAACAAAGTAGCCCTGCGCATAATTCGGCGTCTCGCTGCCGATAATCTTGATGGAGTTCTTGTTCGCACCCACCGTGCCGTCCGAACCCAGCCCGTAGAAGAGCGCGCGCACCGTCTGCGGGTCTTCAGTCGAGAAACTCGGGTCATAACTCAAGCTGGTAAATGTAACATCGTCTTCAATGCCGATGGTGAAATGATTTTTCGGTTCCGGCTTGGCTAACTCGTCGAAGATTCCCTTCACCATCGCCGGCGCGAATTCCTTCGACGACAATCCGTAGCGCCCGCCAACAACCGTGGGCCTTACCGCGAACGGAAGGCCGACATTCTCCGCAAGAACCGTCAGGATATCCTGATAGAGCGGCTCGCCAAGCCCGCCCGGTTCCTTGGTGCGATCAAGCACGGCAATGGACTTCACTGTAGCCGGCAGCGCTGCCAAAAATGCGCTCGCATCGAACGGCCGATACAACCGGACTTTCAGGATTCCCAGCTTTTCACCCCGCTTGTTCAGCAGGTCGACAGCTTCCTCCGCAGCCTCAGCGCCCGAGCCCATCAGCACAAGCACGCGCTCCGCATCCGGCGCGCCGTAATAATCGAACAGGTGATACGCGCGGCCGGTCAGAACTGCAAACCGATCCATCACCATCTGCACGATTCCCGGCACCGCGGCGTGAAATGGATTGCATGCCTCGCGCGCCTGGAAGAACACATCCGGATTCTGCGCTGTTCCGCGAATGATCGGCCGGTCCGGACTCAACGCCCGCTGCCGGGCCGCGATGATGTACTTGTCGTCCACCATGGCGCGAATGGTTTCATCGCTGATGGGAAGAATCTTGCCCACTTCATGCGAAGTGCGGAATCCGTCAAAGAAATGAATGAAAGGTATACGCGATTCGAGCGTGGCAATCTGCGCAACCAGAGCCATGTCCGCTACTTCCTGCACGGAATTCGACGCCAGCATGGCCCAGCCCGTCGACCGGCAAGCCATCACGTCGGAGTGGTCGCCAAAGATTGACAGCGCATGGGTGGCCAAGGTGCGCGCCGTTACGTGCATCGTCGCCGGGGTCAACTCACCGGCAATCTTGAACATGTTGGGAATCATCAGCAGCAAGCCCTGCGACGCCGTGAACGTAGTCCCGAACGCACCGGCTTGCAACGCTCCATGCAATGCGCCTGCCGCGCCGCCTTCGCTCTGCAGTTCTTCCACGATAGGCAATGCGCCCCAGATATTTTTCTTCCCTTCCGAGCGCCACTGATCTGCCCACTCCGCCATTGGCGACGACGGTGTAATCGGGTAGATAGCGACAACTTCAGACAGACGATAGGCTACCGAGGCCGCTGCCTCGTTCCCATCCACGATAACCATGGTACCAGCCGTTTTCTGTTCACTCATTCCGTTTGCCTCACAGCGCGGCCAGGAGAAATTGCCGCTCGAGTTGAGTCTCGCCCGTGGGGTGGTTAGTCGCTGTGATGCGAGACACAGGGCGGGAACGCGATACCGCATAGTGATATAATGTTTCGTATGATGACCGCTTGCCGCGTTCCCGCGTACCGGGTGCTCCATCCTCGCCGTGTACTTGTTCATGCGGCCCTGTTTTAGGATTATTGGTCGTTTCCGCGGCGAGGAGTCCCTGTTGCTTTCCTTTTCGTTCTTCCCCATGCTCGATGCATGAAACTAATCACCCAGAAGGAGCTTGCGCGTCTGCCCCCCCGGAGCGCCTTGCGCTCATCTCGCAGCTTTGGGGTAGCCTGGAAGACGGCCAACTTCCTTTGACGGCGGCACAGAGGGCGGAGCTTGACTGCCGCCTTGCGACGCTCGACCGGGACCGTGGCGAGGGCATCACCTGGGCGGCTTTGAAGGCCGAGCTTGAGCAACGTTGCCCGTAGCGCATCCGGTTATCTTCACTGCACGTGCACCTGCCGAGTTGATCGACGCACAGGACTAGGTACGAGAACGAAGCTCCCGGCTTAGGCCGCCGTTTCCAATCGGCGAGGATGTTCAGTAACGTCAGCATTATAGCCGGTAATGCCATCGATCACGCTTAGAAGGGATCCTCAACCCGTCAACCCCTCCACCAGCGCAGTCCATTCCGCCTCTAGCGTCTCCCGGTAAAACCGCCGTCCTGCCCGCTGATACCAGTAGTTCGCATTCCACGCCTGGCCCTCTTTACGGTGCAGATAGGCGTGAACAGCCATGCCTTCAGCGGTTTCCAGCTCATCCACCAGCCCATGCGCCCGCGCCCAATCGCCCTTCGCGTCCCACCACAAAGCAGCCAGCGGTACGGTCAGTCCCGTCGGCGGCTCCTCGGCGCTCAACGATGCGCGCATCTCCTCAGAGGTCATAACCCTCTTGTATCACCCCTTTTCTGCGCTTTGCCACAGGAAAAAAGTGCAACGAGTGTGATCCATGTCACTTTTCGTCGTCATTTCCGCTGATAAAAACAAATCACCGTCCCGAAGCAGTACAACCGGGTGGTCCGCCAGGGAGTCAATAACCGCAGGCGAAGACACCGATACTGCCCCTTCTCGGAGGTCAAACAATGCGCTGGCTTGAACCGAAGAATCCCAAAACCCGCGTTTGCGATTCCGACCAAAATGGTCGTATACTGAATTGCGACCAATCCGGTCGTAGATTGAAAACGGGCCTCCGCCGGAATGTTCTTCCCTTCAGGCGGGTCCAGGGAGTCCGTCGGGTGAGCGTGTTGAGCGAGTTGAAAGTCGGCGAAACAGGCGTTCTGGTTGCCCTCGACCTCCCTGAATCTGTGCAGAACCACCTCATGCACATGGGTTTTGTCCCCGATGCGCTCGTCACTGCTCTGCGCCGCGCCCCTGCCGGCGACCCCACCGTTTACGGCATCGATGGCATGGAGATCGCCCTTCGCCACGAGACCGCCGAATCCATCCGCGTTCGTCCAGCCGAAACCGAATCCGGGCAGGGCGCCGCAGAAGTCGTCGAACTTGTCGAGGCAGCCCGATGAGCGCCTGCTGCGAGACACCGGCCTTTGAGCCACCCAAGGCCCAGGCCTCGGGCGCGCTCAAGACCGTTGTTCTCATCGGTCCACCCAACTCCGGCAAATCCACTCTTTTCAATCGCCTCACCGGCCTTCGCCAGAAGGTGGCCAACTATCCCGGCGTCACCGTCGAGCAGCGCATGGGACTCATGGCCGGGGTAGGCCGGGACGACCTCACCCTCATCGATCTGCCCGGCGTCTACTCACTCACGCCCTACTCTGAAGACGCCCGGGTCGCCATCAACGTGCTTCAAGGCAAAATGCCCGGCACACCCAAGCCAGACGCCGTTCTGCTGGTTCTCGATTCCCTGCACCTGACCCGCCAGCTCATGCTCGCCGCGCCGGTGCTTGCCGTCGGCCTGCCCACTCTCGTCCTGCTCAACATGAGCGACATCATGGAATCCCGCGGCGGCCTGGTCGATTCCCTCAAGCTTGCCCGCGAGCTTGGCGCGCCCGTCGCCCAGATCAGCGCCGTGCATGGAACCGGCCTCGACGCCGTACCGCTCTTTCTGCACCAGCAGACCGAGCGTGAAGCCGCCAAACCCCTCGCCTTGCCTGTGCTTGGCAACGCCGCCAGCGCCCACACCTGGGCTGCCCAGGTGAGCCGCCGCACCGGCTATCAGGCCCCGCTCTCTCTTGAGAGCACGCGCAAGATCGACAACATCCTGCTCCATCGCATCTGGGGCCCGCTGCTGTTTCTCGCCGTCGTCATCGGCGTCTTTGAGGTCGTCTTCTCCATCGGCCAGCCGCTCTCCGACGGCTTTGGCGACATCCTTGCCCGCATGGGCGACCTTGTCCGTCCGCTGCTCCCCGCCGGCTGGATCCAGTCCCTCCTGCTCGACGGCGCATGGAAAGGCGTCTGCTCCGTCCTCGTTTTCCTCCCCCAGATTCTGCTGCTCTTTCTCTTTATTGGAATTCTCGAAGACACTGGCTATCTGGCCCGCGCCGCGCTCATCGCCGACCGCGTCATGCGCACCATCGGACTGAATGGCAAGGCCTTCATCCCCTTGCTCTCCGCCTATGCCTGCGCCATCCCGGCCATCATGGCCACGCGCACCATTGAGAATCGCCGCGACCGCCTCGCCACCATCCTCGTCACACCTTTCATGACCTGCTCCGCCCGTCTGCCGGTTTACCTGCTGCTAATCGCAGCCTTCATTCCCCACATCGTTTACGCGCACGGGTTCATTGGCCTGCAGACCATCGTCATGCTCAGCCTCTACGTGGCAGGATTCGTCGGCGCCATGACCACCGCCTGGCTGCTGAAGAGCTCCATCCTCAAGTCCAGCGAAACTCCATTCATCCTCGAGCTGCCGCAGTACCGCATGCCTACCCTGCGCTCGCTTGGCCTGCGCCTCGTTGACCGCGCCAGCGTCTTTCTTCGCCAGGCCGGCACCATTATCCTCTCCGTCACCCTGGCCCTCTGGGTCCTGGCGCATCTTCCCATCGTCCATGTAGCCGGTGGCGCCTACACCGCCCCTGAACTTGCCGACAGCATCATCGGACGCCTCGGCCATTTCATCGAGCCTGCCATCGCCCCGCTCGGCTTCAACTGGAAGATCGGCATCGGCCTGCTCTCCAGCGTCCTCGCCCGCGAAGTCATGGTCAGTACGATGGGGACTTTGTATGGCGCCGACCCCGCCACCCAGGCCATGCATCTGCAAACCGCACTGCACCACGACATGACCCTGGGCGGCGCGCTGGCCCTGATGATCTTCTTCGCCTTCGCCATGCAGTGCACATCCACCATGGCCGTGGTTCGCCGCGAAACCAATAGCTGGAAGTGGCCCGCCGTTCAGTTTCTATACATGCTCGCCCTCGCGTGGGGCGCAGCCTTCGTAGTCAACCATGTAGTCATGGCCATCTTCGGGTAACAAGTCGCACTGTCATCCTGAGCGAAGCGCAGTCGCCGCGGCGACCGGTGTCGAAGGACCTGCTTTTTCAGTTACCATCTTGGAAAAATGGTGATCCCGCCACAGGCAACTTCAGCTCCCCATAAAGCACGCATGTCGGCGGCGAGACGGCTGGTGCTTGCAATAATGCTGCTCGCGTTTGGAGGCGCTATCGCTGCCCAGCAGCCGCTCTCGCTGGCAGACGCAGTTCAGCGCGGTCAGACGATATTTCAGCAATCGGCCATGACCGGCATGGTCCTCGTGGTCGTCCGCAACCACGAAGTCATGATCCAGGGCTTTGGCGAAACATCTCCTGGCAGCGGACGCATTCCGGATTCGAATTCTGAAATTCGTCTCTGCTCCATCTCCAAAGTCTTTGCGGGCGATCTGCTCGCCCGGCTTTCGGCCGCGGGAATCGTTTCTCTTTCCGATCCCCTCGAACGCTATGCACCCCGTCACGCAAAAGTCCCCGCAGGCCCCGGTGGAAAACCAATCACGCTCCAGGACCTGGCCTTGCACACATCGGGGCTGCCGCGCGAGGTCCTGCCCTATCCAGCCAAAACGCCGCACTTCACCTTTCCCAGCTACTCCGCCCGCTGGGCATGGTTGCCAAAGCAGAAACTCGCCGCGGATCCCGGAACTGCCGCGTTGTACTCGAACGTAGGCTTCGATCTCCTCGGCGATGCACTCGCCTCCGCCTCCGGCAAGAGCTATGCCCAGCTCTTGCACGAGACGCTTCTGCAGCCACTCGACATGTGGGATACAACGCTGGTTCCCAGCAAGGACCAATGCGCCCGTCTCCTGCAGCCGATCAAGGATGAAGGCCCGTGCACAGAAACGCTGGCCTCGGGCGCCAGCAGCGGCGTCTATTCCACTGGAGCGGATATGGCCAAACTGCTCCAATACCTGCTGCACGTTCCCGGATCTGCCGCTCAACCGGCCGCAGCACTTTCCATTTATCTGAAACCGGCACAGCTCAAATCGGTGCAGGGCCTCAGCCACGCAGGAGATCCAACCGGCATCGGCCTGGGATGGGTTCAACTTGGCGACCCCGCCACGCCATCCATGCTGATCGAAAAGACCGGCGGCGGCGCCGGCTTCACTACCTACATTGCCCTTAGCCCCAGCCGCCAGACTGGAATCTTCCTCGCCGCCACATGGGGTAAGGGGGACGCCCAGATCGACTTGTTCCACGAAGCCAACAATCTTCTTGCCGCCCTGGCCAACGTGCCGCCGCTCCCGCCCAAAGTGCGCCCGGCGCCGACCGCGCGCCGCCACGCAAAGCCCAGGCGCCGCGCCCAGAAAGTCCCATCGACTCCGCACTGAGCTGCCAGCAGACAGATGACCATTCGAAGATATGAGAAACTAGAAGAGCCGAAGTAATTCGGGCTCTCCGGGTGCCCCATGTCTTCCGCCGCGGCGGATGAGACATGGGAAAGAACAACCCCACGGCCCAATCAAGAACCTACCCCAGCTTCATCCGGCCGTCCATGCCGATACCCCGCTGCGGCCCACCAATCAGGAAAAAGAAAAAGAATGCTCAGTGTCTCCAACGTCTCCATGCGCTACGGCTCGAAGATCCTTTTCGAAGATGTCAGCGTCAGCTTTGTCAAGGGCCGCCGCTACGGACTGACCGGCCCCAACGGGTCAGGAAAATCGACCTTCATGAAGGTGCTCACCGGCGAGCTTGAAGCGCAGAAGGGCACGGTCGTCCGCCCGCGCAAGTTCGGCGTCCTCCGCCAGGACCAGTTCGCCTTTGACGCCTATCGCGTCATCGACACCGTGATCATGGGCAACAAGCCGCTCTGGGCCGCCATGGAAGAGCGCGACCGCATCTACGAGAAGCCCGACCTCTCCGACGCCGATGGAATGCGGCTCGGCGAGCTAGAAGGCGTCATCGGCGACGAAGACGGCTACACCGCCGAAGCCGACGCCGCCATCCTGCTCGACGGTCTCGACATTCCCGAGGACCTGCACGAGCGCAAGATGTCCGAGCTCCAGGGCGGCCAGAAGGTCCGCGTTCTGCTTGCGCAAGCCCTCTTCGGCAAGCCTGAAGCCTTGCTGCTCGACGAGCCCACCAACTACCTCGATCTCGATTCAATTCACTGGCTGCAGGACTTCCTGCACGACTACGACGGGACGCTCATCGCCATCTCGCACGATCGCCACTTCCTCAACTCCGTCACCACCCACACCGCCGACATCGACTACCAGACCATCATCATCTACACCGGCGGCTATGACGACATGGTGATGGCCAAAACCCAAATCCGCTCCACGCTCGAGTCGCAAATCTCGCAGCGCGAAAAGAAGATCGCGCAGCTCAACGACTTCATCGCCCGGTTCGCTGCCGGCACCCGCTCATCGCAAGTTACTAGCCGCCGCAAAGAAGTGGAGCGCCTGCAGACCAACGAGCTGGCGCGCTCCAACATCCAGCGCCCCTACATCCGCTTCGACCAGACCCGCCCCAGCGGCAAGCACGTGCTTGAGTTCAAGCACATCACCAAGCTCTACGACGACCACAAGGTCATCGACGGCTTCACGGCAAACGTGTTGCGTGGCGAAAAAATCTGTCTCATGGGCCGCAACGGCGCCGGCAAAACCACGCTCATCAAGAGCCTGCTGAATAACTATCCCGGCCTCGCCGACAAGGATTTTGTCTTAGACTCCGGTTCCGTCTTCTGGGGCCACGAAGCGCAAATCGGCTACTTCCCCCAGGACGTAGGCGCAACAATAGAGCCCGGCCTCACCGTAGCCGAGTGGCTCCATCGCTGGAAGCCCGACTCCCACGTAGAAGAAATCCGCGGCATCTTAGGCCAGATGTTATTCAGTGGTGAAGAAGGCGACAAGCAAACCAAAGCATTAAGCGGCGGCGAGCAGGCAAGGCTAGCCTTCTGCAAGTTAATCCTGACCAAGCCTAACTTCTTAATCTTCGACGAACCAACAAACCACTTAGACTTAGAAGCCATCAACGCCCTGAACATAGCCCTACAGCGCTACGAAGGCACAGTGTTGTTAGTAACTCACGACCACGACTTGATTGACGAAGTAGCCACCCGCCTGTGGAATTTCAAGCAGGATGGCATAGAAGACTTCCAAGGCCCCTACGCCGAGTGGAAAGGCAAACACAACTAATCCAGATCAGTAGCGCCGGTCCCAAGGATTGTAGCGCCGGTCTCCAGACCGGCTGTCGTGCGGGCGTCCCCGCCCGCGCTCCAAACCCACCTCCACCCCTTCAATCCAGCCCGTTCCGGATTTCTCACCACATACCGAACCGCACGCTCCAGCTCGCCCCCGTCGCGAATCAACCTGTCATAGTACTCCCGTTGCCAGAAAGCACCCCTGCGCCCCAATGTCTCGTTCGCCTTCCTTGCCGTAAACGACTTCCATCCCTGTATCACCCTGCTCAACTCCTGCCCCGGCAGCAACCGGCAAACCACATGCACATGATTCGGCATCACGCACCAGGCCAAAAGCCGATACCGCTTCCCCTCCCAGAAACGCAGTGCGTTGGCCATAAGTTCGCCAATCCGTGAATCGCGCAGGGCGCAGCAACCCGCGCCGCGATCGAAATACCCTTCAAGTTTTGCTGGACTGAATTCAGCGACCATCACCTCCTCGGACGGCGACAGATGAGCGCCCACCCGCTTTGTCGCGATCAGAATGCGGTGACGTTCCGCGATCTTCTCCAATACCGATTTGGGAAGTGAATCAACCAGTCGGAAGGTAATGAAATATAGCCCGGCGTCCTTCTCCCAATGGGGCAGGCGACCGCGTTGCCGTATCCGCACTTCACCGAACCGCGGTTGAACTGCACCCTGAACGATGGCTGCCGTGTCGGGCTCAATAGGTGCGATTTGTTTAGCCATAACTGGGAATTTTACGCCAAGGGGACAAGCGCGGGCGGGGACGCCCGCACGACAGCCGGTCTGGAGACCAGCGCTACCCAGGTTCCAAGGCCCCTACGCCGAGTGGAAAGGTAAACATAGTTAGGCTTGAACGAGTGCAAGACTTGTGTGTTCCATATTAAAGGAGGCCGCCATGGAGCAGTTCGATGGATGGGAGGCAATCGACGAGAACGACGACTACACGCCCAAGCTCCTCGGAAAAGGTGGACAAGGAGAGGTTTATTTAGCCCGGTCTCCGCAGCAAGCGGCGAGACGCCGCAAGGCCGAGGAGATGGCCAGACAGAACCTCGTGCAAGTTGGCGGAGGTCGGTGGAGTACGAAGGAACTCGCCAAGTGTCTTATGGAACTTGGCGGACCTGATCCCGACGATAGCCTGGGTGCCTTGAAGAGATTTATTATCCCGTCTGAAAACAAGGACGAGGAAGCAAAGGCTATCGGACGGCTTGAATCTGAGGTCAAAGCCCTCAGGGGCCTTCAGGGACAACCGGCGGCATTGAAGCTTCTGCACGCAAACGTTGATCAACGATTCATTGTGACGGAGTACCATCGGCGAGGGACGCTGAACAAGCACCTAGGCGCCTTTCAGGGTAACGTGCTCGCAGCCCTTGAAGCATTCAAGCCGCTTGTCGACGGCGTAAACAGAATTCATCAAGAGGGCGCGATTCATCGGGACATAAAAACCGAAAACATATTTGTCTCCGCATCGGGCGACTTAATACTCGGCGATTTTGGGATCGTCTTTTTCCAGGGTAGTTCCGAGCGGCTGACCACGACCTACGAGCGGGTAGGAAGCCACTACTGGATGGCACCCTGGGCCTACGAGAACGCAAGGCTAGAACTCGGCAGAATCAGCCCCGCGCTCGATATTTTTCCACTCGCCAAAGTTCTGTGGTCGATGATTGCCGGAAAGAATGGCTTTCCATATTGGGAATACGAACGCGCTGAGAACAACTTGGAAAGACTATTCCCAAATGATCCGGTCATGCCCCTCGTGAACAAGCGAGTTTTTTCCAAACGCATTGTTCGAGATGAGAACAAGTGTGATGGCTCTGCAGCTTCACTGCTTGCTGACGTTCAGGAATTGATCCCGCATCTCAAGATCGGCCTGGGATACAAGCCGGAAGGCGCCAGCGCTTGGTCCTGCAGCGTTTGCGGCAGAGGCACGTACCAAGCGACCGGGATGAAACACCAGCTAAAGGGACATCGCCCGGGAGGCCCGGCAGCGGAACAAGAAATTGTTCTGTTTGCCTATATATGTGATTACTGCGGACATGCTGAACTGTTTAAGAAATAGGGCGGGCGGTCCACCCTCAAATCCGCGACAAACTCTGGTCGCTGGGAATCCCATCATCGCCGAAGTCCCATCGCGGCAAGGGTGGGAGACAAAAGACCTCAAACGGCTCGGAGCATCGGCTGTTCGCCCGCAAGGACATCGCAAAAATGGTATAATCATTCACGCAATGGACCGTCGGATTTCTCGACGCGGAGACCAAGGCGGCCCTGGAAGCTCTCCCCGTCGACATTCGAGCCAGCTTTCAGCGCATCGTTGAGCTGATTCAAACGCACGGCCTGGAGCGAGTCCGCGAACCCTACCTGAAGCATCTGGAAGGCCCGCTATGGGAGATGCGCTTGAAGGGCAAAGGCGGCATAGCCCGCGCGGTTTACGTGACGGCAACCGGGATGCGCATTGTGGTGGTGCATCTATTCACCAAGAAGACGCAGAAGACGCCACGCAGGGAAATTGTTCAAGCCCTGAAGAAGGCCAAGGAGGTTCAATGAAGCAGAAATTCATCCCGGTGGAGGAGTCGTTCAAGAAGTGGAAGAAAGACCCCAAGTACGTCGCGGCCTATAACGCGCTTGAGGCCGAATTCGCCCTCGCCTCCGCCATGATCAAGGCCCGCGCCGAAGCGGACATGACGCAGGAGCAGGTTGCAGAAGCCATGGGAACCACACAGGCCGTAGTTGCCCGCCTCGAAAGCGGAAAGGTCCTCCCATCCACCCGCACCCTGGAGCGCTTTGCAAAGGCCACTCGGACACGCCTGCAAATCAGTTTCGCGCGGGAAACCTCGTAATTTCACCCCACCCGCCATTGCAGCGGACAGAACTCCGCCAGCCGCGCGAAGTCCCGCGCATTGGCTGTCAACACGGTGATCCCGCAACGCGCCGCGCTTGCGGCAATGAGAGCGTCGTTCGTCAGGCGTGCCTGACCGACTCTCTCATACCCAAACTTCGCGCCAATCTTTGCCAGCATCCGCCCAGCCAGCGTCCAGTCGTTCAGATTCGGAACCAGTACGCGCCGAGCCCTTTCAAAATCCTTTTCCAGCTTCTCGATCGTTTTTCTGCCCGCCGCATCCGCCCCTGCGTAGAGTTCCTCAAGCACCACCGCGCTCACCCAGACGGGCGCTTTCCGACGCCAACGCTCGAAGATCAGCCCAGCGTCCCGATTCCCCCGAAACGCTCCGATGTATGCCGATGAGTCGAACAGAACTTGCATGAGCCCTACTCAAGCACGCCGTACACATCGCGTAGGTTCGCCTTCGAGCGAACAAAACGGTCATGCGCTTGGTTGGCGATGCGGTTGCGCTCATGTTCCAGAATCGCCAGGTCAATGGCCCGCTCGATCGTCTCGGTCTCTGTCGGCGCATTCATCAACTTCTGTGCGCGTTTGAGCTTGGTCGCGTCCAACCGGAAGTGCTTGTGAACCACCATCGCCTTCGCTGTCCCCATACTGCCCCTCTCTCGTCAATCCTAGCACAGATGTGTACAATTATGCAGATGATGAACATCCTCCATCTCGGCGGGCCGCCCCGTGCAAGAAGACATTCACGCCCCGAACTGCCGCAGGTGATGATCCATGTGCAGGTCGCCCAGGCGCATCCATTCCTTCTCCGATAATGGACCGAACATCGGATGCGCCCGCAACTCAAACTCCCGCGGCCGATGTGTGAAGCGGTCCAGCACCTCGCGAAGCTCGCGCAGATCGCTTTCCATCTCCGCCGCCCTGGTGCCGCCCGCTTTCGCGTCGCATTCCGGCACCGTCCGTACTCCGTGCGGCCACTGAGTTGGCAACCACAAAGCGGCCCACTTGAAGAGCGAGCGAGAGAACCAGGTGCTGACGGACTGCGCGTTTTTCTCGCCCATACCGACGCGAAACGTATCGCTCACGTGCCAAATCATCTCGGCGACAGTCATCTTGCCCCAGCGCCTTTGGCTCGCGGGTCCGATCGCAAGCAGCCGCTGGACGATCTCCTCTTTGTCTTTTTCGTTGGCGAGTGTCTTCATGCGTTCTTGCGCTCATTCTAGCCCAGCGCGGAACCTCTCTCAGTTCTTTCAGCCAGCTTTGGTTCTGCCGGATTCTTCGCGGCCGCAGAGTGTTGTACCTTTGAATCAATTCTTCAACAAAAGGCAGACCATGGATCGAACCGGATTACAGCGCATGGACACTCTCAGGCAGGCATGGTTGCTGGTCTTTTGCCTGCTTGCCGCAATCCCGATCCATGCGCAGGATGCGGCAGTCGCGCAACCGGGGGCGCAGCCGGGACCGCAACCAATAACGCAGCCGCTCGCCGTAGCCCCTAATCTCTTCCGTATCGAGGGCGTGGATCCGGCAGACGGCCACTACATCCGGCTTATCCTGCTGCAGACTGCCTACACACCCCCAGCCGCGTTCCCGCCGTGGCTTGCATTCGAGTGCGTCGAGAAGGACGCGAAGCGGGACCTGCGCCTGTTTGTCAGCTTTGGCGGGATCTCCGACATGAGCTTCATTCCGGCGTTTCACCCCACGCCCACATCTCCCTTCGAGCCCAATGCAACCAACGTGAATCTCAAGATGAACTTTGTGGGCTACATCAAATGGAAGCCCTACGTGGAGAGCTGGCGTCTGGTTCCGAACGGCGAGCTGCGTTACCGCAACACCGGATTCAGCAGCCCCAACATGGAGTCGGTGCAATTCATTCTCAAAATGCTCAACTCCCTTCCCGGCCTGCACATCGTGCATGAATCTCACGTCGCAAACGATCCAGGCGAGGTGTTCTTTCAAACCCAGCCGCTGCTCGACGAACTCAAGAAGACGCCCATGTGTAATCCCTGAACCAATCCGTGAATCCGCAGCCGCGCGGCATTCGGCTCACGGAATCCTGGTCCACGTCTCCGTGCGCCCCAGCAGCGAAATGCCAATAAATCCGCGCATCTTCAGCGAATCTTTCCCGACAGCCCAGATTTTGCCCTTGTATTCTTTGCCATTCTCTGGATCAACCACGGTTCCGTCCACCCAGTCGTCTCCTTCTGGATGGAAATTGCGCATGATCACCATGCCCAGGATCAGCTGATTCTTGTATTCGCCCGAGCACTTGTCGCACACATCCTTCGGCGTGCGTCCGGGGCGCACCTCGGTTACACGGCCAAAGAGCTTTCCGTCCGCCAGCGAAGTGTCCACTTTCCCTCCGAGGCTTCCATCGCTGTCCACCACCTGCCAATGTCCCACGGCATTTTGCAATTTTTCTGAAAGCTGCTGCGAGCTCGCTCCCACTGCCGATACAAGCGCCACCAGCAGAGCAGCGCATGAGCAGAACCATATTTGTCGAATCGTTTTCAAGGCACCAACCTCTGCGCGGAATTATAGTTTGAATCTGCAACAAGTGGCATTAGCCGCTGTCGCTCTCATTAGAACGCTGGGTGCCCCATCCTTTGTGCGTAGTTTGCGCAAAGGGTGGGAAGCTGTAACTCTACTCGAATGGAAATAAGCAACGTAAAAATGCGCTAACCGCGGAATCGCGTCAGCGTTCCTTTGGAAGCAAGCTTCTGCGCTTTCTCGTAGTCCGTCTTCAATTCCGGACTGGCAAAATCGCTCGTGCTCGATACAGATTGCAGCAAGTTGCCGCTGGCCTCCCTGTCCTTGTCTCGAAGCAGGAGCTTCGATCGCTGAATTGCATCGGCGATCACCCGGTCCGCATAGGTGCGCACCCGCGTGTGAAAAGCCGTTGCGACTGACTTCATGACGGGCGAGCTGGCGGAGACCTTGGCCGCGCGCCGCATCACGGCTTCACCGGCGGGAAGATCGACTCCCAGGGATGAGTATGCCCGGCCAATCATTCTGTACAGCGCCTGCTGGCGTTCTTCCTCCAGTGCCAGCAGCGCCGTTTGCACGCGCGCGGAATGCTGGAAAGAGAGCGGCTGCATCTCAAGCAACTGAATCGCTTCTGTGGTTTTTCCCGCCAAGGCGAGCTTTCTGGCAGAGGCCAGCACAGCTTCAATCTGCTGGCGCTGCGCTTCACGGCCGGCCGACGCCTGTTCGAGAATCAGGCGCAATGCGGTATCGTGTTCCTGCTGCAGCGCGCCCTCAAGGAACTCTATCGCTTCATCGAAAGCCGATTCAGCGATAAGCGTTTGGGCTCGGGCCATTTTTCCGCGAAGCTGCTCCTCGCGGCGATTCTCCAAATCCTCTTTCCGGGCAAAATCCAGCAAGGAGAGAATCTCGCTCTCGGCAAGGCCCTCCGCCTGGCAGAACTCCAGGATCCCCACTGCGTCGGAATACTTGCCGTTCTTGAGCGCATCCCTCGCTCGAGCCATATATTCGGCCCTGCGCTCGTCGGCGGTTTGTTGTCTGAATCGTTCCGTAAGCAGCGCCTCGAGCGAGAGCAGCCGTTCGTCGCCGGGGAGCCGGCGCATCGCCTTGCGAACCAGTTCCAGCGCGTCGCGCGGACTCAAATCGCGGCAGGCCTGCACGGTTTCGTCCACCGCCATGCGATTCTCGTGTTCCTTGATCGAGCGTTCCACCTGGGCGTTGAGCCGGAACAGCGCCGCCTCGGAAGGCATTGCAGCCATCGCCTCCTGGATCGACTGCGCGGACTGCAGCAACAAGTCGTAAGTGATTGCCAGAGCGGCCTGCTCCTCCAGCCGGGCAATGAGCTCCTTGCGCTTGGCCTGTTCAAGCCCGGAATTGGCGTCCCTGATCAAAAGCGGGAGCTCCGGATTGGTCGGATCGAATTCCTCCGCCTGCTCCAGAATCTCGATCGCTTCAACATAGTGCCGGGCGCTGAGTTCGCTTCGCGCTGTGTTCAGAAGCGTCTTCGCATGCGCCTTTCGTTGCGCCAGTTCCGCCTCTTTCTCAAGCAGGTTGCACAATGCAACGATCTTTGAATTCGTCTTGTCTACCTTCAGCGCCTTCTTCGCTGCGGTAATCGCTGAGCCAAAATCGCCCTTGCGCCGCGCCGACTCCGCCTGGCGAAGATACTCATTGACGCGATCCTCTTTCTCCTTCTCTCTGTTTGCCTTGTCGCGAAGCTTCACCAGCTCTGGATTCATCGCATCCAGTTCCAGCCCGTCGGCCAGAACAGCAAGGCCCTGGTCGAACCGGCCGTTGCTGATTGCATCTTCCGCGGCCAGGCGGATCTGCTGGATTCTCTCTTCACGCTGCCGCTGCGTAAAATGCCGCTGAATTTCGCCCAGCAGCTTTCTCGCCTCAGCATGTTTGCTGTCGATTTTGAGCAGTTGGTGCAATACGCCGCGCGCCCGCGTAAACTCCTCAGCCTCTACCAGGCGCTGCGCCTCGGGCAGCAGTTCCAGAACCTGTTCCTGACGCAACTCCGCAATGGCATTGTTCAAGTCGGCTGCCATCTCCTCCGCTGTCGGATAACGATCATCGGGCGCCTTGGCCAGGGACCGTTCGATGATTGAATCGAGAAACGGAGGATAGTCCTTGAGCAGGGTGTTGAGAGGCGGGTACGGGTCGTTCAGGATGCGCTGCATCAGCGCGTTCTCATTGCCGGAAAACGGAAGCTGGCCCGCCACCAGTTGATACAGCACCACACCTGCCGCGAAGATGTCGGACCGGCCGTCAACGTTTTCATTGAGCAGCCGTTCCGGGGCCATGTAAGGGACCGTGCCGATCAGGCGGCCGGTGTGCGTAAAGCTGATGTCCTGGTCACGCTTTTCCAGGCGCGCAATCCCGAAGTCCAGCAGCTTGGCCGTTCCGTCCGGCTGCACGAAGATGTTCGCCGGCTTCACGTCGCGATGGATCACGTTGTTGCGGTGCGCATAGCCAAGCGCGGAACATACCTCTTCGACGATCCCCAGGCGGTCGGCCATCGAAAGCGGCGCGCCGGAGCGGATCAGCTTGTCCAGCGGATCGCCCTCCACGCACTCCATCACAATGTAAGGTGTCCCGTTGTCGTCCCCAAGATCGTAGACAGTAACGATATTCGGATGCTTCAAGCGGCCAGTTCTGCGGCCTTCCTCGTAAAAGCGGGCGAGCATCGACGGATCGCCGAGGAATCCCCCAGTCAACGTCTTGATCGCGACTTCGCGGCCGATCGCTTTATCGATGCCGCGATAGACGACACCCATGCCTCCGCGTCCCAGCACATCGATCACTTCGTACTTGCCGATCCGCGTGATCTGGCCGTCTTGCCTGCCTTCAGGGGAATCCACGTTCTTGACTCACCTCTATCCTGGCTGGGTCCGTAGCCACCAGCATCGTCTCAGCGCCCCGGCCCCGCTTCACTTAGGAACCCTTGAATAAACTCTCCGCAATCCCGCGGGGACTAAAGCCGTGCCTTTCAAAACGCCGGCCTTTTCAGAGGTTCCTTAATGCTTCTCGAATTCCGCAAGGAAAGATATCGAGCTTCGCATCACTGCGCGGCGATCGCTTGCGGGCGCAAATCGAAATTCTCCTTCAGGAAATCCGTGGCGTGCGCGCGCTCCGGCGACTTGTCGTCCGCAGTAATCTCCAGATACCGGAGATATAACTCGCCCGCGCCTTCCAAATCGTCCTCGCTCTCCCTATGCTTGGCAAGGTCATACAGCATCTTGGGAAGCTCGGCTACCTTCTCCTTCACTTTGGCAACCAGCTCATCCCGCACCGAACTCTCCAACTGATTTGTGAACTCCTCCGGGTTGCTTGGAACCCCGGAGTTCTTGATCCCTCCCTGGTCGCTCCCCATCACATCCTTCAATTGAATATCCTGATGGTGATCTGTTCGTTCGATGGGATCGGTCTTGATGATGTCCTGATTAAACGAGTTGGAGATCTTGAATTGCAGCTTGATGGCGCCGTTTAAATCGGTGGTCACCTTGGTGTAGTTGTAAGGCTTGACAATGTCTTTCGTCACGGTCTTCGGTATCAAATCCAGCTTCGCTGACAGGTCGGCGATAGTCTTCTCGGCTTCATCTTTAGCTGCGGTCAGATCTTTGATCGACCTCTTGTTGCCCCGCGATTCCGCGCCCTGAAGCGCAAGTTGGGCAGTCATCAGGTCGTTCTTGGCCTTGTCGAGATCGCGGTTCGCCGCATTCCACGCCTCATTGGGAACCGCCTCCTCACCGGACAGGAACGTTGACTGAAGCGCCTCGCTGGCCGGAACCGTTGTAAAGTGATGCGTCAGTATATTGCCATCCAGCTGAAAGTCCGGCTCCACAGGGGTCCTGTCGTCTGCGCGCACCACCTTGACAACTCCTGAGTCCTCAAGACCGGCAACGATGGCGTTTTCAAGCTGAGTCGCATACCCGCCACGTTCGCCTTGCGCTGTCTGGTCCAGGAAGTGGACCCGAATGGATATCTTTGAGCGCATCTTATGGGCTTCTTGCGCTGCATTGATCGCGTCGCGGACTTCAGCAAAGTTCTGCGCCCTGTACGCCCGCGCAGTTTCCAGGCAGGCGAAACCCAGCTCCGTGCCAGAGCCGGCCGGCTTTGCCAGATAGATCTTTGCCTGATTCAGAAGATAGACGCTCAGGTCGTCTCCGTACAGGTCCATCGTGTCCTTGTACGATTCATCCTGGCTGAGATCGTGGGCATTCTTCAGGTAGACATATGCCTTTTCGATCTGGTCCATATCCCTTGGCCCGCCGATGGGCGTGTGATTATGGTGCAGGCTCTTGGCCTCAGCGGCTGCGGCAAGCACATAGGCCGGCTGCAGTGCCTTCATTTCATCGGCGACCAGCTCCTGCTGGTGAGGCGTCAAGCTCGCCAGCACCTCGTATGCCGGAATCGTTTTCTTGTCCTGCTGATACGCCTTGCTGCTCTCCATCGCCCTCGCCACCGCGGTGTTGTCGGTCACAATCACCAACTGAGCCTGGGCGTTCTTGAGAGCGTCCTCGGCCTCCGGCGTGTCCTTGGTCTTGATTGCCTGCTGGTATTCCTTTATAGC
This sequence comes from Occallatibacter sp., assembly GCA_052145815.1. Classification (GTDB taxonomy): domain Bacteria; phylum Acidobacteriota; class Terriglobia; order Terriglobales; family Acidobacteriaceae; genus Telmatobacter. The sequence continues at coordinate 20,456 of JBKQNU010000120.1, forward strand.
CCCTGGCCAGTCCTGAGTTCCTCCCTTGGTGCTGCCCTGCCCCATGTGGTACTGGTAGGTCGCATCCACCACCACTCCCACGCGAGGCTCCTCGTCTGCAAACGCGCGGTAAGGAACCAGGAACGCGTAAGCCTGGTCGAACTGCTTTCCATCGACTGCCCCGTTCGCAGACTGCACCGCCGCCTCGAAGTCGTTGATATCCTTTTGGACATCCCCCAGCAGGGCTTGTCCGGGAGGGAAAAACGGATCGATTCCAGCCATGATGTCGCTGAACTTCTTGGCATTCTGCAGATGGACATAGCCAGCAGTATGACCATTGAGAGCGACATGGTAGTTATCCAGTTCCGCGCGCCCCTTGTCCGTGATGCCGGTGAAGCTCTTGTGAAGTTCGTCGGCAAGGTTCTTCACCGAAGCGCCATCGGGCGCAAGAGCGTGCGCCTGATCCAAATCCGCCTTCGCTGTCTTCAGATCGGAATACCTGGGCGGTGCGGTCCCCGCGGATTTCGCGTAACTCTGCAAAGCTGCTTCACCCGCGCTGACAAATAACGCGGAGAGCCGTTGCTTTGCGTCCGGTGAATGAGAAGATGCCGGATACTTGGATAGATAAGCCTGCCAGCCGGGTATATCTGTCGCCCTTTCGGCGCGCATGAATTCGGCTAACTCCACATCGGGAGCGGACACAAAGACGAGCTTCACGGTCTTCTTGATGGGTGGTGCGCCGGCGGCCGCATCGGCAGCGCTCCCCATTGGCGTGCCATGCAGCATGGCCTGATCGGCAAGCTCCGACATAGAAAAAGCGGCGTTATGCTCGAACTTGATATTCACGGGCACCACGCACGCAGCTGTTCCCCCGCTGGGCGTGTAGTGCATCACCCCGTCGGCTCCGCGCTCAAGCATGCCGCCGGGACCCAGCACCACTTTTCCCATCTTGCCGTAAGTGGACTTATCCACCGGCGCATTCCCAAAGGGAGTGCAATCCTTCATCTCGATTTTGCCGTTGATGAGTACGTCGGTAAGTTGCACATAGGCGGCGCCGGATGGCCCGTCGTATATCTCGATGGCCATCAAAGGAACATCCTTGGCCAAGGCCGGAGGAACCACAACAGCCAGGCCAATTGCCACCAATACGTGAATCCCGGCCACTAACCGCCGCCGTTCCACTGTTCCATGAACCAGGATTTCCGATGCCATGCTAACCCCAGAAGCACACGAGAAAGGCAATTATCAGGTGCGGAAAGGCTGCAGCGAAGCCCAGATAGCCTGCGAGCGGAACATGACTTAGAGCCGTCCCAGGGTACCAGGGGAGTAACGCTGACAAACTGCGCCCCAAATTCCTTCCGCCGATGTTTTCTGCTACGCTATCACTTCCCTCCAAAGGTTGCAATTCCTCTTAGGTTGCAGTCCAATGGCGCTGGGGAGCCGGAGCTTATACATTGGCCTTAACAGGAAAAATGGGCTCGTCGAAGCAAACACGAGACTCTGCCCAGGCCGCGACGGAGAAACATCCAACCACGGGAAGCCTCCCCGTTGCAGAGACTTATCTCTCGGTTCGACTTTGGAGCTCCGGCGGGCCCGGCGGGCCCGTCCCAATACCGCTGGAATGCGACTCGCCGATAGTCTCCCTGGCCACCGACCTGATCGCGGCCTCTAAAGGCGCTGCTGTTTCCAATCGCGATGGCTTTCTGGTGACCAGCTTCCACGCTGTTCTACCCGCCGTTTCAACTGCGCGGCGCCTGCAGTGGGCGGTTCAGGGATTGGCTGAAGGCAGGGATTTTCGCGGCACGTCCATTGCCGTGCTCATTCATTATGTCCATGATCTGCCCGTTGAAACCGGTCAGAGCGCCGTCCGCGACGCACTCGAACAGGCTACTCCCGGACAGATCCTTCTCACCGAAGCGATTGGCAAGTCCTTTGACGATTTGCCCGGCTTTCCCTCCCAGGCATTGGACAACTCCAGCCTGCGGGAACTGCTGTGGCGCGCCCCGGACAGCCAGTCAACGCTTCCCTTCGACGAACAGGTGCTGACCCAGCTTCTCGAACAGCAAGGTCCGCAGGACGATCTCCCCGAAGAACCGGAATGGACCGGCACGCCTGCTGCGCTTGGACCCATCGAACCCGATTCCGAGGCGATTGCCCCGTCTGCCGGTTTCATGTCGATGGCTAAGTCTCCCCTGGGCATCGGCATCGCAAGCGCCGCGGTCCTTGTGCTGGCGGGCTTCTTCATCTTCCATTCGATTCAGGGGAAGTCAAAGCCGGCTGCGGGAGATACAGCGCCGCCTGCTTCGTCATCAGGAACCAGTTCCTCGACCGGAACGCAACCTGTCCAACCTTCGACAGATACCACCAGGACCTCAACCTCTCCATCAACAACCAGCTCTGCCCCACCACCCCTGACGGCTGCGGAAAAGCGCAAAAAAGATCGCGAGGACAAGGAAGAAGAAAAGCGCAAAGCGGCTCTGGCAAAGGGGACCACTGCCACCCCTACCGTCAAGCCTGAGGAAGATAAAGGTGGGAGGATTGCGCACGGGTGCGATGCCGAGGACCCAGGCCAATACGCCAGGTTGTTTGAGAAAGCCAAGGGCCTCTATTCGCGAGGACGTTATGACGACGCAGCGAGGCAATTTGACGAGGTAGCCAGGTGCCAGCCAGGCAACGCGCAAGCGAGGGAGTGGGCAGAAAAGGCCAAGCGCGAAAAAGAAAAAGAGAATTAGGCAGGGCTGCGTTGCGCACCCGTTGCCCGCCGGCAGCGTTTCCCATCGGGAGTACGAATACCCTTCATAGCCCGGAAAGAAAACTGCCAGCGGAGTCGTGAAGATTCCTTCAGGCCCGCAAGAGCCAATGCGAATGTTTTTCGGCGCACGAGTCAAAGGCCCACGCCATTTGCGACAATTGCCTCATGCGCCCACTCGATTACGCGCCACGGCCTGCGCACCTCAAATGGCTTCTCGATTCCGATCCGGCCATCCGCTGGCAGGTGATGAGGGACCTCACCGGTGAAACCCCCGACGCGATTGCCGCCGAGCAGTCGCGCGTGGCAACCGAAGGCTGGGGCGCCCAGCTTCTCGCCAATCAATCTGCTGCCGGCGACTGGGGCGGAGGGCGGCAGTGGGACCTGATTGCCGTCTGGAGTCTCGTCGTCCTGAAGGACCTCGGTCTCGACCCCGCCAGCACGCAGGCCCGCGCCATGATCGACCGCGTCGACAAGGGGCTCGTCTATAAACCGCTCAACAACCGGCCCTTCCTTCACGGTGAAACGGAGCCCTGCATCAACGGCAGGATCCTCGGCATTGGCGCGTATTTCAAGGAGCCGAACGACGCGCTGGCCGATCAACTGCTGGGCGAGCAGTTAGAAGATGGCGGCTGGAACTGTGAAGCTCCCAAGAGCAATCGCTCTTCATTCCATACCACCATCTGCGTGCTCGAAGGCCTGCTCGAATACGAAAGGGCAGGGCGCAAATCGGCAGCCGTCACCAGGGCCCGCAAAAAGGCCGAACAATACTTCCTTGACCGCCGCATGTTCCGCTTCCTGCGAACCGGCGAAATCATCCACAAACACTGGTTGCGCTTCTCGTATCCGACGCATTGGCATTACGATGTCTTGCGCGGACTCGATTATCTGCGCAACGCAGGAGTCAAACCCGACAGCCGCGTCAGTGAAGCAATCGAAATCGTGATCAAGCGCCGCCACCAGAACGGCCGCTGGCCGCTCAACCTGCTTCATCCCGAAGAAATCCCATTGCAGATGGAGACCGATGTGGGCAGAGCAAGCCGCTGGAACACGCTGCGCGCGCTCAGAATTCTGCGCTGGTATAGCAGCTCAATTTCTTAGTTGCGACCCGCCCCCCGAATCATGGATGATAGCCCGGCTCCGCTTTGTTTCATTTCCGGCCCTTGGCAAACCCGTCGCGTCTCTCCCCCTTCGAATCGGGCAAAGTCATTTGACACAAAGCCAAGCTCAGCGTGTAATTAAGGAGTTGGTTGTGGTGAAGGAGTTCACCCTTAACCGCTGTCCGTCGCTCAAAGCCGGACAGATGATGACTCCTGACAGGGTATCCTGTTGCGGAGTCATATCCCAGCGCGATCCCCGACAAAACTAGATCAATGGGTGCCCCATCCTTGGCATCCGCCGCGGCGGATTTTTGTGCCAAGGGTGGGATACCTGGAACTGAATTCTGGGTGCCCCATCCTTGCGAAGTTTTTGTTTGTGTCGCAAGGTAGGGAAACCACGAGGAGAGATCGTCGTGCAGAAATACCTGCTCATCGCCGTTGGGGGCGCGCTTGGGTCCATCGCCCGCTACTGGGTCGCTTCCACCATCAGCAGCCGCGAGGGGTTCAAATTCCCATACGGCACTCTTGTCGTCAACCTCACCGCCTGCCTGGTGATCGGCTTCACGCTCACCTATATGGGTAAGCGCGCCGACCTGGACCCGGCGTGGCGCTTCCTCATCCCCATCGGCTTCATCGGCGCCTATTCCACCTTTTCCACCTATGAGTGGGAAACGCTCTCAACCATGCGCTCGGGCGCCTTTGTCCTGGCCGCGCTTTACGCCGGAGGCAGCCTCATCCTCGGCCTCATCGCCGTGTGGGCCGGGTCTGTCGCAGGTGAAGCACTTTAACCCCCGGACTCCGCAGTTGTGACGGGCAGGCTTGCCAATTCTCTCTCAACGGTGCTTCAATCCTTCGTTGCACGGTGAGCGTTTCGGACTTCAGTTCCTGCCCTCATAGGAGGACCAAGCATGTTGACTTCAGGCAAGGCCGTAAAAGTCTCCATCTACGTCGGCGACGGGGCCAAACATCACGGCATCCCCGTCTACACCAGCCTTCTCGACTTTCTCTTCCATAGCGGAGTATATGGGGCCACGGTTTTCAAGGGTATCGCCGGCTTCGGATCAACCCATCGCATCCACTCCGCCCACATCCTCGAAATCTCCGACCATCTCCCCATCAAGATCCAGTTCATCGAGACCCGCGAGAAAGTCGATGCGCTCTTGCCTGAATTAGAGAAGCGCAGCGGCTCCGGCGTCATCGAGATGCAGGAGACCACCGTAGTAATCCCCTGCAAGAAATAAGGCTGAGCGCTCAGAGGATCCGATGGGTGCCCCATCTGGGCGCCCTCTGGGCACGACGTTTTTGTTTTTGTCGCAAGGGTGGGAGACCAAGAACTCGACTCCGCCTGCATCAAATGACCGCTCGTCCCAACTTACTCCGCCGACGTAAACGGCGAAGCCGGCAATCCCTCACCGCTGAACAAATTGCATTTGGGACTATTCGCCCACCCATACCGTACAAACTTCGGCTCCATTACCGCATCGCTTTCGACCACCACCGTGTTCCCGTCGATCTTCGCCGTCGCTGCGACAAATCTCCCGTCCGCCCCCGCCACTTCGAATCCCGTCAACTCGCCGCCTTTGGCCATCAACCCTTTCGCGTGGTGATCGAACCACACCCGCATCGCACCGCCTTCGGGCGTAGCCTGCCGGTAGATCGGCCCGGAATAGCTGATGTCCTCGCCATAGCTGATGGCTCGCGCCGCCAGCGCCAGCCGCAGCCCCACATCCAGCTTGTCCGTCGGATGTACGTTGTCCGGATTGCCAATATCGATGGTGACAGCCATCGCCGTATTGCGCAGCGCTAGCGTCTTCAATTGCTGCTCACGCAGTTCCGCCCAATTCTCGCGGTCACTCGATTTGAAGTTCGAAATCTGCACATAGAGAAAAGGAAAGTCCCCAATTCCCCACTCATGCCGCCAATCCGAGATCATGGTGCTGAACAACCGCTTGTAATAGGGAGCCCGCGCCAGCGCGCTGTTGCTCTCGCCCTGGTACCAGATCACGCCGCGAATGGGAAACGGCGTCAGAGGCGCAATCATCCCGTTCCACAGCATCCCCGGCCCCCAGCTCAGCAACTGCGGATGCCAGGGAAACTCGGGCACCGGCTTGCCCGCGGCCTTGGCCTCGGCAATCTGCCTTTGCTCGTCCATCTGCCTCGCCAGCGCATCCGTCTCGCCTGCCGTCATGTCCGCCCATTGCACAAAAATCGGCGCCAGCGCCGCATCCTGCCCCAGCGCCGCCAGCCGCGTCCACGCCTCGGCCACCGTCCCGCCCCAGGTCGAGTCGATCACCCCCACCGGCACATGTTCCCGCTGCGAAATCTCCCGCGCAAAGTACCATCCGACGGCGGAGAAATTCTTCGCCGTCTCCGGCGTCGAGGCCGCCCATCCTTCCGTCTCGACATCCGCCAGCGGATATTCGGAAGCCTTCGTTTTTACAATCATCAGCCGTATCTGATCGTTCGCTGCGTTGGGCAGATCCGCATCTGCCGTGGCCGCCTGGCGCAGGCCGAACTCCATGTTCGATTGCCCCGACGCAATCCACACATCGCCCACCAGCACATCGGTGAGCGTGATCGTCTGCACGTCCGCTGCCGCCCCGCCCATGGGAGGCATTCCCTTTACAGTCATCTCAAACGGCCCGCCCGCCTCGCCCGGCTTGAGGTAGACACTCCAATGGCCCCGCCCATCGCAGTTCGCACCGCGCGATTCGCCCCGAAAGCTCACCATCACGCCTTCGCCCGGCGTCGCGTTTCCCCAAACATGGACAGGCAAGTCCCGCTGCACCACCATGTGGTCGGAGAGAACTCGTGGCAAAGTCACCTCCGCATATGCAGTCAGAGACGCAGTCATCAACACGCACGAGGCAAGAAGAAAAGCCGAGGAATGAAGCGGTCGCAAGTTCAATTTAACCCTCACGCAGAATCAGATTGTCCGGTAGATATTCGGCTCCAACTCGTAATCGAATTCACCGGAAATAGAACGTTATCAGAGGCAGCCTTCTCTCGCCACTTCGACCGTTTTTTGCCGGGTTGAATTCCGCAAACCTGGCATCTCCGCCGGACGAGCCATTAATTGCCTTCACCTCAGCCCGTTCGAAAAAATGTTCCCCATTTTTCCTCTGGGGAACTTTCCGGATTGACTTTTCCCCTGCCCGCACCGCAGAATCCTCGCAGCGTAGGAATCAAGGCCCCCGACGCCGCTGCCGGTAGCCCAGAGCAGTCCAAACCTGCCAGGCAGAATTTTGTGGCCAGAAGGAATGAAGGGACGCATGAGCAATTCCACACCACAGAGTTTCAAAAACCACGGACGCCTCGACCCGCCTTATCACTTCGTCCTGATCACGGTTCTTGCCGTCAACCTGTTCGTAATGCTCAGCTACGCGTGGCACGACCTGAACTATTTCACCGAATGGTTGGTCATTCTCTCCATCGCTGCATTCATCCCCGCCTCCAAGTTGCGCACTTACCCCCTTAAGGTGCAGGACCGCGTCATCCGCCTCGAAGAGCGTATCCGCCTGCAGGCTCTGGCGCCGGCCGAGTGGCACGCGCAAATCTATCACCTAACTGAAGACCAGCTGATCGGCCTGCGCTTTGCATCGGACGACGAAGTGGTTGCCCTGGCCAAAGAGGCGCTCGAACAAAACCTCACCCGCAAGCAGATCAAAGAGCGCATCAAGACCTGGCGCCCCGACGACTGGCGCATCTGAAGCGCTCTTTACCCATGCAGTCGTCTTGAAGGGTACGGGCTTTAGCCCGTACGTCAAATGACGCTACATTTCCTGGGCTTTAGCCCCCGAGGGAATATTCCGCTCAACCGTAAGACTCCGTCCGAACCTCCCTCACCCACTACTCCGAACCTGGGGGCCTTTTCTCATCCGTGCCCTCAGCCTCCGCAAGCCCCTCCGCATCCAGCCCATGCTCATGCCGGTAGTGCTCCACCGGCATCTTCCCATCCCACCACGCCCAGTTCATCGGATACACGTCCGGATCGAAGAAAACCTGGTAGAAGTGCCACACCAGAATCGCCAGCGTAGCCAGAATCGCCTCGTAGAAGTGGATCGCCGTCGCCACATCCACCCACCAGCGCGCCAGCAGATTGCCCACCCACACCTTGGCCCACATCATCACGCCGGTCACGCCCATAAGTGCCGTGCCCCACACCAGCGCCCAGTACTCCGCCTTCTCCGCGTAACTGAAGCGTCCGAACTTCGGCCGATCCGAACTCAGGCCAAGGTAGTAGCGCATTGTGCCCAGCGCGTCAAATGCATCCTTCGGCCGCGGCGCAAGATCCCAGATCAGCCGCCGACCTTCCCGCGCAGCCGCCAGATAGAAGACGTGATAAATTCCCGCCGCAATCAGCACCACGCCAGCGACTCTATGAGTGACACTGCGCAGCTTCTCTCCCATGCCAAGTAACTCGGCGAACCATGAGTTAGGAAACTTCAATGCGAAACCCGTAATCACCAGCACAATGAAACTGGTGAGCAGAATCAGATGCTGCCAGCGCTGATTCGTCGTCATGCGCGTCATGAACGGATTCTGCATTCTCCGCCGCGTTATGGCTTTGCTGCGCAAGATGATCAGGTTGTGCAGCAGCATGGCGCCGATCACGACAACGATCAGCAATATGTAAAACCAGCGCACCCACCGCACCATAATTGACCCGATGTCCCTCGGATGTATGCCGTCTTCCATGTGCACCCGAGTCAGCGTGAATTTCTGTGTCACGCCCTTGTGGCATTTACCGCAGGTTGCGTCCAGATGCGCGCGATTAATGGTCGAACGCGGATCGCTCGAAGGCAGAATATCGTGCACCCCATGGCAGCTTGAGCAATTCGCCGCCACAACTGAGCCGCCCTCAGCAGCCAGCCCGTGATAGCTGTCGAAGTAGCTGTTGACGCGGTTTCCCGGCACGCCAAACTCCTGCGACAGCCGCACGCCTTCGTGGCAGCGTGCGCATGTATCGCGAGAAAGGTTCTTCTCCGAAACAGGCGAATTGGGATTTACAGGAGACTTGATGGAGTGAATGCCATGGCAGTCCGTGCACACCGGCGCCAGTTGGTTGCCGCGCGCTATCGCCTGCCCGTGAATGCTCTGGTTGAATGTGTTTTCAATCTCCGTGTGACACTTGCCGCACGTGCCCGGAACGCTGGCCTTCGAAATCGGCGACTTGGTATCGCTCGCCGGCAGAATCTCATGCGCGCCGTGGCAATCGGTGCATACCGCGGCCTTCAGTGAGCCCTTCTCGACGGCACGGCCATGCACACTGTCCTGGTACGAGATGAACGCTTGCGCGCTCTCCCCGTTTGACTCCATCAGAAACTTCTGTCCGTGGCATCGCCCGCAGGTGGCAGGAATGTTCGAGTGATTCACCGGCGACTTCGCGTCACTCGCCGCGAGTATTTCGTGCTCGCCCCCGTGGCAATCCTGGCAATTCGCCGCAGGCGCGTTCCCAGCCTTTGCCGTCTTCGCGTGGTAGCTGTGCGAATAGGCTTCCTGGGCATCCGCATGGCACTGCGCGCAGGTCACCTTCTTGGGCGGCACATCGTGCGCCAGGCTTTTTACATCCGTGTGGCAGTCAACGCAGCCGAACATGCCGCCGTGGATGGAATGCTTCAGCTTGCCCTGGTCGACAAACAGGCTGACTTGCTTGCCGTTGACGTCCTTGGTCAGCGTTTTATCGGAGTGGCACTGAAGGCAGTCCTCGTCCTTGATTTTGTGCTCAGCCTTCGCCGAACAGTTCCAACCAATCAGTGTTACTGCAACGATTCCGATTAAAAAGCTTCTGCTATCGCGCTTCCACAACTTGCTCAGCCCGGACATGCTCGCCTCTTGCTCTGGGGAAGCTCGCTCGACTCAGGACCTCGTTCATCTCCGCATACAATCTGGGTTCCCCAGGTCTCGTTCTTGAGACCTGGGAGGTTACACACTACTCCCCGAAATAAGCCGTCAACGTGAGCACCAGAAGAATCAGCCCGATCGAGATTGCCGTGAACCCGATCACCTTGCTGAAATTCAATTGCCACGTTGCCGGCTTCTCCCCAATCCGTTTCTCGAGCTTGCCTTCGCGCACCATCCGCGCGTACTCGAGCGGCCTTTTGTTCTTGAACTCCTCCTCGCTCTCCACACCGGTAAAGATCACCATGTCCATCGGAAAACTGTCCGGCCGCAGATGCGTGTTGACGAAGTGAATCGAAAAGATGAACAGAATCGCGAGCAACCCCTCTTCGCTGTGGATCACCAGCACCGCATTCAGCGCCCACCCCGGCAAAAAGTGCGCAAAGAACGGAGCGAACCACATCGCGTAGCCTGAGAAGCCGATCACGATCATCCCCCAGAACACCGCCCAGTAGTCGAACTTTTCCCAATACGCATAGCGCTCGAACTGCGGTTTCGGTCCCAGTCCCACAAACCAGCGCAGGTGCCCCAGCAGGTCCTTCACGTCCTTCCAGTTGCCCACCATCGAGGTCGAACCCCAGAAGATTCCCTTCTCGCGATTCACCAGGCCACGCTGAAAAATGTCTTTCACGTGAATCAGGAATGCGACCGTCAGCACCAGCGCACAGAGCTTGTGGAAGAACAGGATGGCCCCGAACCCGCCCACGCCGCTGGCGAACTTCCGCGCCCAGTAGCTCTGGCTGAAACGCAGCGGCAACCCGGTGCCCGCCAACCCCAGAAACGTTGTGAAAAGCACCGCATGCATGTACCGCTGCGCGCGCGTGAAGCGCTGGAAAAACCTCTCTGCGTGAACGTTCCCGCCGCTCGCTTCCACTGCTTGGACCGTGTCAGTTTTAATTGGGTCAGTTTTTTCAAGCTCAGGCATTCTTTCCTCCTTCTGCCGCCTTGCGCTTGACCTGGTCATATCGCGAGCGGATCAACCAAAGTACGGTGTGAATCACGAAGAACGTAAGCACGCTGGCAAGCAGCAGGTTCATGAACAAACGGATGTAGTAGAGAGCCGGATTCAACTTCCGGTTGCGCGCGTTGGCATGCGGCTGATACTTCACAAAGCTCGCATTGGCGCCCGCATGGCATCGTCCGCAGGTGGCCACCAGGTTTGCCTGGTTCACCGGGCTGCGCGGGTCAGAGGCCGGCAACACATCGTGCGCACCGTGGCAATCCCAGCAGCGCGCCGTCTCCACATAGCCGCCCAGCGCACCCAGTTGCGAGTGGAACGTGTCCCGGTAGGTCGAGAATTTTTCCTTGTGGCAGTTTCCGCAGATGGGCGTCGATTGCATGCGGAACGCATCCGCCGTCGGCTGCTCAATCGCGTGTGCCGTGTGGCAATCCGAGCAGACCGGCGCATCCATCTTGCCCGCCGTGATGGCCTTGCCATGCACGCCGCCCAGGTAATTCTCGGTAATGCCCGCATGGCATTTTCCGCAAGTGGCTGGAACATTTTTCTTGTTTGTCGGGCTCAGTGGATCGGTACGGCTCAAAATGTGATGCGAACCATGGCAGCTTTGGCAATTGGCCGCAACAAGAAGACCTTCCTTGCTAAGCGCGAATCCGTGGATTGAGTCCAAATACAACGGATACACGCTCGCAAGCCCATGCTTCTTCGCCATTCCCTCCGTGCCGTGACACTGCCCGCAGGTGCGCGGAACGTTGAGCGGATAGACCGCCGACTTCGGATCGGATTTCGGATAGATGGAATGCGCATCGCCATGGCAACTCGTGCAGGGATGTTCCGCCCCGTCCGCATGCACGCTGCCAACCAGCCCCGCTGCTTCTTCCGTGTGGCACGTCGCGCACTTTACCGGCGCAATGTGGTCGGGGTGCGGATACTCCTTGATATCGCTATGGCAATTGCTGCATTCCAGGCTTCCGTGGATGCTCGAATGAAACTTCTCTGCATCCACGCTGATGCTGTGCCCCGACCCATCCTGCATCCCGGCGTCGCCATGGCAGCCCAGGCAATCCGTCTGCGCCTGGATGATGCCGGCAGTGGCCAACGCCATAAATAGGGTTGCGAAAAAGGTAGGGGTCATCGAAGAAACGGCTTTCATGTTGTCTCCGCTCAATCCCTGCCGCGTCCAAGGCGGGAGAGAAAGGCCTTTCGGCCTCTCTCTCCTGGCTCGTTCTTTTCAGGCTCACGCCGCACGGTCAGGGTCTGCTTCGTCTGTTCCCCTACTTCTGCAGCGTGCGAATGAACGCGATCACATCCTTGATCTGCGCATCCGTCAGTTTGTCCTTGTAGGCCGGCATCTTGCCCTTCCCGTCTTTGGTTGAGGCAATGAATTGCGCGTCGGAGGCGCTCACCATCGTCGGATCTTTGAATGAGAGCACCTTGAAGTTTTTCGCAGTGGGGGTGGTGGCAAGCCCGTCTGCTCCGTGGCACATTGCGCATTTTGCTTTGTAAATGTCTGCCGCCGATGTCTGCGCGAACGCAGTTCCCGCAAAGGAAATTGCCATCAGCGCCAACGCCGCAATTCTGATTCTCTTGTTCATCGTTTTCTCCTGAGCCAGATTCTGGCCGTAACTGTACCCGCTCCATGTGATATGCCGCACGACACACCGCCGTATGTGATGAGCACCACAGGCATAAGTCAGATTCCCAGAATCTGTTGCCATCCCATGTGCGCAGAATCTCTGCGTAAACGGGCTTAGCCACGCAATAAGACCACTTCTGGGTGATCTGGCTCACATGCCAGGCCGAACCCCCTCGAGCGCAACTCGACCGCCGCTCGAGGCGAGAATCAGCGTGCCTGCTGACTCGTGATCGAAAATGTCGCTGTGCGCGCGTCAAAGCCCGGCGCCGTCTAAGCGGGCCAGGCCTTCCAGGGGATGGAAAGGGTGAACGCGCTGCTCGAAGACCGCACGCAATCGCCCGGCGTGCTCCGGCCCGCGGCGAACTCTAGAGGTTCAGATACCAGTCAGAATGCGGTGACCAGGATCCGCAGGAAGGGCACATTGTGAACGCCCATCGCGTCATGCACGCCGGACACACGCCGCCTGTATCGAACGTATTCCACAAGTGCTTGCAGGTGCACATCCACTTCGAGTCGCTCTCCGGCGTCCATCCGCAGATCGGGCACCGTATCTTCCCGCCCCCGCCATCGGACTCGGTCGCATCCTTGGGGCTGCCAATCCCTGGCTCATTCAGAATTGTCGTCTCGTCGCCCGCGCCCATTTGCGCCTCCCGATCTCGTCTGCCCTGCCACGCCTGCAGAATTCTGTTGCGCCGTAAACACATCTTAGCGGATGATCTGGTTACCCGGAGGCCACATTGTTTGATCTATTCAAACCAAAACCAGGCAGGGGCGACGACCCAGGCCTCACCTCGCTCGACCTTCGCACCACAAGCACCTCCCCGGCTCATACATCGGATCAAACTCTACCCTTGCCCAGTGCGGCGCCCGCGCCCCAGCCAGCCGCAAAGCCGGCGCAGCAGCAGCCAGTCCCGCCCTGCGCGCAGCTCGTCTCCACTCTGGAAGGCGCGCAGATGTACTTCGGCGGAGCATTCCTCAAGATCCAGGAACTCCAAAAGACTGAAGCCAAACCGGAGCTTCTTTTTTACCTCGTCTATCCGCAGCAAGGCCACACTTTTTCCGTCACCACCTCGGACGGGGCCAAGACCATTCTGCCGCTCTTCACCGCCAAGCCCATGGCGGACGCATATATCGCCGCCAGGAAGATAGGCGCCGTCGCGGCCGTCTGCCGGCTGGAGAACCTTCCCGCCCTGGGGGAAAAATGCACCGCGACCGGAATGAATTTCTACGCTTTCAACATCTGCTGCCGGTGCTCGATCTTTATCCTTCGCCCCATCGCCGAGCTTCAGTCTCAAGAGCTCTTCCTCAACAGCTGGCGCAACGATTTCGGCCATCGCCGGCAGTTTGCAGAGACCTTCGGCCGCAACGCCTACAACGCCATCGCCTCCAACCCCAAAGGCGCCCGCACCTGGTTTGAAGGCATGCGGGATCACATTGACGGCGCGAATCCCTATCTCCACTGGATGATCGCCTTGCTTGCGGGCATGGCTGGAGATATGGCCGCCAATGCCGAGTCCATCAGGCGGCTTGAACAGTTCGGACCACCCTTCATCGGCAAGCTGCAGGGAACCTCCTTCGATCTCAGGCAACCGGGCTCGCAGATGAGCACCATGCCCGAAGCCATGCTTGGCCTTGCCGCATCCCTCGGCATTCTCGATCCCGCAAAGATAGAGAAAAAGCCCGAGGCCGGCTAACCCCCGATCCGCCCCGCATTCATCATTCCGGCAACCCGCGTATGGTAATTTCATTAGGGGCAGTTCCTCGACCCAGTGTGCTCGTCGTCGGCGTTTTTGGAATCCTTTGTTTCCGAAAACGCTCCTGGAGCGCACCCGCTGCCTCTCGCGTGAGAAAGGACAATCCGCGGGAGACCTTCCGGTTGAAATCATCGGAAAATCACCCTCCACAAAAGTGAGGAAAGCGCCATGTCTTCAATTACTTCGTTTATCAAACACCACTATCGCCATTTCAATGCCGCCGCACTCATTGACGCTGCCGAGGGATACAACAAGCTGCTCGCCTCCGGCGGGAAAATGTTTGTCACCATCGGCGGCGCCATGAGCACAGCCGAGCTCGGTCTCTCGCTCGCCGAAATGATCCGCCAGGACAAGATTCACGGCATCAGCTGTACCGGCGCCAATCTCGAAGAAGACGTCTTCAACCTCGTGGCTCACGATTTTTATGAGCGCGTGCCGCACTACCGCGATCTCACCCCCACCGACGAAGCCAAGCTGCTGGCGCGACACATGAACCGCGTCACCGACACCTGCATCCCCGAGATGGAGGCCATGCGCCGCATCGAGAATGAAGTGCTCAAAGAATGGGTGCGCGCGGACAAGGCTGGCGAGCGCTTATTCCCCCACCAGTTCATGTACAAGATTCTGCTTTCCGGCGATCTCGAAAGGTCGTACCAGATCGACCCGAAAAATAGCTGGCTGCTGGCCGCCGCACAAAAGAATCTCCCCATCTTCGTCCCCGGCTGGGAAGACGCGACCCTGGGGAACATGTACGCCGGCCATTGCATCAGTGGCGACGTGAAAAACGTGCACACCGTGCGCACCGGCATCGAGTACATGATGGAACTGGCCGAGTGGTACACGGAAACAACGGCGAAAACCCCGCTAGGCTTCTTCCAGATTGCGGGCGGCATCGCGGGCGATTTCCCCATCTGCGTCGTCCCCATGCTGCACCAGGATTTGCAGCGCGAGCACGTGCCGCTCTGGGCCTACTTCTGCCAGATCTCAGACTCAACGACGAGTTATGGCTCTTATTCGGGCGCCGTCCCCAACGAGAAAATCACCTGGGGGAAGTTAGGCCAAGATACGCCCAAGTTCATCATCGAATCCGATGCCTCGATCGTAGCGCCGCTAATCTTCGCCTATGTCCTTGGCTGGTAACTCACATCGTAACTCGCGAGTTAAGATTTAGTAACAACAAAAGGGTACGAGTATCAGCCCGTACCCTTCTTCTATCTATGCTGCCATCCTGAGGGGCCAAAAGACGCCGGGTCGCCGCCGTCTCCGGTGCGCAGCCCGTAGTCTGCGCCCGAAAATCAATTCTTGGTAAAGACAACGAACGGTCCTTGCGCGTCTGACCCGCCGCCGCCGTCAAATGCCGCCTGCCCCATGGATGGGATCCCAAGTTCCCACTCCGGCCCGGCCAGTTCCGGCATTGGCCGCGCCTCAAACAGCTTTTTGCATTGCCGTGCCGTCCACTTGGCCCAGGCCTTCGACTTCTTCCGCCGCGCGCTGTCTGTCGAGATCCCCGTCCCCGCGTACATCTGCCGATATAACTTGGACAGAAACATGAAAGCAATTCTCGATTTCAAATTGGGCGTGCACGCAGATCGCCTCCAGATCGCTCCCCAGGTATAGAACGTATCCCAGACCTTCTGCGTCCGTTCCCGTATCTCGTCGGAACTCATGGTTGGATGCGGCGTGAACATCTTCGGCCGGACTTCGGTCGGAATCATCCAGTAGCGCGTAATCGGCACGTCGCCCACCATGGTCGGATGCTGCGCCTGTTCCTTCTCCCATCGTCCAAAGTCCACTGTTCCGGGAAACGGCGTCATCATCACAAACTGGGCAAACGTCACGCCCGCCTTCATCGCCATGGCTACTGTCGCGTCAAAGGTGGCCGGCCTGTCGGTCGGCAATCCGAAGATGAAGGAACCCAGCACATGCACGCCGTGCTGCTTGAATGTCTGTAACTGCTTTGCCAGCGCCTCGCCGGAGTAATTCCAATCCTTGAATACTGCCTTCAATCCTTCCGGAGTTACTGCCTCCACACCTACCAGTGCGCCCTTGATGTTAGCCCTGCGCATGGCATCCAGATAACTCCCATCCTCGCCGGCTTCCATCGTCATCTGCGTAAAGAACACCATGTCCTTGGGCAGTTTGGCCAGCTCATCCATCAGTTGCAGCCGCTCATTGCGAATCGTCGTCAGCTCTTCCAGCCTGGCCGTATTTCCCTGCTCCCGCGCCAGCCGCAAATCGGTAAACGTCACCGGATAGAAGTTATCGTCCGCCAGCGCAATAAACCTGAAGCCCAACCGTCGCAGCTCAACAATCTCGTCAATCACGCTTTGGAACTTTCGCTGCCGCGGCTTCTGGCCGTCGGTGCGCCACACGCTGCAAAACGAGCAGTGCTTGGGACATCCGCGAATGGTCTGCACCGAGGCCCACATATACTTCGCTGGATTCATCAGATCCCAGCGCGCGGCCAGAAACTGGCTACCCTCAATGCGCCCGCCTTCATACACGCGAGCCGGTTTGCCGGACAGGCAATCCGCAACCACCCTGCCCCAGGCAATGTCGCCGTCGCCCTTCACCACTGCATGCCCCTCGCCGCTTTCCAGCGCTTCCTCGGGGAATAGCGTCGCATGAATGCCGCCATACACCACCCAGGCACCACGGCTGCGCGCCATGCGCCCCACATGGTACCCGCGCAACGCATTGCCGGTGTGCAC